>NZ_JANRHP010000003.1:0-310776 GCF_024733725.1 Parasutterella secunda
ATAGCCAATTGACATTGGCGTTCCTTATATCCCCGCCATTAATGGCGGGGCTTTACGGAACTCGCGGTAAAAATAGTTAACAAACTGTCGCGTAGCAAACTTGCTGAGTTTCAAAAATTAGTTTGAGACGGCGAGTGCTACGCGCCATCTTTTTTTATATTGCTCCTTAGGTGCCTTTAACTTATCAATAATTATCCTTTAGAGCAAAGGTGCAGGCCGACAACACCAACGATACATACTCCAATAAAAAAAATTTGTCCCTTAGTAAGGCTTTCATTGAAGAGTAAAGCACCTGCTACGAGTACACCAACAGCACCAAGCGTTGTCCAAATGGCATATGTGAGTCCTGAAGGCAGAGTCCTCATCACACGCGCTAAAAGATACATGTTCGCACAAGTGAGAGCTATAGGTATAAGTGCAAAAAATCGACTAAGTGAAAAGTAGGATAATGCTTTGAGGCTGCATCCCCAAGCGATTTCAGTCACAACAGCGACCATCAACAGAGCCCAAGTTGAAAGCATCTTGAATTTCCTTTATTTTGGGCTCATGATGAAATATCCCTTCTGTCCGCATGGAAACCCACAGATGCAGGCAGAAGCGAGACGGTTACGAACTCCCATCAGGCGTGCTCATTTTAACAAATCTCTGCTTGAAGTTTGACCGCTTGATCATCACTTCTGTTTTATTCTTAAGTGGTAGTTTGTTAATTATTTTTATTTCGCCTTAATAAATTGCACTTTAATCCGATTACTCGTCTGGATTAATGGTGTTGACAAACGGCCAGGGGCCGCTGAAGTCACTCTGGAAAGGCAGTTGACCGAAATGAGTCACCCAACCATCTTCCAAGAAGGTATGCATCGCATAGCCCGGCGTTTCAAATACAAATTCATCACCACCTTTAGGCGTCAAGTCCAGGAGCATTTGCAGCGAAACGGACGGAGCAGTCACAACGACAGTTCCTGTCTTTGTTAAAGTGGTTACTGGACGGTGTAGGTGCCCCGTGCACATGCGCACATTCTTGTGGCGTTTCAAAATGTCTAGAAGACGCTCAGCGTTACCAAAGGGCTCATCCATGTAACCCATTCCAGGTTTGACCGGTGTGTGATGTGAAAAAACCAACGTCGGTTTGTTTACTTTTTCAAGTTCAGTTTCCAACTTATCTAACACCGCATCGGGCACAGCCCCCCAGTGAATGCCCGGCTGCAACGTATCCAAAAGAAATAGGAAGTAATCACCCAAGTCCACAGAAAAACTTAAATTTTGCTCACTGAAATAACCGGGGCAGAAAGAACTCAACGATTCCAAAAACGGTTTTCTGCGATCGTGATTACCGGGAACCATGAAGCTAGGACGACCCAGTGATGAAAATACCGCGCGAATCAGATGGTAGGCATCAATATTGCCGTCACAACTTAAGTCTCCGGTTACTACGATGGCCTCATATTCACTTTCATGATGTTTAAGCCATTCGGTCAATTCAATCATGCGGCGAGCCGTGTTGGCCTTGGCATAGGCCAATTTCCCAACCGGCTCAACGTGCAAATCGGAAATATGCAAAATAGGTTTCATTTTTAACCCTTAAAAACCATTAAATCCTCAGCCCCAATTGCCAAATAGCCCTCGCAGCCCGACTGAATGTCTGGCGAGATCTCGGTCATATTCACTTTAACCAACTTCCCGGCCTGCTCTTTGAGCTCTACAGAAATGCGAACAAAACTACCCATAAAATGAAAATCGCGAACAATCACAGGAATTTTCAGTTCATTGCAATGGTTAGCTCCGTTCGGACAAATCACTGTAGCTGCATCCGGACGGAAGAATGCTAAAACATCCCCATTCATTTCCTTTTCCAAACGATCCTTGCTACTCGCAGCCAACTTAGAGACTTCAATTTTCACATTACCAAAGTGCAGCATACCGTTTTCTAAACGACCGTGTAACTTATTGCTGTTACCTACAAAACCCGCAACAAAGTCCGTGCTCGGATTATCCCAAACATTCTTCGGAGTATCGGCCTGGTGGATCACACCGCCTTGCATAACAACGATCTTGTCACCCAAAACCATGGCTTCATCCTGATCATGAGTCACAATAACGGCGGTAATGCCTAATTGCTTCAAAATAACGGCCAGTTCTTCACGAACCTTGTGCCGCAAAAGTGCATCCAATGCCGTAAGCGGTTCATCAAGCAGTAGTACTCTCGGACGAATCGCTAACGCACGCGCTAAGGCCACGCGCTGACGTTGACCACCAGAAAGCGCCAAAACCGATCGATCCGCATAGGGCTCCAGATTAACGAGCTGAAGCATTTCCTTAACCGTCTCGCGAATCTTTTCAGGATTTTCCTTTCTGACCGCCAAACCGTAAGCTACGTTTTCTTCAACGGTCATATTCGGAAACAAGGCGTAAGACTGGAACATGAAACCTATTTGACGTTTTTCTGCGGGTAGCCCGGTAACATTTTTGCCGCCAATCCAAATTTCTGAGCCTTCATCGGGCGTTTCCAAGCCTGCGATCATTCTTAACAGTGTTGTCTTACCGCAACCGGATGGCCCCAACAAAACCGTTCGACAACCGGCATCCAACGTTAACGAAAACGGAGACAAAACCAAAGTAGATCCGTAGTGTTTGCTCACATTTTTCAGCTCAATGGAGACAGATTCTTGCATTTGTCAATCATCCTTCACAATTCAATCGTATGACTATTTGCCCTTACGCATCTTGTTTAACCGCTCGGGCAACTTTTGCATCATCGAGAGAAGCGGCACAAGAATTACAAAGAAAATAAACGTGTAGGCACTGCCGATTTCCAAGCGCATCGAAGCGTAGCTATCGGCCAAACCCACCGGCAAGGTCTTGGTATACGGAGTTTGGAGCATCCAGGAAATATTGAATTCTCCCAGTGACACAGTCACCACCATCAAAGCACCAGCCAAAATACCGGGCATAGCAACCGGCACAACAACGCGCCTGAACGTTGTCCAGGCATCTGCTCCCAGCGTTGAAGAGGCCTCCTCATATTGCGACAGCGGCTCAACTCGTAAAACTGCGGCCACGGAACGAACCATAAAGGGTAGACAGAACATCACGTGACCGGCCAACAGAAAGAAAATACTTTGACGGAAATAGGAAAAACCGCCCCAAATCAAAAGAATACCTAAGCCAATGGCAAGCCCCGGCATAGAAAGAGGCAAAATGAACGCCTCTTCGAGGAAAGCCGCCCACTTTTTGCGTTGTTCTCTTACCAACACCCAAGCGGCCGGCACGCCGATAATGACACAAATGACAAGCGCCATGAGAGCTAAAAGCAAGCTTCGCAAAATCGTGTCGCCATAAAGTTCGAGTACCTTAAAGAGCCACTGCGTGGTCAAGCCAGATTTCACGCCTCTGAAGGCGTTCACTGTAAAGGCCGTGATCACCATCTGAACAACGGGCACCATCAAAAAGAGCAATGTCAACCCAGTCAGCGCCGCTTCAAATGTCGTCGCTCCATTCATCGGTTTCTTGTAACTAGACATTTTTACTACCCCCTTATGCCGCACCAGTTGTCGACGTGGTGCCGGAGAAACAACGCGCCGCTACAAGCATCACCCAAGTAATCAAACCCAACACAACCGAAAGCATGGCCGCCGAAGCAATATTGGCCGAAAGCGTGAACTCCGTGTAGATCGTGATCGGAAGCACATTAATATCCGTTGCGAGAGTAAAAGCCGTGCCAAACGCCCCCATTGATGTGGCAAAGCACAAAGCACCCGTTGAAAAAAGCGCCGGCGTCAAGGCAGGAATGGTGACGTCTTTAAGAATCCGAAATGACGAAGCGCCCAATGTTCTGGCTGCTTCTTCGTACATCGGGTCCATTTTCTTAGTGGCCGCCATCACCGTAGTCACCACGCGGGGAATAGAGAAGTAAAGGTAACCCAAGAAAAGTCCAATCATGCCGTAGGCAAAAACCAATTTGCCCATGCTTAAAGTTTGTGTCGCCGATCCGATCAGACCATTTCTGCCTCCCAGCATAATGATCATGAAGCCAACTACAACACCGGGAAACGACAGGGGCAATGTAATCAGCCCCACCACAGTGTCTCTACCCCAGAAACGGTGTCTTTCAAGAAAAAGCCCTGTCAGGCCTCCGACCACCAAACTAGCAAGCGTCACCACAATGGAGAGCAAAATAGTGGAAATAACGCTCGTGCTGTAACGAGGATTAGTGATTACTTCCAAATAAAGCCCTAAACCGCTTTCTGATGAAACTGAAGCCGGCAGTAATCGTAAAACCGGCAAAATAAAAAATGCCAGCAGCACGATTACTGACGGAATGAGATAAAGCCAAATCGTACGAGATTTCATCTTCTCTCATCCTTGATGGTTAACCTTTGGTGGCCTTCAAATACGCCTCGCCGAAAGCTTGCTGAATCGTGGCCATCTTGGCGTAGTCAATGCTCAAGACGCGTTCGTATTCAGAAGCCGGCAGGAACTTAGAGGCGGCAGAGGCAGGAATTTCACCCAAGACCGGGCGTAGGTAGTTTTCCGCCCAGAACTGCTGACCTTTTTCACTCAAGACAAAATCGATCACAGCCTGACCATTTTCACGGTGTGGCGCATTCTTCACCAAGCTCATGACGTAAGGAACCTGAATAGTGCCTTCCTTCGGGATCACAAATTCGATCGGGGCCTTGTCGGTGTACTTAGCACGGTAAGCATCAAAGTCATAATCAAACAAGATGGGAATTTCACCGGACAAGCAGCGAGCATAAGCTGTCTGTTTCGGAATGATCGGTTGATTGTTCAGAAGCTTCTTATAGAAGTCGATACCAGGGGTGAAGTTATCCAACGTGCCCCCTAAAGCCTGGTTAGCAGCCACAGCACAGGCATAACCTACAAACGCGGAGGACGGATCCAAGAACCCGATCATGCCTTCGTACTTCGGATCCAAAAGATCTTGCCAGCTACGCGGCACCGGGATTTTATCGAGAGCCTCAGTATTGACCATGAAACCTACGGTACCAGCGTGAATGGAAACCCAGTGACCGTCAGGATCTTTCAGATTAGCGGGGACTGATTGCCAGCCCTTGCCTTTATAGGCTTCAGTAATTCCGGCTTTCTTGGCGTTAATAGCAAAAGAAATCCCCAAGTACATTGCGTCTGCCACAGGATTTTTTGCTTCCGCGATTACTTGAGAAACAGCCTGACCGGAATTTTTGTTATCAATTGGCACGTGAATACCGGTTTCTTTGGCAATCAATTCAAGCATATTACCCCAGCCGGCCCATTCGGCTGGCACGTTGTAGCAAATTGCCGTTTTTTCTTGAGCGAAAGCGCTCTTAGCCCAAGAACCAGAAGCCAAAACAGCGGCGCTAAATATAGCCTTGTTAAAGTTACGTCTGTTGATCGTTGTCATAATTTCCTCTTAATGTCTAACTCTCTCGGGAGATGGCTCAATGTAAAAACTCCTCTTGTTGAATCAATGAAAGAACAATGACAACTTGATGACAAATATCTTGAACTAGGCAGTTTTACCTAGATATGTGTTTAAATTTGAATAAAAATTCCAGAAGCAGAGAGTACCTGTACAGTTTTTGTAAAAATTTGAAGTTTGATCTAACAAAGCAAGGCGGGCATAGAATCTTGAATAATCCCTTACAACTATTTGATATTTAAGATTAAAAATAAGGGATAAAAAAAATCGCCAGCTTTTTCTTCAAGCTAGCGACTGATTTTGGTGCCCGTTGACTGACTCGAACAGACGACCTACCGCTTACAAGGCGGTTGCTCTACCAACTGAGCTAAACGGGCATCAAAGAAGCGCTTATTTTACACGAGAAAAAACCGGTTTGGGAGGGGGCGGTTTAATTTCTTCATCCTCGGGTTCATCACTATTAGGACTGAACATCATTCCTTTATTCGGTTCTTCTTGCGGGAACATTCCGGCAATGTTGCGATAAGGAACCCGACAACGCAGTGCCTTTTCTCCAAAACGAGCTTCAAAGCTAATTTCTCGATCATCAAAAGTTAAGTTATGAGTAGCCTCTGAGGATATGTCGAAAATAATTTGTCCGTCTTCGACAAACTCCTGAGGCACTACACAATTATCATCGACCCGTACGAGAACATAGGGTGTCAACCCCACGTCTGTACACCAATTCCAAATGGCTTGAACCAAATAGGACTTAATGGATGGTCTTGACATAATCGAAAAACCTTTCTTTATTTAGCGGCGCATCACTTTTTCTGACGGCGTCATGGAGTCAATAAAAGACTGACGCGAGAAAAGTCGCTCGGCGTACTTATGCAACGGAGCTGCAGACTTGGGCAACTCAATACCGTAAACACCCAAACGCCACAACAACGGAGCCATCACGACATCCAACATCGTGAAGTCTTCACCGAAGATGTATTTATTCTTCGTGAAAATCGGAGCCATCGCCGTCAATTGGTCGCGAATATTTGTACGTGCGATTTCTTTGGCAGCCTCGTCAGCCTGACGGGATTCAAGTGTCTTCACATGAGTGAACAGCTCACGTTCAAAATTGAACATAAACAGACGAACCCGAGCACGCAATACGGGCTCAGCCGGCATCAATTGCGGGTGCGGGAAACGTTCATCCAAATATTCACAGATGATATTGGCTTCGTAGAGGAAAAATTCACGTTCGACCAAAACCGGTACTTCACCGTAAGGATTCATCGTGAGGATATCGGCCGGAATGTTATTAACATCAACATCACGAACTTCAAAGTCCATTCCCTTTTCATACAAAAGGAAACGGCAACGGTGAGAAAACGGGCACGTCGTACCGGAATACAAAATCATCTCTAACTCCTTGGTGTGCAAAAAACTTAATCACAACAAATCGTTAATCTGTGCTCCAAACACAAAAAAGCACACCGTTTTTTAATTTTAAAAGGTTCAGCGAAAAAACGCCATCGAAAAGCCATTTTCCCCTTAAAAATCATTTAATTAGATTGGATTTTCATCGTCGACAAAAATACACTCCAATCCATGGTTTTCACCAAGCCAATCGCTAAGCGCCTTTATGCCCAAACGTTCAGTGGCATGATGCCCGCAAACCAAAAACGGAACATGCATTTCTCGGGCTAAATGGGTGGTCCGCTCAGTTGCTTCCCCACTTATATAAGCATCAGCTCCCATGGCAATCGCTTCTTCAAAGAAGTCTTCCGCCGCACCAGAGCACCAGGCCAATCGAGAAACGGTCTTGGTTTGATCTCCCAACACCAACGGTGAACGGTTCAAACTTTTTTCTAAATGAGAAGCTAGCGCCTGCACCGTGATCGGCGGCACAAGACCACTCCAAATAAAGCTATTCTCCCCACCCTGGGCTACATCCGTGGCCGCTAACAATTGGGCCATCTGAGCGTTATTGCCCAAAGTGATGTGAGCATCAAGCGGCAAGTGATAGGCTATTAAATTGATATCCCCGCTCATGAGTGTTTTCAGACGACGATACTTCGTTGCGACGACTGCCGGATTTTCACCTCGCCAAAACCAGCCATGGTGCACCAATAAAGCGTCTGCTTTCAAAGCAAGAGCCTGATCCAAAACGTTTTGTGTAGCAGAAACCGCCGTCACAATACGTGATATCTCGCCTTTTCCCTCAACCTGCAAACCATTGGGCGCGTAATCCTTAAAAAGTTCAGGGTGCAAAAGATCGTTGAGAATTTCAATCAGATGTTGTCTTTGCATAGGACTTCTCCGCTTATCATTTGGAGAAAAAAACAAGCTGTGGCTAAGACTCGCCGGAGTCTTCCTTCTTACCGAAAAGTTTTACGCACCACAAGCCTACTTGATAGAGTACAACCAAGGGAACAGCCAATAAACACTGACTCATCACATCAGGAGGAGTCACGATTGCCGCTACCACAAAGGCGCCCACAATAACGTAAGGACGTATTTTGCACATACGCTCGTAACTGGCCACACCCATTCGATTTAGGACCATCACGACGATAGGCACTTCAAAGGTAATCCCAAAAGCCACAAACATGGTGATGACGAAACTGAAATAGGCATCAATGTCAGGGGCAAAATTGACGCTTTCCGGACTAAAGCCTGCGATAAACATAAAGACCATCCGGAAAACAATGAAGTAACAGTAAAGCATCCCCAAGGCAAACATTACAATGCTTGAGGCAAGAATCGGGAAAATTAAACGTTTTTCTCGCTTGTAAAGCCCCGGCGCAATAAAAGCCCAAACCTGATACAACACATAGGGCAACGCGATCAGAAAAGCCAAAAACAGAGTGACTTTCAACGGAACAAAAAAGGGAGCGACGACGCCTGTTGACAACATTTTGACACCTTGAGGCAAAGCCGCCATCAGCGGCTGACTCAAAAGGTCAAAAATGTGCTTCATGAATGGAGAAAGCACGGCAAAAACAACAAGCACACTCACCGCGGCCCGCACCAGTCGGCTTCTGAGCTCCAGCAAGTGCGACATTAGAGGTTGTTCACGATCAACCTCTTCGTCTTCCGGGCTTTCATAGGTTAACTTTTTGTTGTCAGCCATCTGTTTTCTCATCGATAAATACGCGGACGGTTGACTCGGGCTCTCGGCGCATAACGCCTGTTATAGCCTCCGAGAGTCTTACGCGGTAACGCCATTTCACGGCGAAGCTCTTCCAATTCCGCAATCACATCATCAAGTGAGGGACTGGGTTTGTAACGGCGAGGGACATATTGCGAGCGATAAGCATCGGAGCTGCTCGGGTCAGCTTCCCAACTGAAAGGACTTGGCGATTCGTTGCGGGAGGCTTCTAGAGTTGCCTCTGCTTGATTAAATTGCGTGTAGGGATCCGCTGACTCAGACGCTTGAACTGAAGAAGTACCGGAAACCTCGTCAAGAGCGTGATTGACGTCTTTTGCTTGTTCGGTCAACGCCGTTTGCACATCGCTGACTGACTGCCTCAACCCTGCTGCAGAAGAGGCGATATCATCCCGAAGCTTCTTAATTTCAGCTAACTGAGATTCTCTCTCGAACTCCCCTTTTACCTGTGAAATATAGCTCTGAGCTTTGGCAAAAAAACGCCCTGCAGCCCTAGCTACCTCAGGCATTTTTTCAGGCCCAAGAACAACCAGAGCAACCACTCCGATAACAAGAATTTCCGTAAAACCGAGATCAAACATATCAAACAAAAAGCGGGCGAAGAACCTTCAGATCCCCGCCCAGAGCTTTCCGTTAAATCTATTTTTTAGCTTCGGTCTTTTCCTTAGCGGTCACATCAACCGTATTAGCGTTGGCCTCATTGGCGACTTTCTTCGGCTCTTCTTCCTGACCTTCCTTGAGGCCTTCTTTAAAGCCCTTAATGCCACCACCTAAGTCACGTCCCAAGTTTTTCAACTTGCTCGTACCAAAAACCAACACGACGATCACTAAAACGATCAACCAATGCCAAATGGAAAAACTTCCCATCTTTTAACTCCTACGCGGCCACGGTTGCGGGCCACCCATGACATGAATATGCAAATGGCCGACTTCCTGACCGCCATCACGACCCGTATTGATCACGACACGGAAACCATTCTGGCAGCCCTGCTCCTTGGCCAACTGAGGTACCAAAGCAAGCATTTTACCCAAAAGGGGCGTGTCTTCGGGTTGAGCTTCAGCCAAAGACACCAAATGTTTTTTCGGAATCAACAAAAAATGAATCGGCGCAGAAGGATTAATATCATGAAACGCCAACACGTCCTCATCTTCATAAACCTTCTTGCAAGGGATCTCTCCCTTGATGATTTTGCAAAAGATGCAGTCTTGCATAGTGTTTTCCTTTTTTAAATCCTTGCATCAGGCAATACGCTCAATCTGAGCACCCAATGCTGCCAATTTTACTTCCATATGGTCGTATCCACGATCCAAATGATAGATACGATCGACTATTGTTTCACCCTTGGCGACAAGACCGGCAATGACAAGCGAGGCGGAAGCGCGCAAATCCGTAGCCATTACATTAGCCCCTGACAACGCTTCTACACCCGTTACCACAGCCGTATGACCATCGACCGTAATATTGGCTCCAAGTCGTTGAAGTTCGGGAACATGCATGAAACGATTTTCAAAAATGGTTTCAGTAATTCGACCGGTACCTTCGGCGATGGTGTCAAGAGCCATAAATTGCGCTTGCATGTCTGTTGGGAATCCCGGGTGAGGAACCGTCCGTACGCTCACAGCCTTGGGACGCTTATCAATACTTACTCGTATCCAATCATCACCGGTCTGAACAGTCGCACCCGCTTCTCTTAATTTTTCCAACACAATATCAAGCGTGTGGGGAGCGGCATGTGTTACCGTCACATCGCCTCTGGTCATCAACGCGGCCACCAAGAAACTTCCCGTCTCAATACGGTCCGGCAAGACAGAATGAGTTGCGCCGTGCAGCTCTGAGACGCCTTCCACTTCAATAACCGGCGTTCCGGCTCCTCGGATTTTCGCGCCCATGGCAATCAGGCAGTTGGCCAAATCAACCACTTCCGGTTCACGGGCGGCATTTTCAATAACCGTTGTCCCTTCCGCAAGCGTGGCGGCCATCAAAAGATTTTCTGTACCGGTTACTGTCACCATGTCGGTAACAATATGAGCACCTTTCAATCGTTTGGCTTTCGCAACCACATAACCGTGATCAATAACGACTTCAGCTCCTAAGGTTTGCAGGCCTTTAATATGCTGATCGACCGGTCTGGCACCAATAGCGCAGCCGCCTGGCAGCGACACTCTTGCCTCACCAAAACGGGCAAGCATCGGTCCCAAAGTAACGATAGAGGCTCGCATCGTTTTCACAAGTTCATAGGGAGCCGTCAGTGTCGTCAAACTCTTCGCATTAAGTCTCACCGTTTCCGTATCTGAGGGACGTTCAACGGTCATTCCTAAGCCGCTTAGCAATTTGCCCATTGTCCGAATATCCGACAGATGCGGCACGTTATGCAAGACCAAATCATCGGCTGTTAAAAGAGAAGCCGCCAAAATCGGCAAAGCCGCATTTTTTGCTCCCGATGCCTTTACTTCACCTTTGAGGCGGCAGCCGCCTGTAACTTTCAGTTTTTCCATAGCTTTTCGATTTATCTCAGAGCCGCCAACGACGTATCTGTTCAATCATAATAAAAAATGATTTTTTATCTGCCTTCCAACGGATAATTTTGTTGCCAAAATTTTCAATTGATTAGATCTGAGCAGTGGAAGTCTTTTCACAATACGGGCGAATCAGTTCTCGAACACCGTAAAGCTTAGCCAAACTCCACATGCCTTCAGGCAAATTGACAATTTTTGCTTGTAACTTCTGCTGTTGAGCTTGTTGAAGCCACTTCAGGATCAAGGCCAAAAGAGCACTGTCGGCATTTCGGACCCCGGAACAATCAAACACTGCATCCGATTGCCCCAGAGCTCGCTTGGCCAGCTCTTCCCAATGTCCAATATCCTCAAACGTTACCGTTTCTTGATCAATTTTCATATTGAATTTCATCACCCGAGGTTTCACCCTCGGGCAACTTCCACATTTTTCTTACTTTTTGGCCGTTTCAGGGTGATCTACACGGTCCTGCATTCGACGAATCAACCCTTCAATGCCTTCCTGTGCAGCGATATTGCCGTACTGGTTACGATAATTGCTGACAAGCCACACGCCTTCGACATTAACATCAATAACCTTCCAGCCCTGATCTTTGATATTGCGAAGACGGTAAACCATCTGCACTTCCGGTTTACCGGGATCAGAAATAGAACTCATCCCCGTTCTGACAATGGCTTCGGTTCCATCATTTTGTCCGCGAGGCAAAATACGAACTTTTTGATCTTTAGCCATGCTCAGCCCGCCGGAATAAACCTGGATGAGCGTTTCGCGGAATAAATGCTGCAATTGTTCACGCTGCTCAGGCGTTGCTTGGCGCCATTTCGGACCAACGGCCATACGAGTCATTCTCAGGAAATCGACAGCAGGCATCATTTTTTCATCAACCAAGGCTTCCACAGCCTTTTTTTCGCCTTGCTGCAGTTTAGGATCTTTCTTAATTGCATCCAAAATTTCGTTGGAAACCTTAAGAACGAACTCTTCGGGAGATTGTGTACTCGGAGCTGAGGCTGCAGGCAATGCAGCACAAGTCAGCGCCAAACACCCGACAAACGCCATAAAAACACGACGCAACATAGGATTTTCTCCTTTAATCTTCGTAATCCTCGTCTTCGAACTCGTCTTCAATCAACACCAACGGAGGGTTGCCATCCCAGACGAGATTCTCACGATTTTGCAGATAGGCTTCACGCACTGCAACATAGGGATCCAATGCTGTTTGTAGCATTGCATCCGTAGCCAACAATTTTGCTCGAGTATCAATGACCTTCAGAGCACCCAAGCCCACAGCATACGGATAGCGTTCACTTCTATCCCAGAAAATATATGTCGTCGGATCCGTAGCCCAATCCACAGGAATAGAGGCGGTATCTCGAGCAGTACTCGGTCCCAAGAATGGCCAAACAATGTAGGGACCTGGTCCCACTCCCCATGTGCCCAACGTTTCACCGAAATCTTCCGGGGCGTATTCCAAGTTCATGTGAGAGGCCACATCAAAAAGCCCGGCAATACCGACCGTTGAATTGATCAGGAAACGCGCAAAGCTCACCGCGCCTTCTTTAAATTTCCCTTGCAGGAAATTGTTGAGCATATTGCCCGGTTCACCCAAATTGGAGAAAAAGTTACTGACACCGTCTTGAACAGGAGTCGGTACATAATCCGCGTAACTTTGGGCAATAGGATGAAGCACATACTCGTCCATCGTCATGTTGAAAGCATGAGTCTGACGATTAAATGTTTCCCAAGGATCGTTGGGATTTTCACCAGAATTCGGCGGCACCACCGCACAGGAGGCCAGGGCCGAACTCAGCGCGATAGCTATAAGAGAGCGTTTGAGCGTAGTCTTCATAGCCGGATTATTCCTTATCTTTATTTTCTACAAAACTGTACATGAATTTGCTGATCATCTGCTCAAGCACCATAGCCGACTGCGTACGACGAATCTTGCCGCCCGTTTCCAAAACTTCTTCATCGGCACCGGCAACAAATCCGATGTATTGTTCGCCCAGAAGACCGGAAGTTAAAATTTGTGCTTCCGTATCCGTTGGGAACTGATATTGCGAGTCAATTGTCATTGTCACGCGAGCTTGGAAGAGTTCGTTATCAAAATTCACGCTCTCAACGCGGCCGATGACAACACCAGCGCTTTTTACCGGCGCTCTGGGTTTCAGACCACCGATATTGTCAAACATTGCCTCCACCGTATAGGTTTTCTGAGACCATGAAAAACTTCCCAAATTGGCGGCCTGAAGTGCCGTAAAAAGCAACGCGGCAAAGCCGGCAACAACAAAAAGCCCCACCATGAGCTCAACTCCGCGTTTGCGATCTGCTTTTCGTTCCATCGAAAACCCCTTTCTAAACCGAGAACATCAGGGCTGTCATAATGAAGTCGAGCCCTAAAACCATCAACGAAGAAATGACCACCGTACGAGTCGTCGCACGTGAGACGCCCTCCGGAGTCGGCCTTGCGTTGTAGCCTTGATAAAGAGAAATTAATCCTACTGCAACAGCGAAAACCACAGATTTGATAACACTATTGCCTACGTCTGAAAACACATCCACGCCGGCTTGCATCTGTGACCAGAATGCACCGCCATCGACCCCAATCATCACAACACCGACGATCCAAGCGCCGAAAATACCGACAGCGGTAAAAATACAAGCCAATAGCGGCAATGAAATCAGTACCCCCCAGAAACGAGGCGCCAACACACGACGAACGGGATCCACACCCATCATTTCCATGGCGGCCACCTGTTCTCCGGCTCGCATCAAACCGATTTCTGCAGTAAGCGACGTACCGGCCCGTCCGGCAAAAAGCAATGCCGCCACAACCGGGCCCAATTCACGAGCCAATGACAAAGCAACCATGACACCCAAGGCTTGCTCACTGCCGTAACTGACCAAAATGTAGTAACCCTGAAGCGCCAAGACAAATCCGACAAACAACCCTGAAACAGCAATAATCAGCAGGGAGTAGTTACCGATGAAGTGAATTTGTTGAACCACAAGCCAAAAACGGGCCAAAGAGGCGGGCAACTCTTTAAAAAGCTGCAGCGCAAAAATGGCCATTCGTCCGACATGGCGGACTTGTTCCAGAGTCCAGGCGCCTAAATCAATCAATGCATTCATGGTGCGTGTACTCCAAATTCTTCTGCAATCGGCTCGGCCGGATAATGGAAAGCCACCGGACCGTCCGGAGCACCATCAATAAATTGACGAACGTAAGGATCAGTCGAAGCGGATAACTCCTGCGGAGTTCCTTCTGCAGCGATCCGTCCTGACGAAATCATGTAGACATAATCGGCGATAGCAAAAGTCTCCGGTACATCGTGCGTGACAATGATGCTCGTCGCATTGAGAGCATCATTTAAATCACGGATCAGCCGAGCTGTCACCCCCATAGAAATCGGATCCAACCCGGCAAACGGTTCGTCATACATGATAAGTTCTGGATCCAGGGCCGTTGCACGAGCCAGTGCCACACGACGCGACATCCCGCCAGAAATTTCGCTGGGCATCAAATCAGCCGCACCACGAAGGCCGACGGCATTTAATTTCATCAACGCCATACGAATAATCAATTCTTCACTGAGCTTTGTCTGCTCGCGCAACGGAAAGGCAACGTTATCCAAAACGGACATATCGGTAAAGAGTGCTCCAAATTGAAAGAGCATCCCCATGCGGCGACGTTGCGCGTAAAGTTTTTCCTTATCTGACGTATCCAGCGGTTCGCCATCGATTAAAATTGTGCCTTTATCTGGGGTTTCAATTCCGCCAATTAACTTTAAAAGCGTTGTTTTCCCCATGCCAGAGCCGCCCATAATGGCAACAACCTGCCCACGGCCGAAATGCAGCGTCACATCATCGAGAATGACACGGCGACCGTATCCAAAAGTTACGTCTTGAACTGTTACAAAATCACTCACTCGTGATTCCTTTTTCGGCAATCAATATCAATAGACTGAATAAGCATTCAGAATTTTTCAATTATACGCTGAGATCAGCCCTATCCCACTTAATAATGCGGTTCAAATCGAACACTGCGGGCAATCCCTAAATCCGTCAACCGTTGGTCATCGTTAGCGATGATTTTGAAGTGTTCGGCGACATCATCGGGCACATCCATAACATGACCGGTTTTATAGTTGATATAAACCCATTCCGTTGCGCCGAGGCTCACCACGCGGGAGCCGCGTTTAATCGCGTAACGGCGAAGCGATCGAGGACCGGAAAGGTTTTCAACCCAAGAATAAATTGTCAATTCATCGCCTTCATAGCACGGTCTCAAATACTCGATCCAATGTTCTCTGGCGACCCAGACTTCGCCACGCTCCAAACATTCCTTCGCTCCGCACCCTAAAGAAGCGGCGTGAGCCATCGCTGCTTTTTCCATCCAACGAAGGTATTCCCGATTATTGACATGTTTCAAAATATCAATGGATTCCGGACCAACCTTAAAACTGTGTTGATAAATATCGATCATTTTTCTGTACTAATCTTGAAAAGAAAGTTGAAAGCATAGCGAATTTTGGCAAAAAGGCGCTCGCTTCGTCGACATTTTTTCATATCTCCTTAAATTTGTTACGGTATTTTTTCGTTAAGTGCTCGCAAAATACCCCCTAAAACGGTAGTATTCTGTCCGTTCGGTTGCTGGTTCAAGATCGGTTTATTTATTCCCCCTTTTCATTTTTTCTCCTTGGCCCAACTGTCCCGAATTCTGACTGATATGAAGACAAATAAAACTCAAAAATCTTGGTTCAAAAAAGCGTTGAAGTGGCTGGCCATCTCCGGTTTCTGCGGTGCAGGAGCGGCTATTGGCATGGGACTTGTTGTCTTTTCTGTTGTCTACTATCAACTGCCGCCCATTGACGCATTAACACAGTATCGTCCCAAAGTGCCCCTGCGCATTTACACCGCCGACGGTGATCTAATCGGCGAATTTGGTGAAGAACGCCGTGATTACGTCCCGTTTGACGAAATTCCCCGGCACGTCAAGTTGGCAATCCTTGCTGCTGAAGATAATGGTTTTTATGAGCACTCCGGCATTGAATTCATGGGAATTGCACGCGCCGCGCTCGCCAACCTCATCACTGGCCGTCGCGGACAAGGTGGCAGCACCATCACGATGCAGGTAGCAAGAAACTTTTTCTTGAGTTCTGAAAGAAGCTACACCCGCAAGCTTTACGAAGTAGCCTTAGCTTTCAAAATTGAACAAAATCTCTCCAAAGACAAGATTTTTGAGGTCTATGCCAACCAGATCTTCTTAGGTCACCGCTCTTACGGGTTCGGCAGTGCCGCAAAAACCTACTTTGGAAAAGATCTCCGGGATCTTTCCATTTCGGAAGCCGCCGTCTTGGCCGGTCTGCCCGTTGCGCCGAGTGCTTATAACCCGTTGGTGAATATGCGCCGTGCTACGATGCGCCGCAACTATGTTTTGGGACGAATGTTCAATCTGGGCTACATTGATGAGATCACCTATGCTTCGGCCATGGCTCAGCCGATTGAAGTTCGTCAAAGCACCGCCGAACAGCAAAAAACGCAACTGCAAACTCAGGAGCTGCACGCCGGCTACATTGCTGAACTTGCGCGCATGCTGATGCTACCTTATTTCAAGGACACCATTTATGATCAAGGCATCAATGTCTACACGACCATCAGAAGCCGCGATCAATTAATTGCCAGCAACACCGTTCGACAGAACATGATTGAGTACGATCGTCGCTACGGTTATCGCGGTGTGGAAGGCTATGCCGATATTTCCCATGAAGACACGCGTGAAGCTAATATCCGAATGGCCTTATCAAAGGTGATATCCAGCTCCAACCTTTTGCCGGGGGTAGTCACGCAATTAACACCAAAATTGATGACTGTTCAACTCTATAACGGTGAAACGGTCTCTTTGGATGCTAAGGGCTTTGCCTTTGCCCAACGCTTTATCGCTCAAAAGGGTAAAACGCTTAAAGGCCGCTACAAGGAAAAAGAATTGCGAGTCGGAGCCGTGGTGCGTGTCACTCAGGACAACAAAGGCAAATGGTCTTTGGGACAAATTCCTGCTGTAGAAAGCGCCTTTATTTCGGCTAACTTTAATACCGGTGCCATTTATTCACTGGTGGGTGGATTTGACTTTAAGATCAATCAATTCAATCACGTCACTCAAGCTTGGCGTCAACCGGGTTCGAGTTTCAAACCCTTTATCTATTCTGCGGCTCTCGATAAGGGCTTTACTCCAGCCACGATCATCAATGATGCTCCGCTTTCCATTGATCCGCGTTTAACCGGCGGCAAACTGTGGGAACCAAGAAATGATGATCGTAAATACGACGGTCCGATGACACTGGCCGATGCAATCGCCCGTTCCAAGAACTTGGTCTCGATTAGAATCGTCCAGGCCATTGATCCTTATTACGCCCAGCAATACATTTCTCGGTTTGGCTTTGACCCGAAGAACCATCCGCCGCTTCTGACCATGGCTTTGGGGGTTGGCTCCGTTACGCCCTGGGAAATGGTAGCCGGCTACTCCGTTTTCGCCAACGGTGGTTATTTAGTGCAACCCTACTTGATTGAAAAAGTAACCGACTCCGAAGGCAACGTACTCATGCAGGCGCACAATGCCAAGGTTGGTGACGGTGCACCGCGCACCATTGATGCTAGAAACGCTTACGTGATGAATTCTTTGTTGCACGGTGTGGCCGTTCGCGGAACGGGTCGCCGTGCCGGAAACGCCTTAAAGCGTGAAGACATGGGGGTTAAAACCGGTACGACCAACGATGCTCTTGACGCGTGGTTCGCGGGCTACGCCGGTGAAATCACCGCGGTGGGTTGGATGGGTTACGACCAACCGAAATCGCTTGGCGCCAATGCTTACGGTGCTGGACTTGTCTTGCCTGTGTGGGTCAATTACATGAAGGCCGTTTTAAAGAATGCGCCAGAATACTACCGACCTCAACCGGCTGACGTCGTCGAAATCAACGGTCAGCCCTTCTATGCGGATCAGGTTGGCGATACAGTCCAAACCCTAGGACTTGGAGAAACAAGCACTCCGGGCGAAGTCGATCCGATCACAGAAACCATCCGTGATCAGATTTTCTAACGTATAACCGTCTTACGCGATAAGCTCGACCGCTCGGCCGAGCTTTTGCGTCAATAGCGAGGACAGATCTTTAAAAATGCTTCGTCTGGTGCAAGTGTCAAGCCACTCTCCGGCATTGCGTTCGTAGTGATGGCCACCTTTTACGCTTGCAAGCCACAACTGTTGAGTCGGTGTCTGACTATTGATGACAATTTGAAAGCCGTCATCAAATTCTATGGTCAAAACATTGCCCTGACGATCAACGTCTAAATCGTCATCGACCGCTTCGACAGCCGATTGGATTCGTTGTAAAGTTGACTCTGCGAGTTCGATAAACTCCGTTTCCGTCATTTTTAACCGTTAATACATGCAAAACATGAGACAGATTTTAGCGATTTTGGCTGCCGCCGTTCTTTTGACGGCCTGCGGCATTAAAGGTGATCTTTATTTACCCGACCGCGGACAGGCTCCGCAGGAATCGGTTTCGGATATCGAAGCCGATCCCCTCAACGTACCTGAATAGTCAAGTACCATGGGTTCTCTGCCGTCCGCTCATTTTTCCTACCGCGCCTCGTCACTATACTGTGAGGAGGTGGCGCTCTGTGACTTGGCTAGCCAATACGGCACGCCTTTGTACGTCTACTCACGTCAAACCATTGAAGAGGCTGCGCAAAAGTATGAGACGGCTTTCTGCAATATAGCCCACAAGTTGTGTTACGCCGTCAAGGCGAATTCCAACCTGGCCATTCTGAAAATTCTTCAAAAGAGAGGATGGGGATTTGACATTGTCTCTCTGGGAGAATTGGCTAGAGTTCTGCAGATCGGAGCTGATCCTAAAAAAATCGTTTTTAGCGGAGTGGGAAAAACTGAGGAAGAAATTCGAGTGGCGTTGTCCGCTGGGGTTGGGGTTTTCAACATTGAAAGTGAACCGGAATTTGAACGCCTGGCAAAAATTGCCGCTCAGATGCATTGCAGACCTCGGGTTTATTTCCGAGTTAACCCGGATGTTGACGCGCACACTCACCCCTATATTTCCACGGGATTAAAGACCAATAAGTTTGGCGTTGATTTTTACAGTGCCTTCGGCTTATTGAAACGAGCCGCTGTTTGTGAATCTGTTGAACTTGCCGGAATAGACTGTCATATCGGCTCTCAACTGACCTCTTTTGAGCCGTATTTTGATGCCTGCGACAGGCTATTGGATTTACTAAAGAAGCTTCGTGCCGCCGGAATTGAACTAAAAGACATTGATTTCGGGGGCGGCGTCGGCGTCTGTTATCGGGATGAAACAGTCGAACCCATTGAAAATCTTGTTCTCGGTTTAAAAAGCCGATTGACCCAAAGCGGTTTTGATCACTTGAGAATCGTCATGGAGCCGGGCCGTTCCATTGTCGCGGCTGCCGGTCTTCTTTTGTGTTCTGTGCAATATGTCAAGACAACGCCGGTTAAACACTTTCTGATTACCGATGCCGGCATGAACGATCTGATTCGTCCGGCTCTTTATGCCGCTTGGATGCCGGTGTTGCCCATCCGCCAGAGTGATTGTCCCGAAGTACTCTTTGATGTTGTAGGACCGGTTTGTGAATCCAGCGACTGGCTCGCCAGAGACCGCGTCCTGCCCGCTCAAGCCGGAGAACTTTTAGCCGTAACAATGGCAGGCGCCTATGGCATGAGTATGGCTTCGCGTTATAACTCCAGAAGACTGCCCGCTGAAGTCCTGGTTAGTGGCAAAACATCGCAATTAATTCGCAGACGGGATTCCTTGGAAGATCTTTGGACAAACGAAATCGTCCCTGCCGATATCTAATCTGCCTTAAGTCTTTTAACTTATTGAGAAATTAGGGATTTTTTCTATATACGAGCTAGTTCATCAGTGGTAAATTGCTTTGCATCTTTTTTGTATTAATAGCTGATTTACCACCATGGATTGGCTTATTGCATTATTTTCCACCCCGAATTCGATCGCTCATATTTTGCTAGCCTATTCCATCGTTATTGCGTTGGGAATGGCGCTGGGCAAAATAAAAATTTTCGGGGTCTCTCTCGGTGTTACCTTTGTTTTATTTACAGGCCTTTTGCTCAACTATCTCGGCATGAAGGTCGATCCCACTGTTCTGGGTTTTATTCGTGACTTCGGACTCATTCTCTTTGTCTTTTTTATCGGTTTGCAAGTGGGGCCGTCTTTCTTTTCATCCTTTAAAAGTGGAGGAATCGTTTTAAACGGACTGATGGTGCTCGCAGTCGTTTTAAGCGTCATCGTTACGATTGTCCTTTACTTTTGCTTCTCTGACACGCTTTCCCTGGCTCAGATGCTCGGAGTTCATTACGGTGCCGTCACAAACACGCCGGGTTTGGGTGCCACCCAAGAGGCCCTTGCTCAACTCAATTACCAAGGTGAAGACATTGCGGTGGCTTATGCGTGTGCCTACCCGCTTGGTGTGGTGAGTATCATCGGTACCGCCATTGCCCTCCGTTTTATCTTCAAAATTGACATGAAGGAAGAAGACCAGCATTGGGAAGCGGAAGAAAAAGCCTCCAACCACGTTTCTATTTTCTTTCACGTGTGCGTCACAAACCGGGCGCTAGAAGGTCGAAGCATTGGAGACATCCGCGCCTTTATTGCTCGTCCGTTTATCTGTTCACGCATTTTGCATGACGGAGTTATTTCCAGCCCCAGTTCTGAATCTCTGGTTCATGTGGGCGACGTTGTACGCATCGTCTCCGGGGAAGAAAATAAGGACGCCATTGTGGCGTTTTTCGGCGAAGAAGATAAAAAGGCAGATCTGGCAACGGAGCACTCCCCCATCACCAGCAAACGCCTATCGGTTACTCGTACGGAAATAAACGGACTGACCGTTGCCGATTTGCATTTAAGTCATTCTGACGGAGTCAATATCACCCGCGTTTATCGAGCAGGTATGCAGCTTTTCCCGTATCAAAATCTGCATATTCAAATAGGCGATGAACTGTATTGCGTAGGCCCAGCCAATTCCATCAAACGATTGGAAGATCGTTTAGGCAATAAGATCAAGCGATTGGAACACCCCAATCTGATTGCTATCTTCATTGGCATTGCCGTGGGCATTCTCTTTGGCTCTCTTCCAATTGTCATCCCCGGTATGCCCGTTCCGTTAAAACTTGGCTTAGCGGGCGGTCCGCTTATTATTGCGATTTTGCTTGGGCGGTTCGGTTCTTTATTCCGTCTGGTCACTTATACGACTTCTTCGGCCAACCTAATGCTACGCGAATTAGGCATTTCTCTTTTCCTTGCCAGCGTGGGACTGGCTGCCGGTGAAAATTTTGTGGACGCACTTTTAGTTGGTAACGGCCCTCTTTATGTTGTTTTAGGTCTGTTGGTGACAATCATTCCGCTTTTAACAGTGGGCTGTATTGCCAGACACTTTTTTCACATCAACTACCATAGCATTGTGGGTTTAATGGCAGGTGCAACGACTGATCCGCCCACCCTTGCCTACGCAGCCACATTGTCAGAGAAAAACTCTTCTGCTGTTGCCTACTCAACGGTTTACCCCTTGGCTATGTTTTTGAGAATTTTGACCGGACAGCTCGTCTTACTGATCATGTGGTCCTTTGTCAGCGTTGCCTGAGTCTAAAACCCGAAGTTTAGCTTCGGGTGTTTAGCTTCGGGTTTTATTTGCCCAAAACTTAAACTACGCATAAGATTGGCGATCTAATATGTCAACCCAATAAAAATTACGAGGAACACGTTTTGAGTTTATTCGATAGCGCCCGATTTCGCCTTTCTGTCTCGCAGCTTCAAGGCTTGCCCGTCGGAGACGTTCCGGAGATTGCCTTTGCCGGACGCTCTAATGCGGGGAAATCGACCACCATTAACGTTCTGACACGTCAGGGACGTCTGGCTTTTGCCTCAAAGACTCCAGGACGCACACAACTGATCAATTTTTTTGATCTCAGTGAAAAAGACGAACACGGTCACCGACAACGCGTTGCCTCGCTTGTGGACCTACCCGGCTACGGCTTTGCCAAAGCCGCCGAAGGTACACGAAAGACCTGGTCGGAATTAATTGGCGGTTATTTAGCCTCTCGGGATACGCTCACTGGTATCGTGGTTGTCATGGATGCCCGACGTCCTTTTATGCCCACCGATGAATGGGTTATTGATTTTTTAAATACCCGCCCGGTTAGGATGCACTTTTTACTCAACAAAAGTGATCAGCTCAACAACCAGGCAAAAAAAGAAACTCTATACAAAGTAAGAGCCCGCGCAGCAGAAATCGGGCCTCATGTTTCTGTTCAGCTTTTTTCAGGTTTGAAACGGGAAGGTGTTGACGAATTGCGCGAAACACTTTTGCGTTGGATTCGTCGCGAAGAACTTTCCGCCTGACGTTATTTTTAATAGGACACTGATAAATGCACGTCTTAGGTCATTATCCTCAAAAGCGTATGCGTCGCATGCGTCATGATGAATTCTCTCGCCGCTTAATGCGCGAAAACACTCTGACGGCTTCAGATTTGATTTTGCCGGTTTTTGTCATGGAAGGTGAAGGCCGTCGCCAAGCCGTTCCGACCATGCCGGGAGTCGAACGAATGACGCCTGATGAACTTTGCAAAGTGGCTCAGGAAATGGTTGATCTGGGCATTCCTATGATCGCTCTTTTCCCGGCAATTGAAGATCGTCTGAAAACACCCGATGGCCGCGAAGCCGCCAATCCTGACGGTTTGATTCCAAGAGTCGTTCGTATGCTCAAGGAAAAATTCCCGCAATTGGGAGTTATGTGTGACGTAGCACTTGACCCCTACACAACCCACGGCCAAGACGGTTTAATTGACGAAACGGGCTATATTCTCAATGACGAAACCATTGAAATGCTCGTTCAGCAATCGCTTGCTCAAGCCCGAGCAGGCGCTGACGTAGTAGCTCCCAGTGACATGATGGACGGTCGCATCGGCGTTATCCGCGAAGCTTTGGATAAAGAGGGTTTCATCCATACCCGTATCATGGCTTATTCGGCTAAATATGCCAGTGCTTTCTATGGCCCCTTCCGTGATGCCGTAGGCTCTGCAGCCAACCTTGGTAAAAGCAATAAAGCGGTCTACCAAATGGATCCAGCCAACAGCGATGAAGCTCTCTGGGAAGTGGGTTTAGATTTGGAAGAGGGTGCCGACATGGTTATGGTCAAACCGGGCCTACCCTACTTAGATGTTCTGCGTCGTGTCAAGGATGAATTCCAAGCGCCGACTTTTGCCTATCACGTCAGCGGCGAATATGCCCTTTTGAAAGCCGCAGCCGCTGCAGGCTATATCGATGAAAAGAAGTTCACGCTTGAAACCATGATGTGCTTTAAGCGCGCCGGCGCCGACGGTATCCTCACGTATTGTGCATTGGATGTCGCTCGTTGGCTCAAAGACACACCGGTTAGTCTCTAAAACGACCTTTTAATAAAGCCGCCTGAAATTTCCAGGCGGCATTATTTTAATAGCCTCTCAAGCGTCTTAATTCGCGCCCCTCGCGCTTCGTAGGTCGTCCTTTGGAGGTTCTGTCCAAAGCGGGTTCAACAGCCAATTTACGAAGCGCCGCGCGCTCCTCACGTCGACGCTGCCCTTCTTCGGTCTCCATATAAAGCTCTCGGGCAACTGAAGCCGGTCCTCTTTGGAGACTGAAACCGGCTACCAACACCTCGAAAACATCCTCTCCGCGATGAATTTCCAACTTATCTGACAGTTTGACTTCTTTAGCGGGTTTAATGCGCTCGCCATTGAGCTTTACCCGCCCTAGTTCGACGGCTTCCTGTGCCAAACTTCTCGTTTTGAAAAATCGTGCGGCCCACAGCCATTTGTCAATTCTTTCACTTGTGAGTTCTGTCATATTTATGCCTAAACAAAATTATTTTATGGGCCAAATCTGATCAAGGAATTTAGAAATAAATTTCACAAGGATACCAACCAAAAAAGCCGATATCACGGTACCTTCGCGAATTCCATAAATTTCATTAAGGAAGAACCACCCAAGAATCGCGGCTAAAGCGACCATTGTGACATCATTGCCGATTTTAATGCGGTAAAAAGGCTGACGGCTGACCACTGATACGGCAATCACGAGACCCTCACCCGGCAGAGGAATACTTTTTGACCGAATTTCAAAAGCAACGCCCAAAGCCAAAAATGCATTACCGACAAGCGACAACAAGAGTAACAACCAATAGCTATCGGAATGGATACCAGACAAAAACCACATCCAAAAGTCAGTACATAAGCTAAACAGAAAAACCAATGGAATTTGTAAAAAATTCAGTTTCGAAAATTCTTTACGCAGCAAAAGAATTTGGATGCACAGAAAAACAATATTGCATAAAAAGGTAGTCGTTCCAAATGTTAAGCCGCTGATTTTAGAGAGTGCCCAAGGCAGACTGCTAATTGGCGTTGTACCAAGGTGTACGGCTGAAATTAAACAGATTCCAAACGACATGAAAACAATACCGAGCAGAAGTTGCCCGATATTGCCTAAAGCGGGAGGTAAATTTAGCTTCATTTGAGAGGTGAGAACGAAAAAAGGGAAGTTCAACAGCGAACTCCCCTTCCATTAACCTGAACGTTTAGCGTTCAAATTATTCAGCTTTCTTAGCTTCTTCGGTGGCTTCAACAACCGGGGCGGTCTTTTCAACCAATTCCATGTAAGCCATCGGGGCGTTATCGCCAACGCGGAAACCCATCTTCAAGATGCGGGTATAACCGCCGTTGCGAGCTGCAAAGCGCGGGCCGAGAACGGTAAAGAGCTTCGTAACCATTTCGCGATCGCGCAAACGAGCGAAAGCCAAACGGCGGTTAGCAACCGTGTCAACCTTAGCGAGCGTGATCATCGGTTCAACGACGCGACGCAATTCTTTAGCCTTGGGCAACGTGGTCTTGATGGCTTCGTGACGCAACAAAGAATTCATCATGTTGCGGAGCATAGCCAAACGGTGGGCGCTGGTACGATTCAGCTTACGTAAACCATGACGGTGACGCATTTTTATTTTTTCCTATAAAAGTTAGTCTTTCAGCTCCATTGACGGAGCTCTTTCCCATCTTCTTCTATCCGAGACATCTCGGCGGGCGGGTATATACGGGTCAAAGAAGACCCGAAGGACGAGATTTTATTCTCTCGTCCTTCATTTGGCAAGTGATGCCAAAATTAGTGTTGGTCAAGACCGGCGGGAGGCCAGTTTTCCAACTTCATGCCCAAGGTCAAACCGTGAGCAGCCAACACTTCCTTGATTTCATTCAAGGACTTGCGGCCAAGATTCGGCGTCTTGAGCAATTCGTTTTCAGTGCGTTGAATCAAGTCACCAATATAGAAGACTTGTTCACCCTTCAAGCAGTTGGCAGAACGAACCGTCAACTCGAGGTCATCAACCGGACGCATGAGAATCGGATCAAGCGGCGGCGGGTTGTTAACATCTTCTTCCTGAGCGACCTTACCGGCTTGTTCGCTCTTGATGGAACCGAAGACCGTCAATTGGTCTTGCAAGATGTAAACGGCTTCGCGCAAAGCTTCTTCCGGTTCAATAGCACCGTTGGTTTCGATCGTCATGACGAGTTTATCAAGGTCAGTGCGTTGAGCCACACGAGCTGCGCTCACTTCATAGGCGACACGGCGGATCGGGCTAAAGGAGGCATCCATGATGATACGACCGATTGTGGTCTTGGAATAGTCATCACGGAAGGCACGCATATCACCAGGTTGGTAACCGCGACCCTTTTCCACCTTCACTTGCATATCCAACTTACCATTGGCAGCCAAGTGAGCAATAACATGATCCGGATTGATAACGGTCACGTCATGGGGCAAATCAAAATCAGCAGCCGTCACAACACCTTCGGTGCTCTTGCGAAGCGTCAAGGTCACTTCGTCGCGACCTTCAAGCTTAAAGACCACTCCCTTTAAGTTCAAGAGGATATCAACGACATCTTCGAGAACGCCATCAATTTGGGAGTATTCATGAACAACACCCGCAATTTGAGCTTCTGTGGGAGCATAGCCGACCATGCTAGCGAGCAAAATACGGCGAAGTGCATTACCCAACGTATGACCGTAGCCACGTTCAAAAGGTTCAAGGGTGATAACTGCAAGATTAGGATTGTTTTCGTCAACCACTGCTTCAATGGTGGTCGGCTTCAACAAAGTAGTATTGGCCATTTTGTAGACTGTCCTTTTCAATACCCTCGGCTCGTTACACCGATAAGGCTGATGGATGGTCTGGGGCTATGTAGATGAAATGCGATCGGCGCCCCAACAGGACCGATCGCACGAATTTTAGCAGGATCGACACATTCGCGCGCACTACACCGAATGTGCCGTCCGACTGACTATTAACGAGAATAGAATTCGACGACCAAGGATTCGTCAACGTCTTGACAAATTTCGTCGCGGGCCGGAAGGGCCTTAAACGTGCCTTCGAACTTCTTCGCGTCAACAGAAACCCAAGACGGGAAACCGACTTGAGCAGCCAGTTCCAAAGCTTCCGTAATACGGGCTTGCTTTTGGGACTTTTCGCGAATAGAGATAACATCACCGGGTTTGACACGGTAAGAAGGAATGTTCACCTTGTTACCATTGACCAAAACGGCGCAGTGGCTCACCAATTGGCGAGCTTCAGCACGGGTAGAACCGAAACCCATGCGATAAACAACGTTGTCCAAACGGCTTTCGAGCAAGTCGAGAAGCACTTCACCGGTATGGCCCTGTTCACGTTGGGCTTCGGCGAAGTAACGACGGAATTGGCGTTCGAGAACGCCATACATGCGACGCACCTTTTGCTTTTCACGCAATTGGGCGGCGTAACCCGATTGACGAGCACCGGAAGTTTTACCGTGCTGGCCCGGTTTGGTGATCGTATCGGTACCCTTGCCGACTTTGCTCGACAAGGAACGGCGCGCGCTCTTCAAATTAAGGTCACAACCCTCGCGGCGCGCGAGCTTGAGTTTGGGACCGGTATATCGTGCCATTTAAAATGCCTCTCTTATCCTGTGATCACAGTCACATTCAGTCTGTCTATCCTCATAAACAGACGCGGGATTAGAAAAAGTAGTTAGACGCGACGACGCTTGGACGGACGCACACCATTGTGAGGAATGGGGGTCACGTCTTGAATCGACGTCACACGAATGCCAAGCGCATTGAGCGCACGCACGCTGGATTCACGGCCGGGGCCAGGACCCATGATGCGAACTTCGACATTCTTCAAACCATATTCAAGAGCAATACGACCAGCATGTTCGGCTGCAACTTGTGCGGCGAACGGAGTGGATTTACGAGAGCCCTTAAAACCTTGTGCGCCAGAAGACGACGCGGCAATCGCGTTGCCTTGGCGGTCGGTGATCGTGATGATCGTGTTGTTGAAGGAAGCGTGAACGTGCGCGATCCCTTCCGTAACGACCTTCTTCACCTTCTTGCGAGCACGTTGCTGAGCAACTTGCTGACTGCTAGGAGTTTTGCCAGCCATTGTTATCCTTTAATGTTTACTTCTTAAGCGCGACGCCAACCTTCTTCGGGCCCTTACGCGTACGAGCATTCGTACGAGTACGTTGGCCACGCACGGGCAGGCCGCGACGATGACGCATACCACGATAAGTGCCTAAGTCGATGAGGCGCTTAATCGAGAGTTGAACTTCACGACGCAAGTCACCTTCAATGGTGTACTGACTGATCGCATCACGGATGCGTTCGAGTTCAGCGTCGTCGAGATCCTTGATTTTCTTGGTGTATTCCACGCCAACTTTAGACAAAATGTCGCGAGCGCGAGAACGGCCGATACCATAAATGGCAGTCAAACCGATTTCGGCATGTTGGTTCGGCGGAATGTTAATACCGGCAATACGAGCCATCTTTTACCTCTTTAGCCTTGACGCTGTTTGTGACGCGGATCAGAGCAGATCACACGGACAACGCCTTTGCGCTTAATGATCTTGCACTTGCGGCACATTTTTTTGACCGAAGCGTTAACCTTCATTGTTATCTCCAACCGTGTTTTACACGGATCATTGCTGTCCACACGACAGGAAGTTCGAGAGGATACTCTCTTTTTCCCGACTCTTCAAGTTTTACCCTGACGTAGTGCACCAGAGTTCACTTTTCTGAGACAGAATCGGGAGAAGATCGCTCTCCTCCTCATTCTGCGTGCCCTCAAGGCGTGAAGTATGGCCTTGAGCGGACTCATTCATTTGTCCAACCGGAAATTACATTCCGGCAGAACCAAAGCCCTTGAAGTTAGTCTTCTTGAGCAAATTCTCATACTGTTGCGACATCATGTATGCCTGAACCTGGCTCATGAAGTCCATCGTCACGACCACAACGATCAACAACGATGTACCGCCGAAGTAGAACGGAACGTTGAAACGCATGTTCAAGAATTCCGGCACCAAGCAGACAAACACTAAGTAAATCGCACCGCCAAGCGTCAAACGCAACAACACTTTATCGATGTAGCGAGACGTTTGTTCACCGGGGCGAATACCAGGGACGAACGCACCACTCTTTTTCAAATTCTCTGCCGTTTCACGCGGATTGAAAACCAAAGCCGTGTAGAAATAGGCAAAGAAAACAATCATTGCAGCGTAAAGCAATGTGTACAGCGGTTGACCTGGTGACAAAGCAGCAGCTAAGTCACGGATCCAACGGGTCGAGTCTCCACTTGTAAACCAACCAGCCAAAGTCGCCGGGAACAAAATCAATGAAGAAGCAAAAATCGGAGGAATAACACCCGACATATTCATCTTCAAAGGCAAGTAGGACGTTTGACCGCCATAGAGACGATTGCCGACCTGACGCTTAGCATAGTTCACCGTGATACGACGTTGACCGCGTTCGATGAAGACCACAAAAGCCGTCACCAACGCAACAATGGCGATCACAAAAATCGAAGACAAGGGACTGATAGCACCCGTGCTCACCAACTGGAACAAACCGGAGATTGCAGAGGGCAATCCGGCAACGATACCAGCGAAGATGATGATGGAGATACCGTTCCCCAAACCGCGTTCGGTGATTTGTTCACCGAGCCACATCAAAAACATCGTACCCGTCACCAAGGAAACGATACATGTGAATCTGAACATAAAGCCCGGATCCAACACGAGGCCTGCTTGGCTTTCGAGTGCGACAGCGATACCAAACGCTTGGAATACACCCAACAACAACGTGCCATAGCGCGTGTATTGAGTGATCTTACGGCGTCCAGATTCGCCTTCTTTACGCAAACTTTCAAGCGAGGGGAGCACATAGGACAGCATCTGCATAATAATGGATGCAGAGATGTACGGCATGATCCCCAACGCAAACACTGAGAAGCGCGATAAAGCGCCACCAGAGAACATGTTGAACAGCCCGAGAATGCCTCCCTGTTGTTCCTGGAACAAACGGGAAAGCATGTCGGGATCGATACCCGGCACCGGCACGTGAGCGCCGATGCGGTAAACGACTAGAGCAAGCAGCAGGAAGATGATACGGCGCTTCAAATCGCCGTACTTCGGGCCGCTTGCTTGATTGGAACTAGGGCTGGTCGCCACGTTGTTCTTCCTAAAAAGCGAGTTACTCTTCCACAGAGCCGCCGGCAGCTTCAATAGCAGCCTTGGCACCCTTTGTGGCGCTCAAGCCGCGCAACACGACCTTACGGGAAATTTCCCCGGATTGGATCACGCGAGCGGACAAAGCGCGAGCAGAAACGATGTTGGCAGCCTTCAAGACAGCCAAATCAATTTCTTCCACAGACAAACCTTGGAGTTCGTTCAAGCGAACTTCTTCGCAGAAACGACGCGTCAAAGACGTGAAACCACGCTTCGGCAAGCGACGATGCAGCGGCATTTGACCGCCTTCGAAGCCCACCTTGTGGAAGCCACCGGCGCGGGACTTTTGACCCTTGTGGCCACGACCGGCCGTCTTGCCCCAACCGGAACCCACACCACGACCAACGCGGTGACGAGCGCTCTTAGAACCCACAGCGGGTTGCAAAGTATTTAATTGCATCATCTACCCCTAATTACTCGGCACGAACCAAGTAGGCAACCTTCGTGATCATACCGCGCACGGCAGGCGTGTCTTCGAGTTCACGTGTTTGGTTCATCTTAGACAAGCCCAAGCCACGCAACGTAGCACGGTGATCGGCCTTCGTGCCGATCGGGCTCTTGATCAACGTAACTTTAATGGTCTTCTTAGCCATTTCGAATCTCTCCTAAGCGATTAAGCCAAAATTTCTTCGACTGTCTTACCGCGCTTGGCAGCAATTTCAGACGGAGAACGAAGAGCTTCGAGCGCCTTCAACGTTGCACGAACCATGTTGTACGGATTCGTGGAGCCGTGAGCCTTGGCAACAATATTGCGAACGCCCATAGCATCAAACACAGCGCGCATCGGGCCACCGGCGATGATACCGGTACCTTCAGTGGCGGGAAGCAACATAACGCGGGCAGCACCATGATGAGCTTCCACAGCGTGGTAGATCGTACCGTTGTTCAACGGAATACGAACCATGTTGTGGCGAGCATGTTCCATAGCCTTTTGAACGGCAGCCGGAACTTCACGGCTCTTACCCGTACCCATACCAATACGGCCGTCGCCATCACCAACAACAGTGAGAGCGGCAAAAGCCATAATGCGGCCACCCTTCACAACCTTGGTAACGCGGTTGACCGCAATCATATTTTCACGCATGCCGTCGTCGATAGCGTCGACAGCCGCATTCTTTCCTTGAGCCTTAGCCATAAGTCCCTCTTAGAACTTCAAGCCAGCTTCACGCGCGGCTTGAGCCAGCGCAGCGATGCGGCCATGAAAACGGTAACCAGAACGGTCAAAAGCGCACGTTTCGATGCCGGCGGCTTTTGCCTTTTCGGCCAAACGTGTACCAATCAACTTAGCAGCCTTGACGTTGCCGCCACGGCCTTGTTCATTTGCCAACTGAGCGCGAACTTCAGGTTCGAGCGTGGAGGCAGACACCAACACGCGACCACCATCAGCGCTGATGATGCTGGCGTAAATGTGCAAGTTGGTACGATGAACCGTCAAACGATCCACCTTTTGCAACTTGATGCGGGCACGTGTGGCACGTGCACGACGTAGACGATTTGCTTTTTTATCGATCATTTTTGTCTCCGCCCCGCTTACTTCTTCTTGGTTTCCTTGATCACAACGACTTCGTCAGCATAACGAACGCCCTTGCCCTTATAGGGTTCCGGCGGACGGTAGCCACGGATAACAGCAGCGGTTTGACCGACTTTCTGCTTATCAGCGCCCTTGATCACAATTTCCGTTTGACTCGGGGTTTCAGCCTTCACACCAGCGGGTAACTTGTGCACCACAGGGTGACTAAAGCCGAGCGATAAATTCAACGTGTCACCGCTGGCTTGAGCACGGAAGCCCACACCAACCAACGTCAACTTCTTTTCGAAACCGACGCTGACACCCTTGTTCATGTCGTTGACCAATGCACGGATCGTACCGGAAGCAGCATTGGCTTCACGGCTGCTGTCAACAGCTTCAAAGTGCAAATGATCACCGTCTTGCTTAATGGTCACCAGAGGGTTGAGCTTCAAGCTCAATTCACCCTTCGGGCCCTTCATAGAGATCACACCATTGTCGATCTTGCAGTCAACACCCTTGGTGATGATCACGGCTTCTTTAGCGATTCGCGACATTCTTATCCTCCTCGCCTATTAAGCCACGTAGCAAATGACTTCGCCACCGATGCCGGCTGCACGGGCCTTACGATCGGTCATCACACCCTTCGGCGTGGAAACAATCGCGATACCCAAACCGTTCATCACTTGCGGAATCGTTTGGTGGTTCTTGTACACACGCAAGCCCGGACGAGAAACGCGTTCTAAGCGTTCAATCACGGGACGACCAGCGTAGTACTTCAAACCAACGTGTAATTCAGCCTTACCGTTGTTATCAACAACGCTAAAACCATCAATGTATCCTTCATCCTTCAAGACTTGAGCGATAGCCACCTTCAACTTCGAGGAGGGCATCACCACTTCCGTCTTGTCGACAGTTTGACCATTGCGGATGCGGGTCAACATATCGGCGATCGGATCACTCATGCTCATGATAATCTCCTCGCTTACCAGCTAGCCTTGACAAGGCCGGGAATATCGCCGCGCATAGCGGCTTCACGAATCTTGGTACGAGCCAAGCCGAACTTGCGGAACGTACCACGGGGACGACCCGTCAAACCGCAACGATTGCGCAAGCGGCACGGATTGGCGTCGCGAGGCAACAATTGCAATTGTTGACGAGCTTCCATACGTTCTTCGATAGAACGGGTGGCGTCATTAATAACCGCTTTCAAAGCGGCGCGCTTTTCCGCGAACTTAGCGACCGTACGGGCGCGCTTCAAGTCACGGTTAATCAGTGCGAGTTTAGCCAATTCACCACCTCGATTAATTGCGGAACGGAAAGCGGAAAGCGGCGAGAAGAGCCTTAGCTTCTTCGTCGGTTTTCGCAGTCGTCGTAATAGAAATATTCATCCCACGAATCTTGTCGATCTTGTCGTACTCGATTTCAGGGAAAATGATTTGTTCTTTAAGACCGATGTTGTAGTTGCCGCGGCCGTCAAAAGAGCGACCAGAGACACCACGGAAGTCACGAACACGCGGGAAAGCGATCGTGATCAAACGGTCCAAGAAATCGTACATGCGTTCGCCACGCAAAGTCACCATGCAACCGATCGGCATATTTTCACGGATCTTAAAGTTAGCAATGGCCTTACGGGTCTTGGTAACAACCGGCTTTTGACCGGCAATCTTGGTGAGATCGGCAACAGCGTTGTCGATCAACTTTTTATCGTTAACCGCTTCGCCGACACCCATGTTCAACGTGATCTTCGTGATACGAGGAACTTGCATCGTGGTCTTGTAGCCGAACTTCTTGATCAATTCGGGCACAATGGCTTCACGGTAGAGAGTTTGGAAACGAGACATCGATTTACCCTCTATTAAGCCTTAGCGCCGACAATGCTGCCGTCGCTCTTAAACACGCGAACCTTCTTGCCGTCGACTTCTTTGAAGCCAACACGTTCGCCCTTACCTGTGGCCGGATTCACGAGCATGACGTTCGATTGATCGATCGGCATAACCTTGTTGACGATACCGCCAGTAGCACCCGTCATCGGGTTCGGGCGAGTATGCTTCTTGACAACATTGATGCCTTCGACCGTCACGTGACGATCGTCGACTCGGGAGAGCACGGTACCGCGCTTGCCCTTGTCTCGGCCGGTGATAACGATAACTTCGTCACCTTTACGGATGCGTTGCATCGCGCGTCTCCTTACAAAACTTCCGGAGCCAAGGAAACAATCTTCATGAATTGTTCCGTACGCAATTCACGCGTAACCGGTCCGAAGATACGAGTTCCGATGGGCTCTAACTTAGAATTAAGCAACACAGCGGCATTGCCGTCAAAAGAGATGGAAGAACCGTCAGCACGGCGCACGCCCTTGGCGGTGCGAACCACAACAGCGTTGTAGACTTCGCCCTTCTTGACGCGACCACGCGGAGCGGCTTCTTTAACCGTCACCTTGATGACATCACCGATGTTAGCGTAGCGGCGCTTGGAGCCGCCTAACACCTTGATACACATCACTGAACGAGCGCCCGTGTTATCGGCCACGTCCAGTTTGCTTTGCATCTGAATCATGATTACCTATTTCCCAACTTATTCCGCTATGCGGATAGTATTGGTCCCGTTATTGGGAGGAAGAACGTTCATCTTATTTCGCAGATCGCCTGCTATCTGCAGGTTGCTAGACAAGACAATCGCCCTTGACGAATACGGTTGAGGCTGACACGAGGTCAACCTCAACCACGAAGCCGCAAGTATATCTAAGAATTAGAAAACTTGCAAGGCCAATTTTATTAGATGATTTCGGCCTTCTTGATAACCTTCGTCACCGTCCAAGCCTTCGTCTTGGAGATGGGACGGATTTCAGAGATTTCAACCGTATCACCTTCGGTCAAATCGTTGGACTCGCAGTGAGCGTGATACTTCTTAGAGACCAACACAAACTTGCCGTACAACGGATGCTTAACCTTACGTTCAACGAGAACGGTCACGGTCTTTTGCATCTTGTTGCTGACAACTTTGCCGACCAACGTACGTGTTAACGTAGTCTTTTGAGTTTCTTGTGTCATTTCGAGGCCGCCTTTTGAGCGAGAATCGTGCGAACGCGCGCGATATCACGACGCGTCGTGCGCAACTGATTCGGGTTTTGAAGTTGTTGAGTGCCGTGTTGCATGCGCAGTTTAAAGTGCGCTTGCATCAAGTCAGCCAGTTCCTTCTTCAGCGCAGCCTCATCCATGGCGCGCAATTCTTTTGCGTTCATTGCCGTCTCTCCTTACATGCCGATTTGGCGGACAACAAACGTGGTTTTAACAGGCAACTTGGCAGCTGCGAGAGCGAAAGCTTCGCGAGCCAATTGTTCGTCAACCCCGTCCATTTCATAAAGCACACGGCCCGGTTGCACTAAGGCCACCCAGTATTCCGGATTACCCTTACCGTTACCCATACGGACTTCGGCAGGTTTTTCAGAAATGGGCTTGTCCGGGAACACGCGAATCCACACGCGGCCACCACGCTTAATATGGCGGGTGATGGCACGACGAGCAGCTTCGATTTGACGAGCCGTCAGACGACCGCGTTCGAGCGTCTTCAGACCAAATTGACCGAAGGACACATTGGCGCCACGGGTGGCGAGACCATAGTTACGGCCCTTTTGGTCCTTGCGGTATTTGCGTCGATTAGGTTGCAACATCGCTTATTCTCCGTCTTTAGCAGCAGCAACAGCCTTCTTTGCGCGACGAGCGGGCTTCTTTTCAGCCTTTTCGCCGTCAGCTGCTGCGGCTTCCGTCTTCTCTGCAGTCTTGCGAGCACGACGAGCAGGCTTAGCTGCACGTTCGCCGGCGGGACGACGAGAACGACGATCTTCACGTTCAGTCTTTTCTTGAGCCTGGGCTTCTTCACCGAAGTTATCGCCCTTGTAGACCCAAACCTTCACACCAATCACACCATAAGTCGTATTGGCTTCAGAGAAACCGTAATCGATATTGGCGCGCAACGTGTGAAGAGGCACACGGCCTTCACGGTACCATTCCGTACGAGCAATTTCAGCACCGTTCAAACGACCGGCAGACATGATCTTGATACCTTGAGCGCCCAAACGCATAGCGTTTTGCATAGCGCGCTTCATGGCACGACGGAACATCACACGCTTTTCCAATTGTTGCGTAATGCTGTCAGCGATCAATTGAGCATCGAGTTCAGGACGACGAACTTCTTCGATGTTGACATGCACAGGCACGCCCATCATCTTTTGAACTTCGTTCTTCAAGACTTCGATGTCTTGGCCTTGCTTGCCGATCACCACACCCGGACGAGCGGAGTAGATCGTGATGCGAGCGTTCTTAGCAGGACGTTCGATCAAAATACGGCTCACAGAGGCGTTGCGCAACTTCTTTTGCAAGAAGGAGCGAACCTTCAAATCTTCACCCAAGGTGCGGGCAAAGTTGCGGCCTTCCGCATACCAACGCGAGGTCCAGTCACGCGTCACGGGGAGACGGAAGCCGGTGGGATTAATTTTCTGTCCCATATTTCACCTTTACTTCTTAGCGTTAGCGTCACCAACGGACACGTAGATGTGGCACGTTTGCTTGTTGATGCGAGTGCCACGACCCTTGGCGCGGGCACCGAAACGGCGCAGCGTCTTGGCCTTTTCCACATGGATCTTCGTCACGCGCAATTCGTCAATGTCAGCGCCGTCATTGTGTTCAGCGTTGGCAATAGCGCTTTCGAGAGCCTTCTTGATAATCACAGCGGCTTTCTTTTGCGTGAACGTAAGAATATTCAAAGCCTTATCCACGGGCTTGCCGCGGACGAGGTCGGCGACTAAACGGCCCTTTTGAGCCGAAAGACGAACGCCACGAACAATAGCAGAGGTTTCCATTATCTAACTCCTACTAGTTATTTCTTGTCGGACGCGTGACCCTTGAACGTACGGGTCATAGCGAATTCGCCCAACTTGTGGCCGACCATATTTTCATTAATGTACACCGGGACGTGTTGACGACCGTTGTGGACGGCAATCGTCAAACCGATGAACTCAGGAAGAATCGTCGAACGACGAGACCAGGTCTTCAACGGACGCTTGTCACGGCTGGCTTGAGCAGCTTCGACTTTCTTCATCAAGTGCCCATCAACAAACGGGCCTTTCTTTAACGAACGAGACATTTGGCCCCCTTATTTACGGTTCCGGCGCTGCACGATCATAGCATCGGTGCGCTTGTTATTACGTGTACGATAACCCTTGGTTAATTGACCCCAAGGCGTCACAGGAGCGCGACCCGTACCCGTACGACCTTCACCACCACCGTGCGGGTGATCCACCGGGTTCATGGCAACGCCACGGACCGTCGGACGAATACCGCGCCAACGCTTGGCACCAGCCTTACCGAGTTCACGCAAACTGTTTTCTTCATTGCCAACCATACCGATCGTGGCACGGCATTCAACGTGAATATAACGAACTTCACCAGAACGCAAACGCACTTGAGCGTATTCGCCTTCACGAGCGATCAATTGAGCAAAGGAACCGGCAGAACGCACCAATTGGGCACCCTTACCCGGCTTCATTTCGATACAGTGAATCGTGGAACCGATCGGGATATTACGCAACGGAAGTGCGTTACCCACTTTGATCGGAGCTTCTTGACCATTCATCAATTCGGCGCCAACCGTCAAGCCCTTCGGAGCAATGATGTAGCGACGTTCGCCATCGGCGTAGAGCACGAGAGCGATATGAGCAGAACGGTTCGGATCGTATTCAAGACGTTCAACACGGGCGGGCACACCATCCTTGTTACGCTTGAAATCGATAATACGATATGCCTTCTTGTGTCCACCACCCTTATGACGGCAGGTGATGTGACCGTTGTTGTTGCGACCGGCGATACGGTTCTTCTTTTCGAGAAGAGCGGCAAAAGGCTTACCCTTGTGCAACTCGGGGCTCACAACCTTAACAGCGTGACGACGACCGGCCGACGTCGGTTTCAATTTGACGAGAGCCATTACTTCACCTCTGCAAAGTTAATTTCTTGACCAGACTTCAAGGTCACATAAGCCTTACGCACATCACTGTGCTTACCGGCGAAACGGCCAAAGTGAGCCGTCTTACCCTTGACGTTGACCATTTGAACGCTTTCGACCTGCACCTTAAAGAGCAATTCGATCGCGGCCTTGACTTCTTGCTTCGTGGCATCAGGAACAACACGGAAAACAACTTGACCGTGCTTTTCACCAACCATCGTGCTCTTTTCGGAGACTACCGGAGCAAGGAGCACCTTCATTAAACGATCTTGGCTCATCATCCCCACATCTCCTCAAGCTGAGCGATCGCATCTTTGGTCACCACAACCTTCTTGTAGAAGATCAAAGAGAGCGGATCAGCATAACGCGGTTCCACCACGAACACATTCTTCAAGTTGCGAGAAGCCAAATAGAGGTTTTCGTCAACTTCTTTGGTGATAATCATGACGGATTCAAGACCCATTGCCTTCAACTTTTGAGCAAAGGCCTTTGTCTTCGGGCTATCGGCTCCGATGGAGTCAACAACCACGAGGCGGCCATCGGCAACAAGCTTGGAGAAGATCACGGCCATAGCGGCACGGAACATCTTCTTGTTAACCTTATGACCGAAGTTTTCATTCGGGGTATTCGGGAAAGCACGTCCGCCTCCACGCCACACCGGAGAACTCGTCATACCGCTGCGGGCACGGCCCGTACCCTTTTGACGCCAGGGTTTCTTGGTCGAATGATGCACGTCAGCGCGCGTTAATTGAGCGCGGGTACCTTGACGGGCGTTAGCTTGGTAAGCCACCACGATTTGGTGAACCAAAGCTTCATTGTATTCACGACCAAACACGGCGTCGGAAGCTGCCAACTTGGCAGTTTCATTACCTTGTTCGTTCAGGACATTCAGTTCCATTGATCGCTCCTTAGGCCTTCACAGCCGGACGGACAATAACCTTGCCGCCCTTAGCACCGGGGACAGCGCCGCGAACGAGCAACAATTGACGTTCGACATCAACGCGAGCCACCACGAGGTTTTGCGTTGTGCGTTGCACATCGCCCAAGTGACCAGCCATACGCTTACCGGGGAACACACGGCCCGGATCTTGGCGGTTACCGATAGAACCCGGTGCACGGGTCGTAACGGAGTTACCGTGAGAAGCGCGGTTGGATGAGAAGTGGTGACGCTTGATAGCGCCGGCAAAACCCTTACCGATCGTGATACCGGTCACGTCAACCTTTTGGCCAACCGTGAACATTTCCACGGACAACGTGGTACCCACCTTCAAATCGGCGAGCTTATCAGCATCGATATGGAACTCTTTGAGCATTTCGCCAGCTTCGACACCGGCCTTAGCATAGTGACCGGAGAGCGGCTTGCTCACGCGAGACGGCTTCTTAGAGCCGAATGCAACTTGAATGGCATTGTATCCGTCGGTTTCTTCCGTCTTCACTTGCGTGACACGGTTGCCAGCCACTTCGAGCACCGTCACGGGAATGGATTCACCATCCTCGGTAAAGATGCGCGTCATGCCGACCTTACGACCGACTAAGCCGAGTTTTTCACTCATTGTTATCTCCACCCCGGCTACGATTGGCCGGGACCATTTTTAAGAAAAATCGTGTCAAAAAATTAAAATATTTTTTTTCCACGAGAAAGGCGCGATTGTACCTTGCAAATAAAAAGCTTGCAAGTCAATAGCAAAAAATTATTGAACCTTGATTTCGACGTCCACGCCGGCAGCCAAATCCAACTTCATCAAAGCGTCAACCGTCTTATCGGTCGGATCGATGATGTCCATCAAACGTTGATGCGTGCGGATTTCGAATTGGTCACGGCTCGTCTTGTTGACGTGCGGGGAACGCAAAATATCGAAACGTTGGATGCGGGTGGGAAGAGGAACAGGACCGCGAACCACAGCGCCAGTGCGCTTGGCCGTGTCAACGATTTCTTGAGCAGATTGATCAATCAGCTTGTAATCGAACGCCTTAAGGCGAATGCGAATGCGTTGAGATTGCATTTCGTTTTTCCTTTAAAAAAGAACACTAAAGAACAACAGAGGATGCGGAGTTTACCTCCGCATCCTCTGTTTGTCAAATACTTTCAGTTACTAAGTAAGTTTCTGAAATTATTCGATGATCTTGGCCACCACACCGGCGCCAACCGTACGACCACCTTCACGAACAGCGAAACGCAAGCCTTCGTTCATGGCGATCGGGCTGATCAATTGAACCGTCATCGTGATGTTATCACCAGGCATCACCATTTCGACGCCTTCCGGCAATTCAATCGTACCCGTCACGTCCGTCGTGCGGAAGTAGAATTGCGGACGATAGCCCTTGAAGAACGGCGTGTGACGACCACCTTCGTCCTTGCTCAAAACGTACACTTCAGCCGTGAACTTCGTGTGCGGCGTGATCGTGCCCGGCTTAGCCAACACTTGACCACGTTCCACTTCTTCACGCTTCGTACCACGCAACAACACACCAATGTTGTCACCGGCTTGACCTTGGTCGAGCAACTTACGGAACATTTCAACACCCGTGCAGGTCGTCTTTTGCGTCGGACGGATACCGACGATTTCAATTTCGTCGCCAACCTTCAACACACCGCGTTCCACACGACCCGTCACCACCGTGCCACGACCGGAGATCGAGAACACGTCTTCAACAGGCATCAAGAACGGATGGTCAACGTCACGCACCGGCGTCGGGATGTAGCTGTCCATCGTTTCAGCCAACTTCAAGATGGAGGGAACACCAATTTCAGATTGGTCGCCTTCCAAAGCCAACTTGGCAGAACCCTTCACGATCGGAATTTCGTCGCCAGGGAAGTTGTAGTTGCTCAACAAGTCGCGAACTTCCATTTCCACGAGTTCGAGCAATTCAGCGTCGTCCACCATGTCGCACTTGTTCAAGTACACAATGATGTACGGAACGCCCACTTGGCGAGCCAACAAGATGTGTTCACGCGTTTGCGGCATCGGACCGTCAGCAGCAGAAACCACCAAGATTGCACCGTCCATCTGAGCAGCACCCGTGATCATGTTCTTCACATAGTCAGCGTGCCCCGGGCAGTCAACGTGGGCATAGTGACGATGTTCCGTTTCGTATTCAACGTGGGCCGTGTTAATCGTAATACCACGGGCCTTTTCTTCCGGAGCCGCGTCAATTTGGTCATATGCACGGGCTTCACCACCGAACTTGGCGGCCAATACCGTCGTGATTGCTGCCGTCAACGTCGTCTTACCATGGTCGACGTGACCGATCGTGCCCACGTTCACGTGGGGCTTGGTGCGTTCAAATTTACCTTTTGCCATTTCTATGGATCCTTTAATTGGTAATTTGTTAAATTGGAAATAACTTTTAAAGTCTACTCTTATTTGGTCTTTTCAGCGATAACTGCTTCAGCAACATTGCGCGGAGCTTCAGCGTAGTGCTTAAATTCCATCGTGTAGGTGGCGCGACCTTGCGTCAAAGAACGCAACGTTGTAGCGTAGCCGAACATTTCGGCCAACGGCACTTCAGCGCGAATAGCCTTACCGCCGCCAGCGATATCATCCATACCTTGGATCACACCGCGACGAGAGGACAAGTCACCCATCACATCGCCCATCTTTTCTTCAGGCGTTTCAACTTCAACAGCCATAATCGGTTCAAGCAGAACCGGGTTGGCGCGACGCATACCTTCCTTGAAGGCCATGGAGGCAGCCATCTTAAAGGCGTTTTCGTTGGAGTCCACTTCGTGGTAGGAACCGAAGTGCAACGTCACCTTAACGTCCACCACCGGATAACCAGCCAACACACCGGCCTTCAACGTATCTTCCACACCCTTTTGAACGGCAGGAATGTATTCACGAGGCACTACACCGCCCTTAATGGCGTCAACGAATTCAAAGCCCTTGCCAGGTTCTTGCGGTTCAAGCTTGAGCACAACGTGACCGTATTGACCACGACCGCCAGACTGCTTAACGAACTTAAATTCAGCGTTTTCAACCGTAGAACGAATCGTTTCACGGTAAGCCACTTGGGGTTTACCAACCGTAGCTTCAACGTTGAATTCACGACGCATACGGTCAACCAAAATTTCCAAGTGCAATTCACCCATACCGGAAATAATCGTTTGACCCGATTCTTCGTCCGTGCGAACACGGAAGGACGGGTCTTCCTGAGCCAAGCGGTTCAATGCGATACCCATCTTTTCTTGGTCAGCCTTGGTCTTCGGTTCGACTGCCTGAGAAATCACAGGTTCCGGGAATTCCATGCGTTCAAGAATGATCGGGTTAGCGATGTCGCAGAGCGTATCGCCGGAAGTCACTTCTTTCAAGCCCACAGCAGCAGCGATATCGCCGGCTTCGGCTTCTTTGATTTCCTTACGTTCGTTAGCGTGCATTTGCAACAAACGACCGATACGTTCTTTCTTGTTCTTCACGGAGTTCAAAACCGTTTCACCGGAAACGAGCACGCCGGAATAGACACGTAAGAAGGTCAACTGACCAACATACGGGTCGGTCATGATCTTAAAGGCCAATGCAGAGAACGGAGCATTGTCATCGGCTTGACGTGTGACTTCTTTATCATCCAAGTCAACACCCTTGACCGGCGGAATGTCTACCGGAGAAGGCAAGAATTGGACCACGGCATCCAACATACGTTGAACACCCTTGTTCTTAAAGGCCGTACCGCAGAGCATCGGTTGAATTTCGCAAGCGATCGTGCGGATACGCAAGCCCTGAACGATTTCTTCTTCGCTCAATTCGCCGTTTTCCAAGTACTTGTTCATCAAGTCTTCATTGGCTTCGGCAGCGGCTTCGATCATGTTCTCACGCCACTTTTCGGCGTCAGCTTGAAGTTCGGCCGGAATGTCACCATAGGTGAACTTCATACCTTGGCTGGCTTCGTCCCAAATGATGGAACGCATCTTCAAAAGGTCAACAACGCCTTCGAAGGAATCTTCAGCGCCGATAGGAATCACGATGGGCACAGGATTGGCCTTCAAACGTACGCGCATTTGATCGTACACTTTGAAGAAGTTGGCACCGGTACGGTCCATCTTATTCACGAAAGCCAAACGGGGCACGTGATACTTGTTAGCTTGACGCCAAACAGTTTCAGATTGCGGCTGAACACCACCCACAGCACAGTAAACCATGCAGGCACCGTCCAAGACGCGCATGGAACGTTCCACTTCAACGGTGAAGTCAACGTGCCCCGGGGTGTCAATGATGTTCAAACGATGTTCCGGGAACTTACCGTCCATGCCACGCCAGAAAGTGGTCGTAGCAGCAGACGTAATCGTAATCCCCTTTTCTTGTTCCTGTTCCATCCAGTCCATGGTGGCGGCGCCATCATGCACTTCACCGAGCTTATGGGTAACGCCCGTATAAAACAGAATACGTTCAGTGGTCGTGGTCTTACCCGCGTCAATGTGGGCAGAAATCCCGATGTTGCGATAACGCGAGATCGGAGTAGTACGAGCCATTATGTTTCCCCTAGTTGGAGACGATGCGTTTTCTCGTTGATTGGAAAACGCATCTGGTTAATCAAATTAGAAACGGAAGTGAGAGAAAGCCTTGTTGGCTTCAGCCATGCGGTGAACTTCGTCACGCTTCTTCATGGCGCCGCCACGGCCTTCGGCCGCATCCAACAACTCACCAGCTAAGCGTTGGGGCATCGACTTTTCAGCGCGCTTCTTAGCCGCTTCGCGCAACCAGCGCATGGCCAAAGCCATACGGCGGACAGGGCGAACTTCAACCGGGACTTGGTAGTTGGCACCACCAACACGACGGCTCTTGACTTCCACGAGCGGGCGGACATTGTCAAGGGCGGTCTTGAACACTTCCATAGCGTCCTTGCCGGTCTTGGCTTCAATTTCACTCAAAGCGCCATAAACGATGCGTTCAGCGACGGCCTTCTTGCCATCGAGCATGATCACGTTCACAAATTTGGCGATTTCAACACTGCCGAACTTCGGATCCGGCAAAATTTCACGTTTCGGTACTTCGCGACGACGGGGCATTTTTTTCCTCTTTTCGTAGTCTTCAGTCTTAAACAATGCGATCACTCAATTAGGATCGCGACTTACTCGGTCCTTTCATCACACTAAAACGGATGATGCAGACCGTTCACGGCTACAACGCGCCGCGAATTAAGCTGCCTTCGGGCGCTTGGCGCCGTACTTGGAGCGAGCTTGCTTACGATCCTTAACACCTTGGGTGTCCAAAGAACCGCGGATGATGTGGTAACGCACACCAGGCAAGTCCTTAACACGACCGCCGCGGATCAACACGACGCTGTGTTCTTGCAGGTTGTGGCCTTCACCACCGATGTAAGAAATGACCTCAAAGCCGTTGGTCAAACGCACCTTGGCAACCTTACGCAAAGCGGAGTTCGGCTTCTTCGGGGTTGTGGTGTACACGCGCGTGCAAACGCCACGCTTTTGCGGGCAGTTCTTGAGCGCGGGGCTCTTGCTTTTATCATGCGTGAGCACACGGGGCTTACGCACTAATTGGTTAATGGTAGGCATAAAAGTCCGTATTAAAAATTCTCCAACCAGGCTCTCGCATGGAAGGCAGAATTGCTGGTTTTTAAAACGTCCGAAACTAACGCACAAAACCCCCTTCATCAACGCATAAAATCACGCCAATGATCGGAGGTCCGAAAGTTTTAAGCTTCGGGAGGCTGAGATTTTCGTATTTTTTTCTCTTATTGTCAAGACCTTAAGAGAAAATGCACGGAAGACCCGTGGGCGAAAAATCTCTAAAAACGCCCCTCGGGTCCTCGTTCAGGAGTGCCTCTCGACACTCCCGGCAGATGCTATATGCACCTTATTCTTCCTTCGTCACCGTTTCAGTTACGATGGCTTCGTCAACAGGTTCCTGCGACGCAAAAGTGGAGCTAAAGCCGGAGGCTTCTTCAGCCTCTGCCGCTTCATTAGCCTTTACAGCCTTGTGATAGGCCAAGCCCGTACCGGCAGGAATTAAGCGACCCACAATAACGTTTTCCTTCAAGCCGCGCAATTCATCCTTCTTGCCCATGATGGCAGCTTCGGTAAGAACACGCGTGGTTTCCTGGAAGGAAGCCGCGGAAATGAAGGAATCTGTCGACAAACTAGCCTTCGTAATACCCAAGAGGACGTTTTCGTACAATGCCGGACGCTTACCAGCCGCAATAGCCTTGTCGTTTTCATCCAACATTTCGGAGCGTTCCACCTGTTCATCACGAATGAACTTCGTATCACCCGGATCCGTAATCTTCACGCGGCGCAACATCTGACGAACAATCACTTCAATGTGCTTGTCGTTAATGGCCACGCCCTGCAGACGGTACACATCCTGAACTTCATCGACAATGTAGCGAGCTAATGCTTCGATACCGAGCAAGCGAAGGATATCGTGCGGATCAGCAGGACCTTCAACGATTTCTTCACCCTTTTGAACCACTTGACCATCGTGAACCAGGATGCTCTTATCCTTGCTGATCAAGAATTCGTGATCGGTACCTTCATTGTCGGTAATCACCAGACGTTGTTTGCCCTTAGTTTCCTTACCGAAAGTTACCGTACCCGTCACTTCAGCGAGCACACCGGCATCCTTCGGCGAACGAGCTTCAAACAACTCGGCAACACGCGGCAAACCACCCGTAATATCACGGGTCTTTTGCGATTCAACCGGAATACGAGCCAAGACTTCACCGCGGCCAATCTTTTGACCGTCACGAACCACAATCAAAGCACCGACCGGCAACTGAATCGTCACACGGTGATCCGTTCCCGGAATCTTCACTTCGTTGCCGTTTTCATCGAGCAAGCGAACAGCGGGACGCAACGTTTGCGTGCTACCCTTCTTGCCCTTGGCGCCACCGGCCGTAGAACGTTTCGGGTCAATCACCACGAGGCTGGACAAACCGGTCACTTCGTCGGTCTGGCTCATCACAGTTACGTTGTCAACGATGCCTTCGAACTGAACCGTACCACTGTATTCAGAAATAATCGGACGGGTCATCGGATCCCAGGTTGCCAACTGTGCGCCAGCCTTGATTTGTTGATCAGGCTTCGCGAGCAACGTTGCACCGTAGGGTACTTTATGGCGTTCACGTTCACGACCGTTATCGCTGATGATGATTTCTCCGGAACGAGAAATCACAACGAGATCGCCCTTGGCGCTCGTCACATAACGCATCGCCGAGGAGTAGCTCACTTGACCGTTAACCTTGGCTTCCACAGAGCTTGCCACCGCAGCACGGCTAGCGGCACCACCGATGTGGAACGTACGCATTGTCAACTGAGTACCCGGTTCACCGATGGACTGAGCGGCAATCACGCCCACGGCTTCACCAACATTCACCAAGGAGCCACGACCCAAATCGCGACCGTAGCACTTGGCGCACAAACCGTAACGGGTTTGACAGGTGAGTGGCGTACGAACCATCACTTCATCAATACCGAGTTTTTCAATTTCGTCGCATTCATCTTCGGTCAAGAGCGTACCGGCCGCAATAACGACTTCCCCCGTTTCAGGATTGACGATATCGGCGCTTGTCACACGACCCAACACGCGGTCACGCAACGATTGAATAACGTCACCACCTTCAACCAAGGCCTTCATGCTGACACCTTGAGTGGTGTGGCAGTCTTCTTCAGTGACGACCAAGTCCTGCGTCACGTCAACGAGACGACGAGTTAAGTAACCGGAGTTTGCCGTCTTCAAAGCCGTATCAGCCAAACCCTTACGAGCACCGTGGGTTGAAATAAAGTACTGCAGTACGTTCAAGCCTTCACGGAAGTTAGCCGTAATCGGGGTTTCAATAATGGAGCCATCAGGCTTAGCCATCAAACCACGCATACCGGCCAACTGACGAATCTGAGCAGCAGAACCACGAGCGCCGGAGTCAGCCATCATGTAGATGGAATTGAAGGATTCTTGCTTGGTGAGCTTGCCATGGCGGTCAACAACCGGTTCCGTGGAAAGCTCTTCCATCATCACCTTACCGACTTGATCGGCCGTACGACCCCAAATATCCACCACCTTGTTGTAGCGTTCGCCTTGCGTTACCAAACCGGAGGCGTACTGAGCTTCAATTTCCTTGACTTCTTTTTCAGCAGCTGCAATCAATTCAGCCTTCTGAGCAGGAACCGTCATGTCGCCAATGCAGATGGACAAGCCGCCAATGGTGGACAGGGCATAGCCACGGTCCTTCAAACGGTCAGCAAAAAGTACCGTCGCACGCAAACCGCACTTGCGGAAGCAGGTGTTGATTAAGCGGGCGATTTCCTTCTTCTTCAGCGTACGGTTCAATTCCGAAAAACTCATGCCTTCGGGCAAAATTTCGGACAACAAAGCACGGCCAGCTGTCGTTTCATAGCGGACGATCTTTTCGGTCTTCTCGCCCGTCTTCTTATTGACTTCGTATTCTTTGATACGAACCGTACAACGGGTTTGAAGTTCAATCTTCTTGTTGTCCAATGCACGACGCACTTCAGCAACATCGGCAAAGAACATCCCCTCACCCATGGCATTGATACGTTCACGGGTGGAGTAGTACAGACCAAGCACCATGTCCTGGGACGGAACGATGGACGGGTTGCCGTTAGCTGGGAAGAGCACGTTGTTGGAAGCAAGCATCAACGTACGAGCTTCCAACTGAGCTTCCAAAGAAAGCGGCACGTGAACGGCCATTTGGTCACCGTCGAAGTCAGCGTTAAAGGCTGCGCAAACGAGCGGGTGCAATTGAATGGCCTTACCTTCAATCAACTTCGGTTCAAAAGCTTGAATACCCAAACGGTGCAACGTCGGAGCACGGTTGAGCATCACCGGGTGTTCGTAAATCACCTCTTCAAGGATATCCCAAACAACCGGCTCTTGATTGTCAACCATCTTCTTGGCGGCTTTGATCGTCATGGCCAAACCACGACGTTCCAACTTATTGAAGATGAAGGGCTTGAATAATTCCAAAGCCATCAACTTCGGCAAACCGCATTGGTGCAGACGCAGGTACGGACCCACCGTAATCACGGAACGACCCGAGTAGTCCACACGCTTACCCAACAGATTTTGACGGAAGCGACCGCTCTTACCCTTGATCATGTCGGCCAAGGACTTCAAAGGACGCTTGGAAGGACCGGTCATGGCCTTGCCGCGACGGCCGTTATCCAACAAGCTGTCAACGGCTTCTTGCAACATACGCTTTTCATTGCGAATGATGATGTCCGGAGCCTTCAGTTCGAGCAAACGTTTCAGACGGTTATTACGATTGATGACTCGACGATACAAATCGTTCAAGTCGGACGTAGCAAAGCGTCCGCCATCCAACGGCACCAACGGACGAAGATCCGGCGGCAACACCGGCAAAACTTCCATCACCATCCATTCAGGCTTAACGCCAGAACGTTGGAAACCTTCCAAAACCTTCAATCGCTTGGAGAACTTCTTGATCTTGGCATCTGAAGAAGTATCTTCGAGTTCTTTGCGTAGCGTTTCGACTTCGTGGTCAACGTCAATCGTGCGAAGCATTTCACGAATAGCTTCAGCCCCCATCATGGCCTTGAAGTCAGATCCGAACTGCTCAACCTTTTCGAGGTATTCGTCTTCGGTGAGCAACTGACCGCGCTTCAAATCCGTCATGCCCGGATCCACCACGCAGTAGGCTTCAAAATAAAGCACACGTTCAATGTCACGCAAGGGGATGTCCAAAACCATACCCATGCGGGACGGCAAGCTTTTTAAGAACCAGATGTGGGCAACAGGGCTTGCCAATTCGATATGACCCATGCGTTCACGACGCACCTTGGACAACGTGACTTCAACACCGCACTTTTCGCAAACAACACCGCGGTGCTTCAGACGCTTATATTTACCGCACAAGCACTCATAGTCCTTGACCGGGCCAAAGATCTTGGCACAGAACAGACCGTCGCGCTCCGGCTTAAAGGTACGGTAGTTGATGGTCTCCGGTTTCTTCACTTCACCGTAAGACCAGGAACGAATCTTCTCCGGCGATGCAAGACCAATCTTGATCGCGTCGAAGTGATCGTCCTGATTAAATTGCTTAAACAGATCGATAAGCGGATTCATATCTGTTCTGTCCTTAATTACGTTCGAGGTCGATGTCAATACCCAACGACCGGATTTCCTTCACCAACACGTTGAACGATTCCGGCATACCGGCTTCGAGAACGTGTTCGCCCTTAACGATGTTTTCGTAAACCTTCGTACGGCCGTTCACATCGTCAGACTTCACCGTCAGCATTTCTTGCAACACGTAAGAGGCACCGTAAGCTTCCAGAGCCCACACTTCCATTTCACCGAAGCGTTGACCACCGAATTGAGCCTTACCACCCAACGGTTGCTGCGTAACCAACGAATACGGACCCGTAGAACGAGCGTGCATCTTGTCATCAACCAAGTGGTGCAACTTCAAGTAGTGCATGTAACCCACCGTGACGGGACGATCAAATGCTTCGCCGGTGCGGCCATCATAGAGCGTGCATTGCGTCTTAGACGGCGTCAACTGCAGGCGCTTAGCAACATCTTCAGGGAAGGCCAAATCGAGCATCTTGCCGATTTGTTCTTCACTGGCGCCATCGAACACTGGCGTAGCAAACGGCACACCGTTTTGGAGATTTTCGGCCAAACGCATGATTTCTTCATCCGTCAAGCTATTCAAATCTTCCTTCTTGCCCGTTTCGTTGTAGATCTTTTCCAAGAAGGCGCGCATTTGAGCCACTTGGCAGCTCTTGATCATTTCACCGATGCGCCAGCCCAAGCCCTTGGCAGCCCAGCCTAAGTGCACTTCGAGCACCTGACCGATATTCATACGAGAGGGCACGCCCAACGGGTTAAGAGCGACGTCGGCGGGACGACCGTCAGCCATGTACGGCATATCTTCCACCGGGCAAATCTTGGAGACCACACCCTTGTTACCGTGACGACCAGCCATCTTGTCACCCGGTTGCAGGCGACGTTTTTCAGCGATGTAGACCTTCACCATCTTGAGCACGCCCGGGGGCAACTCATCGCCTTGGGTCAGCTTCTTGCGCTTGATTTCAAACGCACGATCAAATTCGTGGCGTTTGTCATCGAGTTGAGCACGCATATCTTCGAGCAACTTCTGATCAGCTTCATCGACCATACGCAGATCAAAGATTTCAAAGCCCTTCAAGCTTTCCAAATATTCCTTGGTGAGGACACCCTTCTTGAGACCCTTCGGACCGCCTTCGGCCTTCTTGCCTTCAAGTTGGCGAGCCAAACGGGCAAAACCGTCACCTTCTACAATGCGCAGTTTTTCATCCAAATCCTGACGATAGCGCTTGAGCGATTCGTCAATAATGGAGTTAGCACGAGCGTCGCGTTCAACGCCTTCACGCGTAAAGACTTGAACGTCAATTACCGTTCCGGTCATACCGGACGGAACACGCAAAGACGTATCCTTAACGTCACTTGCCTTTTCACCGAAGATCACTCGCAAGAGTTTTTCTTCAGGCGTCAATTGCGTTTCGCCCTTCGGCGTCACCTTACCGACGAGTACGTCACCGGCCTTAACTTCAGCGCCGATTTGCACAATACCGCATTCGTCCAAACGGGCTAATTGGTTTTCGGACAAGTTGGAAATGTCGCGCGTAATTTCTTCGGCGCCCAACTTCGTATCACGAGCCACCACGGAGAGCTCTTCAATGTGAATAGAGGTATAGCGGTCATCGGCCACCACCTTTTCACTGATCAAAACAGAGTCTTCGTAGTTGTAACCGTTCCAAGGCATGAAGGCCACCAACAGGTTTTGACCCAATGCCAATTCACCCATGTCGGTGGAAGCGCCGTCGGCCAAAACATCACCGCGAGCCACAACGTCTCCGCGGGAGACAATCGGACGTTGGTTAATGTTCGTGCTTTGGTTGGAACGCGTGAACTTCTGCAGGTTATAAATGTCAACACCCACTTCGCCCGGAATGTTTTCATCGTCATTGACGCGAATCACCACACGGTTGGCATCAACATAGTCAACGACACCGCCACGCTTGGCTTGGACAGCCGTCTTGGAGTCCACAGCCACCGTACGTTCCACACCCGTACCGACAACCGGTTTTTCCGGGCGCAAGCACGGAACGCCTTGACGTTGCATGTTAGAACCCATCAAAGCACGGTTGGCGTCATCGTGTTCCAAGAACGGAATCAAGGAAGCGGCGGCAGAAACGACCTGCAACGGAGAGACGTCCATGTATTGAACGCGTTCCGGGCTAACCATCACGGTTTCACCGTTTTCACGGGCGCTCACCAATTCTTGGGTCAAGCGGCCTTCGTCATCCAACTCGGAGTTAGCCTGACAGATGACGTACTTACCTTCTTCAATAGCGGAGAGGTAATCAATTTGATCGGTCACCTTGCAGTCAATCACCTTACGATACGGCGTTTCCAAGAAGCCGTATTCATTCAAGCGAGCATACAAAGCTAACGAGTTAATCAAACCGATGTTCGGACCTTCAGGCGTTTCAATCGGGCACAAACGACCGTAGTGAGTCGGGTGCACGTCGCGGACTTCGAAGCCGGCGCGTTCACGAGTTAAACCACCGGGACCCAAAGCGGAAATACGACGCTTGTGGGTAATTTCAGACAACGGGTTGGTTTGATCCATGAACTGGCTCAATTGGCTCGAGCCAAAGAATTCACGAATGGCGGCGGAAATCGGCTTGCTGTTGATCAAATCTTGCGGCGTTAAATTGTCAGACTCGGCTTGAGCCAAACGCTCACGCACAGCACGTTCCACTCTCACCAAACCGGAGCGGAATTGATTTTCAGCCAACTCACCCACGCAACGCACACGACGGTTGCCCAAGTGGTCGATATCATCGACTTCACCGCGACCATTGCGCAATTCGACCAATACTTTGACCGTATCGACAATGTCTTCATGCGTGAGCGTACCCGGACCTTCTGCTGTCGGACGAGCCAAACGGGCATTGACCTTCATACGGCCAACGCGGGACAAATCGTACGTTTCTTCAGAGAAGAACAAGCGATTCATCAACATTTCAACCGCTTCCTCTGTGGGCGGTTCACCCGGACGCATCATGCGGTAAATGGCCACGCGGGCAGACATTTGATCCGGCGTTTCATCAATACGCAACGTATCAGAGATAAAGCTACCTTGATCCAATTCGTTGGTATAGATTGTTTGGAAGCCCTTGATCTTGGCTTCACGCAACTTGGCCAACAATTCTTCGGTAATTTCGTCGTTAGCGGCTGCCAACACTTCACCGGTTTCGCCATCAATGATGTCTTTGGCCAACACACGACCGATCAAGAAATCATCGTTGACAGAAACCGTCTTCATATCAGCCATTTGACGGATATGACGAGCCGTGATGCGTTTGTCCTTGGCGACAATCACTTCACCGTCACGGCCTACGATATCAAAACGAGCCACTTCACCCTTCAAGCGTTCCGGCACGAGCGTCATAGAGGCACTGCGAGCACCGAGCTTAAAGGTGTCGAATTCGAAGAACGTTTCAAGAATCTGTTCCGCATTCATGCCCAAAGCCTTGAGCAAAATCGTCACCGGCATCTTACGACGACGGTCAACACGGAAGTAGACGAGATCCTTTGCGTCAAATTCAAAATCAAGCCAAGAACCGCGGTACGGAATCATACGAGCGGAGAAAAGCAACTTGCCAGAGCTGTGCGTCTTGCCCTTGTCATGTTCAAAGAACAAACCAGGCGAACGGTGCAACTGGCTGACAATCACACGCTCAGAACCGTTGATGATGAAGGAGGCTTTTTCCGTCATTAACGGAATTTCACCCATATAGACATCATTTTCACGGATTTCTTTGATCCGGCTCTTGGCAGGATCGTCACGATCGATAATTTCCAAACGAATGCGAGCACGCAAACGGCTTGAATAAGTCAAACCGCGCAATTGGCATTCGGCAACATCAAAAACGGGCTCGTCGAGCGAATAGCTCTCAAAAACCAAACGAGCTAAACCGTTGTGACTGGAGATCGGGAAAATAGACGTAAAAGCAGATTGCAAACCAAAATTCGGATTGCGGTCTGCGGAAGCAACATCGGCTTGCAAAAATTCGGAATAAGACCGAAGTTGCATTTCCAACAAGGAAGGCACTGCGAGAACACTCGGACGAGTCGCAAAACTCTTTCGAATGCGCTTCTTTTCAGTGAACGAGTACGACATGGACACTCCGTTCGACGTGAGATTGATGAAAAAAACGATTTCAGCCTAAGTAAGAAAACAAAAAAGAAAGACGCCAAAAGCCGCCCCAGGTATCTATTCAATACCCGAGCGGCGTTTCGGATGGTAAATTTTCAGTCAATCGAATTTTTGCTGCTCACTCAGAAGACTTAGAACTGAATTCTTATCAACTAAAAGAGACTCAGTTCAAAGTCCTCCAACAGAAGGACTTTTTCGGGCAACATCTTTTCAAATATTGCCCGAATTTCAGCAGAACAGCAAGAATTACTTGAGTTCGACCTTGGCGCCAGCGGCTTCCAACTTCTTCTTGGCTTCTTCAGCATCAGCCTTCGGCAAGCCTTCCTTAACAGCCTTCGGAGCGCCTTCAACCATGTCCTTGGCTTCCTTCAAGCCCAAGCCGGTCAATTCGCGAACAGCCTTAATAACGGCGATCTTGTTAGAACCAACTTCAGCGAGAACGACGTCGAATTCCGTCTTTTCTTCAGCAGCGGCGGCAGCACCACCAGCAGCAGGAGCAGCAACTGCAACAGCAGCAGCGGCAGCGGAAACACCGAACTTTTCTTCCATCATCTTGATGAGTTCGGAAACTTCGAGAACGGTCATGGACGCAATTGCGTCGAGGATTTCTTCTTTCGTAAGGGCCATTTTATGACTCCAATAAATTTCGTTTGTTAATTAAAAATTAGGTTAGGCAGCAGCCTTTTCCTTAGCATCGCGAACAGCGGCAACTGTGCGCACCATGCGCGCAGGCACTTCATTGAGCGTGCGAACGAACTTAGCGATCGGTTCGTTCATCGTAGCCATCAACTTAGCCAACAATTCTTCGCGGCTCGGCATCGTGGCGAGTTGTTCAACACCAGCAACGTCCAAGACGTTGTTCGGCATCGCACCGCCCTTGACAATGAGCTTGTCGTTTTTCTTGGCAAAGGAGACTAACACCTTAGCAGCGGCGACCGGATCAGCGGAAAAACCGTAAACGAGGGGACCGACGAATTGGTCGGACAAACCTTCGAACGGAGTACCGGCAACGGCACGACGCACAAGAGTGTTTTTAAGCACGCGCAGTTGGACACCTTCCTTGCGGGCGTTAGCACGCAATTGAGTGACCGCTTGAACGCTCAGCCCACGGTATTCGGCAATAACGATCGAACCAGCGTTGGCAACAATGCCGCTCACTTCTTCGATAACTGCCGCTTTATCTTGACGATTAAGACCCACGGTCTGGCTCCACTCAGAGGTACCGAAATTACTTTCGGCACCGGTTTACAAATAACCGGCAACTCTCCGAGAGTCTCGCCTGCCATGCCAAGCGGCACGATCAAACGAAATTTTCTCTCTTCGGTAGCCGTCTGCGCTGGACATCTTGTCAGTCAGTCGGTTTTTGACGATCACCGACTCTTTCACAAGACAATTAAAACAATTGTTTCGAGGTTCTAACTTTTTCAGCCGTCCAAACGCCGAAACTTTTGTTTCCAGCGGTCTTTGACAGCGGGAAGTAAACTTCCCACCCAAAGCCCTCGAGGCCTCACGACCTCTTTTTGTGAGCCCGATGACTAAATCGGACTCACGGGTAAATGTTATTAAGCAACAACAGTTGAAACGTCAACGCGAACGCCAACACCCATCGTAGAAGAGACAGAAACCTTACGGAGGTACTGACCCTTGGAGGAGGCGGGCTTAGCCTTGACCAACGCATCGATCAACGCCTTCAAGTTCGTTTCCAAGCGAGCAGCTTCAAAGGAAGCACGACCGATGGAGGCGTGAATAATACCGGCCTTATCAGCGCGGAATTGCACTTGACCAGCCTTAGCGTTCTTAACAGCTTCAGCCACGTTCGGCGTAACCGTACCCACCTTCGGGTTCGGCATCAAGCCGCGCGGGCCTAAAATCTTACCCAATTGACCCACGATACGCATGGCGTCCGGAGAAGCGATCACAACGTCAAAGTCAAGTTGACCGGCCTTAACAGTAGCGGCCAAATCATCAAAACCGACCACGTCAGCTCCGGCAGCCTTAGCTTCATCAGCCTTAGCACCTTGAGCAAACACAGCCACGCGAACCGTCTTACCCGTGCCTTCGGGCAACACAGCGGCGCCACGAACAGCTTGGTCGGACTTACGGGGGTCAATACCCAATTGAATAGCCACGTCGACGGATTCGTCGAACTTGGCGCTAGCCGTTTCCTTAACCAATGCCAAAGCATCAGCAACGGCGTAAAACTTTTGCGCTTCAACCTTGGACTGAGCGGCTTTCATACGCTTGGTGATCTTAGCCATATTACAGTCCCTCCACAGTGATGCCCATGGAACGAGCGCTACCGGCGATCGTGCGGACAGCAGCATCCATATCAGCAGCCGTCAAATCCGGCATCTTCGTCTTGGCGATTTCTTCGGCTTGAGCGCGAGTAATCTTACCCACCTTGTCCGTATGCGGACGAGAAGAACCCTTCTGAATCTTAGCGGCCTTCTTGATCAAAATCGTGGCCGGAGGGGTCTTCATAATGAAGGTGAAGCTCTTATCAGCATAAGCGGTGATCACCACAGGAATCGGCAAACCGGGTTCAACACCTTGCGTACGGGCGTTGAAAGCCTTACAGAATTCCATGATGTTAAGACCGCGCTGACCGAGAGCGGGACCGATTGGGGGCGAGGGGTTAGCCTTGCCGGCGGGAACTTGCAGCTTAATATAGCCGACAATCTTCTTAGCCATTTGAGGTTTCCTTTTAGGTTCTAGCGCCTTTACAGATCTCTCTGCTCAGGCTCCCTAGTGTTTGTTTAACAAGAAAGAGCGCGATTATGCCACCGAATTTCTCAAAAAGCAAATTCTTGTCATAACCACGCGAAAATTAAATTTTTTCTACGCCGCTAAACGAAATGTCCACAGGTGTTTCACGACCAAAAATTTCAACCGTGACACGCAGGCGGCTGCGATCGTAATCCACTTCTTCGATGCGACCATTGAAATCGGCAAAGGCGCCCTCTTTAAGACGAACGGTTTCACCAACTTCAAAACTAATCTTGGGACGCGGTTTTTCAGCGGTAGCTTCTTGAGTTTGAAGAATCGCAGCGATTTCGTGATCGGCAAGAGCTGCCGGACGATTGCCGCCCAAGAAGCCGGTTACACGAGGCGTATTCTTAACCAAGTGCCATGTGTCGTCATTCATAACCATATGCACCAACACATAGCCGGCATACATACGGCGTTCGGTCACATAGCGGCGGTTATTGCGGGTTTCGACCACTTCTTCAGTCGGAACCAAAACTTCGCCGAACTGTTCAGGGAATGCGCAACGACCGATTCTTTCTGTCAGCGCTCTTTGCACACTCTTTTCCATGCCGGAATAAACGTGCACAACATACCAGCGCATCTTCGGTGCAGCAACCTGTTGTTGTTCTTGCATTTCAGTCATACGCAGACTCCATTAAAGGCTGAGCTTCAACAAAACGTCGTACAAGCCCCATTCAACGATCATATCGACCAAGAACAAAAATACCGCGACGACGACAACAAACGCAATGACCATACCGGTAGAGTTCAACGTTTCTTTACGTGTCGGCCACACAACGCGACGCAATTCGTCATACGATTCGCGACCATAAACAATGAAACGTTTGCCCGAAGGGCTAAACCATGCAACCACCACGGCGAAAACCAAGCCACCGATCAACACGCCCAAACGAACCAGTAAGGTTTGGTCGCTCAAGAAGCTAAAGCCGCAGACGCCGGCCAACGCCAGAATAACCGCCAACGACACCAGAGCCATGTCCGAGCCAGATGTTTTTTCTTCAGGTTTTGCGTTTTGTGTACTCATAATTTCTTTAGGCGAACCCTCGTTATCAACAACAGCGATTTCGCCAAATTTAATGTCAAAAAAAGAGCGTTTCCAACAACACCAAGCCGCGATCTTCTGACCGCGGCTTGCTTGCACTATATCTTGGGTGGCAGGGGCAGAAGGAATCGAACCCTCAACCTACGGTTTTGGAGACCGTCGCTCTGCCAATTGAGCTATACCCCTAACCCTTCTTAAGAGCCGTCATATTAACGACTCTCTTGAATCCGAGATTATTCGATGATCTTGGCCACCACACCGGCGCCAACCGTACGACCACCTTCACGAACAGCGAAACGCAAGCCTTCGTTCATGGCGATCGGGCTGATCAATTGAACCGTCATCGTGATGTTATCACCAGGCATCACCATTTCGACGCCTTCCGGCAATTCAATCGTACCCGTCACGTCCGTCGTGCGGAAGTAGAATTGCGGACGATAGCCCTTGAAGAACGGCGTGTGACGACCACCTTCGTCCTTGCTCAAAACGTACACTTCAGCCGTGAACTTCGTGTGCGGCGTGATCGTGCCCGGCTTAGCCAACACTTGACCACGTTCCACTTCTTCACGCTTCGTACCACGCAACAACACACCAATGTTGTCACCGGCTTGACCTTGGTCGAGCAACTTACGGAACATTTCAACACCCGTGCAGGTCGTCTTTTGCGTCGGACGGATACCGACGATTTCAATTTCGTCGCCAACCTTCAACACACCGCGTTCCACACGACCCGTCACCACCGTGCCACGACCGGAGATCGAGAACACGTCTTCAACAGGCATCAAGAACGGATGGTCAACGTCACGCACCGGCGTCGGGATGTAGCTGTCCATCGTTTCAGCCAACTTCAAGATGGAGGGAACACCAATTTCAGATTGGTCGCCTTCCAAAGCCAACTTGGCAGAACCCTTCACGATCGGAATTTCGTCGCCAGGGAAGTTGTAGTTGCTCAACAAGTCGCGAACTTCCATTTCCACGAGTTCGAGCAATTCAGCGTCGTCCACCATGTCGCACTTGTTCAAGTACACAATGATGTACGGAACGCCCACTTGGCGAGCCAACAAGATGTGTTCACGCGTTTGCGGCATCGGACCGTCAGCAGCAGAAACCACCAAGATTGCACCGTCCATCTGAGCAGCACCCGTGATCATGTTCTTCACATAGTCAGCGTGCCCCGGGCAGTCAACGTGGGCATAGTGACGATGTTCCGTTTCGTATTCAACGTGGGCCGTGTTAATCGTAATACCACGGGCCTTTTCTTCCGGAGCCGCGTCAATTTGGTCATATGCACGGGCTTCACCACCGAACTTGGCGGCCAATACCGTCGTGATTGCTGCCGTCAACGTCGTCTTACCATGGTCGACGTGACCGATCGTGCCCACGTTCACGTGGGGCTTGGTGCGTTCAAACTTGCCTTTTGCCATGGCGAACTCCTGAACTTTTATTTGTGAATGTTATAAAGCCCCGATCTATTCGAGACTGATAGAAAACTGGTGCCCATGACGCGGATCGAACGCGTGACCTCTCCCTTACCAAGGGAGTGCTCTACCACTGAGCCACATGGGCTGAATTTGGGACTGTCCACGAACTGTGGAGCGGGTGAAGGGAATCGAACCCTCGTCGTAAGCTTGGAAGGCTTCTGCTCTACCATTGAGCTACACCCGCCTGCGTCGAGAGAGTTTCCACTCCCGCCTGCAATCCTGGTTTCGCTACAGTATAAGCGAGCGATCGCTTGGTGGAGGGGGATGGATTCGAACCATCGTAGGCGTAAGCCAACAGATTTACAGTCTGCCCCCTTTAGCCACTCGGGCACCCCTCCGTAGCGAGAGTGGCATTATGTAGGGTTTTAAAATAAATGTCAAGCTATTTTGAAAAAAATCTTTGATACGCGATTTATTCGACCAGTAACAAAGCAAAGAGCCCACCCAACATCATGTATGTTGCCAAATCAGATAACCAGCCCAATAGCGGTTTTTCATTGTCCAATTCATTTTGAATTTTTTCCATCCGATCTTTGAAATCTTCGAATGTTCCGCCGAAGTTATCCCAATCAAAAAGGTCTTTCGGAGTCCTGAAATAGGCCACCACCAATTTCATCGATGCGCCTAACAACATAAAGGCGCCTCCGATGGAACCATTCATCAGCATACCCATCCCGATTCCAGCCATCGGGGCGGACAAACCAATCAGAAGCATTTCAAAAGTCGTTTTCTTCATAGTTTTTATAGATTTTTCCCGCTTTCACGCGCTACACTTTGCCGAGATTTGGATGTGCGTATGAATTTTTCTTTTTCCGAACCAATCAATCTTGTCGGCCTTGCGGCTGTTTTGCTTCAGCTTACCTTGACCATCGGCGTGATTTTGCGCGTCATGCTTACCCGACACCCGCCGGGAAGCTCTTTTGCATGGATTTTACTCACAACCATTGTTCCATACTTCGGCTTTATTCTTTATTTATTGTTCGGAGAACGCACCCTTGGCCGATGGCATGCCAGAAAATTGCGTCGCGAGATGCGCAAACGCAGGCAAATTTTTCGCCATATCATGCATACGGAAGCCATGGCTCCTGAAAATTATCGAAACATTTCAAAGCTAGCGACCCGCTTAGGCAAGTTTCCGTTGACAAAAAAATCTTCCCTGCGACTGTTAGATGATTCCGAAGAGACACTGACGTTATTGGTTAATGATATTGATAACGCTAAAGAGCTTATCACAATGGAGTTTTACATTTGGGATGTCGGGGGCAAAGCCGATGATGTTTCTGCGGCTCTCATAAGAGCTGCACGACGAGGTGTGCAGTGTTATGTTCTCGTTGACGCCATCGGCTCTTCCCGTTTTTTATCCAGTGATTGGGCACGCATGTTCCGCTACGAAGGCATTCATCTTGAAAGTGCCCTGCCTGTTTCGCTTTTCAGCGCTTTGCTTTGTCGTGCAGACATTCGTCTGCATCGGAAGATTGCCATCATTGACCAAAAAATCGCCTATAGTGGCAGCCTTAATATGGCAGATCCCCACTACTTCAAACGAAATGCCAATGTCGGACAATGGGTTGACGCAATGGTTCGCGCTAAGGGAGAGATTGTTTCCAGTCTCTATCACCTTATCCATTTCGACTGGAAGGTTCTGACCGACTCCGAAATTACCTTTCCAGAGTTCAAAAATAGTGCGGTTGTTGAATTTGACATGCCTGACCAAGCAACGGTCATGATTGTCCCTTCCGGCCCCGGAACAACTAATGATGCCAATCAACGACTGATCATTGAGGCTATTCATCAGGCTAAGAAATCCATCGAAATTGTCAGCCCTTACTTCATTCCCGGTGAAGCATTGGCACTAGCTTTGCAAAACGCGGCTTTAAAGGGTGTCCAGGTTACACTCATCCTACCCAGAAAAAGCGACTCCATTATGGTCAACTATGCGGCTCAACGCTATTTTGACGAGCTACTGAAATCCGGCGTTCACATCAAACTTTACGAAAAAGGCATGTTGCATACCAAAAGTGTAACCATTGATGGGGAATTATCCCTTTTCGGAACCGTCAATATGGATATGCGTAGCATGCATCTGAATTACGAACTGATGCTTTTAGTTTTTGATAAGGGCTTCAGTCAAAAGGTATCCGCCTTGAACGCCAGTTATGCGGAATCTTCATCAGAAATCAACCTATTTCAGTGGTACAAACGGTCCGTTTTTGTACGCATGAAAGAAGGGGCGAGTTATTTGCTCTCACCCCTTCTGTAACCACTTTATTGTGAATCGGAACGTTTGCGTTCTTCTACAACAACGGCGTCTTCTACAACTTGATCACGGCTGCGAAAACGCATTTTTCTGCCCTGTGACTGACGCTCTTGCGCTTCTCTGAGAGGTTGCTGATCGGGAGCTGCGTCCGGATTTATCCTCACTCCCTCTCTTTGTTCTCTTTGCTTGCGGTAGTAATTGTCGATGGGATTACCATAGATCCAGCGATAAATCAGACCTCCGATAACCAAAAGTGCGATAAAACCTAAAATCAGTAAAGCAATCGCACCGATAACCGGCAACAACAAAACACCTAATCCGATAATAACCGCCAAAATAGCCGCACTGACTAAAAATCGAACCAACGGGTTTTGAGGTTGCGGGTTTGGAGAACCGCCACGATAGATGTATATGGGCATCCTTCTTATATTTCCTTATTTTTTGTTGATTTCATTACGCCTTTACAATTTAAAGGTATTGAAAAAACTTTGCGAGGGAAATAGTGTCCATTTTTTACAAGTCTTCTCTTATGTGAGTTAAAAAGTCCTTGAAATCCGATCATTAACCCCAATATTTTTCTCAGTCTAAACATATTGGTGAAAACACTTAGAAACAATTTTTAGCCGCATCCTTTCGTTTTTTTCATTTTTCGTCACAAAAGGTTCGCAAAATTTCCTGTTTTTAGCGACAATTACGCCAATCATGAATACGAAAAATTTATCTAACAACAACCTGCCCGATGTTCAGTCGAGTATGGATCCTCGCAACATTGCCATCGAATATGTCGGTGTGCGCGGGATTGAACTGCCGGTTACAGTCTCCAGCGCAAATGGCGTTCAGCCCACCGTTGCCCAGATTGGCATGTACGTTGCGCTGCCGGCCGAACACAAGGGCACCCATATGTCGAGGTTTCTCGGCTTACTAGAGTCGCACGCCAAGCCATTGTGTCGGGACACGCTTGTTGAACTCATCGAAGACATGCTGAAGACGTTGGAATCAGACGCCGGTCGTATCGATTTTGAGTTCCCGTTCTTTGTGAAAAAGAATGCTCCGGTTTCCCATTTGGAAAGCCTGATGAATTACCGTGTGCACTATAAAGTGGAAAGTAAAGACGGTGTGAATTGGGTAACCCAAACCGTTACGGTCCCGGTGACAAGCCTTTGCCCCTGCAGTAAAGAAATTTCTGCCTATGGCGCTCATAATCAGCGCTCTCACGTCACGATTTCGGCTCGCTTAAAAGGAAACTTGTCGCTTGAACAGCAAATCCGTTACGCCGAAGAAAGTGCGTCTTGCGAATTGTGGAGCCGGTTAAAGCGAGTCGACGAAAAATATGTCACGGAAAGTGCTTACGAAAATCCGAAATTTGTTGAGGATCTCGTTCGTGACGTTGCCGTTGCGCTCAATAAAGACAGCAATGTTGAGGCCTATCGCGTGCAGGCTGAAAATTTCGAATCAATCCACAACCATTCTGCCTACGCTCAAATTACCAAGGGCTCAATGGATTGATTGATTCTATGAAACCTTTTCCCGCCTCAAGTGTGGGAGAGGGGTTTTGTACTGAATATTTTTGTTATTGCTCGATCGAATACCATGTTAAATGAACAAAAAAATGCGATTCTTTCGCTCTTCAATGACGCGCTCGTCTCAATGGGCGTAGACAATGCTCAGATTCTGCTTGAGCGTCCTAAGGTGGCCGCTCATGGCGATTTGGCCTGCAATGTCGCTATGCAACTGGCTCGCCAATTAAAAAAGAACCCTCGTGCCATTGCCACTGAACTCATTGAGAGAATCCAATCGCTTCCTCAATCAAAAGAGCTGATTGAAAGTTTTGAAATTGCCGGCCCCGGTTTCATTAACATGCGTTTGAGCCAGCAGGCTAAGACCTTTGCAATTCGTGAAGTGCTCCGGCTGGGCAGCGACTTTGGCAAAAATAAAGATCATGCCGGCGAAAGCATTCTTATTGAATATGTTTCTGCTAATCCGACAGGACCTCTGCACCTTGGCCATGCCAGACAGGGGGCTTTGGGTGACGTTCTATCCAACTTAATGAGAACTCAAGGATGGAATGTTTGCCGAGAGTTTTACTACAACGATGCCGGCGTTCAAATCCAAACCTTAACCGAGTCGGTTCGTCTGCGCATTAAGGAATTATTGGGCGAAACAATCACTTTCCCCGAAAACGGCTATCAAGGTCTTTACATTAAAGACATCGCCAAGGATTTCTTGGATAAAAAAACGATCCGTACCCGTGATGGTCAGGAAATCACCGCCAGCGGCAATGTTGAAGACGTTGATAGTATCCGGGCTTTTTCCGTCGGTTACCTTAAGAACGAACAAGACAGCGACTTGAATGCATTGGGTGTGTCTTTCGACAATTTCTACTTGGAAAGTTCTTTGTACTCCGACGGCTTGGTTGAACGCGCTGTCAACGCGCTTATTGCTTCAGGCCATACCTATGAGCAAGACGGTGCATTGTGGCTGCGCACAACTGATTTCAAAGAATTCGGTGACGACAAAGATCGTGTCATGCGCAAGCAAGATGGTCATTACACCTATTTCGTGCCTGACGTCGCCTACCATTTGAGCAAGTTTGAACGTGGCTTTGTCAAGGCCGTTGACATTCAGGGGTCGGACCACCACGGAACCACAGCCCGCGTACGAATCGGCGTTCAAGTAGCCGGTCAGCAGTTGGGCTTAAATGTTCCGAAAGTCTTCCCCGTCTATGTGTTGCACAAGATGCTCAAAGTCATCAAAAATGGTGAAGAAGTCAAGATGAGCAAGCGCTCGGGTACATATGTTACGTTGCGCGATCTCGTTAACTGGGTCGGCAAGGACGCTGCTCGCTTTTTCCTCGTCAGTCGCAAAGCTGACAGTGAATTTGTCTTCGATATCGATTTGGCTTTGTCTCAATCGGATGAGAACCCTGTGTACTACCTCCAGTACGCCCACGCCAGAATTTGCTCGGTCTTTGCGCAAGCAAAAGAAAAGGGCTTCAGCATTCCGACGCAAGAGGCTATTGCCGAAATGGATCTGTCGGCGCTGTCCGATAAGAATGCTCAGGCGCTTATTGCACGCATTAGCGAATTCCCGGAAACGCTCTCGGTGGCTGCCAAGGAATGTGCTCCGCACACGCTTTGTTTCTACCTCAAAGATCTGGCTGGAGATTTCCACGCCTTCTACAATGCCGAGAGAGTTCTTGTTGAAGATGAGGCTGTTCGCAACGCCCGCTTGGCGCTTTTACTCGCAGCCCGTCAGGTGCTACGAAATGGCTTGGATCTTCTGGGCGTCAGCGCTCCGGAAAAAATGTAAGGAATTTTTATGGCTGCCAATCAAAAAAAAGGTTCTTTTTGGCTCGGTGCCATGTTGGGTGTATTGGTAGGCTGTATAGCCTGCGCCGCCCTGGCTTTATTTATCACGAATGCTCCGATTCCCTTTGTGGAAAAAGTGCAAAAGCAGTCAACACCTGTGGATGCCGTCGCCCTTGACGGCAAAGACCCTAATGCGGCTTTGTACGACTCCGGCACTCGAGGCACCCCGGCTGACGATGCGTTATCTGCCATTAAGACGGTTGAAGCGCCTACTGCCCACCAACGTGCAGATGAACCTGTCAATGCCGCCGAACAAAGCACCGGTGAAAGTTACAGTATTCAAGCGGGTGCTTTCCGCAACGCAAAAGACGCAGAAAAAATTCGAACCGAATTGGCTTTCATTGCTCTTGAAGCCGATGTGGTTAAATCAACGGACGCCGGCATCACGCTTTATCGCGTTTTCCTCGGTCCTTTTGATACGGCCAGAGAAGCCAATGAACTGCAGCAACGCCTGACGTCCAACGGTTTCGATGCCATGGTAATCAAGAACAAATGAGATTTTCCCATTTCATAACGGCCTGTGCCCTGACATTTATCGGAGCACAGGCGTTGGCTTTTAATGCCGTCGAAGGTAAAGACTACCGAGTGGTCTCCCCTTCCGTCAGTTCCACTTCTGATTCAATCGAAGTCATCGATTTTTTCGCTTACACTTGTGCTCATTGCCAGCACCTGGCACCGCTGCTTGAAGACTGGATGAAAAAACTTCCGGCCGATGTAAGCGTTCGTCGGGTTCCTGTCGCTTGGGAACCAGCCACCCAATTTCTCTCTCGAATCTACTACACATTTGAAGCACTTGACCGCTTAGAAGATCTTCATCCAGCCTTTTGGCAGGATATTCTCGGCGGAATCATCACCAGTGAGGCCGATCTGCAAAGTTGGCTTCAGTCTCATAAGGTGAATCTGAACGAATGGAATGCTGCATACAATTCATTCACGGTTACAATGAAAACACAACAAGCGCTTCAAACTTGGCAGAACTATCGTTTGGATGCCACCCCTTATGTCGCCGTGGCCGGAAAATATTTGACAGCTCCTCACATGGCCGGCTCCAGACAAAAAACCATTGAAGTGCTTAATTGGCTTGTTCGTCACGAACGTCAAGCGCGTCAAAAACATTAATCAAGGCCTATCATCATGCAAATTGATTCTTCCATTTTTAAAGCCTATGACATCCGCGGCGTAGTGGATAAAACATTAACCGAAGAGGCTGCTCGGGCAATCGGTCAGGCATTGGGCGCCCTAGCCAAAGAAAAAAATGTTGACACGATGTGCGTCGGCCGCGACGGTCGTCTTTCAGGCCCCAAACTCTCCCGCGCACTCATGGAAGGTATTACGGACATGGGCATCCATGTCAAGTCAATCGGCATGACGCCTACTCCGGTTCTCTATTTTGCGACAGTGCTCACAAAAACCGGTTCCGGTGTTGCCGTAACGGGAAGCCATAACCCACCTGAATACAACGGCTTAAAGATGATGATGGGTAAAGAAACGCTTTACGGCGATGGCATTCAGGCTTTGCGCGAGCGAATTGAAAAAGGAATTTCGGTCTCCGAAACAAAAGGAAAGATTGAAGAAATCGATGTTCTGACTCCTTACCTTGAAAAGATTTTGGGCGACGTTAAACTGGCCCGTCCGATGAAAGTCGCCATTGATTGCGGCAACGGCGTCACCGGTCCGACAGCGTTGGAACTTTTCAAACGCCTGGGCTGCGAAGTGACTCCCTTATACGCTGAAATTGACGGTCACTTCCCCAATCACCATCCGGATCCGTCAAAGCCTGCCAATCTGGTCGATTTGATTGAAACGGTAAAAACAACGGATGTGGAATTGGGTTTGGCATTTGATGGTGACGGAGACCGCTTGGGTGTGGTGACAAAATCCGGTCAAATCATCTACCCGGACCGTCAAATGATGCTTTTTGCCGCCGATATCCTCAAACACAATCCCGGTGCGCCGATTATTTATGATGTCAAATGCACTCGACGCCTTGTTCCCTGGATTAAGGAGCACGGTGGCATCCCGACGATTTGCCGCACGGGCCACTCGCTGGTAAAAGCCAAACTCAAAGAAACACAGGCCCCCTTTGCCGGTGAGATGAGCGGACACCTGTTCTTTAATGACCAGCGTTGGCCGGGCTTTGACGACGGCCTTTATGCCGGCGCTCGCATGTTGGAAATTCTGTCTCGCACAAGCAATCCCTCGGGCGTTCTTGAAGCTCTTCCCACCGCGGTCAATACGCCTGAATTGCATATTGAGATGCAGGAAGGAGAAAACAAACAGTTTGTCGAGAAACTGCAAAAAGAACTGCATTTTGATGATGCAACCGATGTGATTACGATTGACGGCATCCGAGTGGAATGGGAAGACGGTTTTGCTCTTGCGCGTTCGTCAAACACGACGCCGGTCGTTGTCCTTCGCTTAGAAGGGGACACGCCCGAAGCGCTTGAACGAATTAAAACGCGATTCGGCAATGCCATTAAAGAAATTTATCCTTCAGTTGTATTGCCCTTTTAAGGCGGATGAATCATGTCGATGAATGTCTTTATTACAGGCGCCTCCAGCGGAATCGGAGCGGCGCTCGCTCGCGAATTCGCCTCGCGGGGCGCAACATTAGGTTTGATGGCTCGACGTCAAGAGGCGCTAGATGAGCTGATCAAAACGCTTCCCAACAGCGAACGCCATCACAGCTACGCCTGTGATGTCACCGATCGCCTGAAACTGATTGAATTAGCCCGCCAATTTGATTCGACGGTCGGCGGCGCCGACATCGTGATCGCCAATGCCGGTATCAGCGTTGGGGTGAAAACCCAATACTTTGAAGACCTGGAAGTAATGGAAAAGGTTTATGCAACCAATGTGTTTGCGATGGCCAGCACATTCCACGCTTTCATTGAACCCATGATGCAACGCAAGCATGGTACTTTGGTCGGTATCGGCAGTGTGGGCGGCATCCGTGGAATGCCCGGCACAGAAGCCTATTGCTCAAGCAAATCGGCCGTTATCACTTACTGCGAGAGCTTGCGAGTTGAAATGAAGAAGTACGGCATCCAAGTGACAACCATCAGCCCGGGATTTGTTAAAACGCCGTTAACGGACGTCAATCCCTACCCGATGCCGTTTATTCTCACGCCTGAAGAATTTGCTAAGCGAGCCGCCAACGCCATTTTGGGCGGACGAAGCTATGCCACCATTCCCTGGCAAATGGGTCTTGTGGCGAAACTTCTGAGAATTCTGCCTAATCCGCTTTTTGACAAAATCTTTGGAAACAGAAAGCAAAAGCCTCGCAACTCTGAAATCCATCGGGCCTAACGGCCAGATAATTCGCCCGGGTTCATACCCGGGCAATTTTTATATATGGGGATTATCTTTTGCTTTTTCTTCTGAATACCAGAGACTGACAACCTCGCAGACAGCCTGCCCGTAGCGTTCAATGCGCTTCTCACCAATACCGCTTATACCTGCCAAATGATGCGGCTGTCGCGGCTTGCGACGAGCGATTTGAATAAGGGTTGAGTCCGGAAATACGTTATAGGCCGCTACCGCATTTTGATTGGCACACGTTTTGCGCCACTCGCGAAGCTTACCGAATAGTCTTTGTTCAGCATCATCCAAATCATCGTGATCGATGACTTTTCGAGACAAAAGCTGCTTGTCGCCTTCCACCCGAACCAAGAACTTTTCCTGTCCGTGCAAAAGCGTTCGGGCTCGGTCGCTGACGGTCAGCACGTTATAGACCCTGTAGTTCACATTGACATAGTGTTTAGCGATGAGCTGCCTGAGTATTCTCCGCCAATATTTCATCGTATGATCACGACCGATCCCGAAGGTACTCAATTCATCGTGACGCTTTTCAAAAATTTTGTCACTGACCTCGCCACGCAATACTTTGATAACGTGAGAAGCACCGAATCCCAAACCATTTGTCTTTGAACATCGATAAATACAAGACAATAATTTTTGGGCATCCTTCGTAGCGTCACGAGTCAAAGGAGGATTTTCGCAGTTGTCACAATTGCCGCATGGCTTATTTAGTTTCTCCCCAAAATAAGCAAGCAGCTGGATGCGTCTGCATCCAGCAGATTCGGCCAGTCCCAACATACTGTCGAGTTTATGTAAAGAAACTTGCTTATACATGGGATCGGCTTCGCTTTTATCGATAAAAAAGCGCTGCTGTACCAAATCTTCTAAGCCATAATACAAAACCGACTCTGCGGGTTTTCCGTCACGTCCCGCGCGCCCGGTTTCCTGAAAGAAGTTCTCAATGGATTTGGGCATATCCACGTGGATGATAAAGCGCACATCCGGCTTATCAATACCCATCCCGAACGCGATGGTGGCAACCATCACGCAGGGTCTGTCAAAAAAGGCACTTTGGTTGGCTTCCCGCTCTTCGTTTTCCATCCCGGCGTGATAAATTAACGCGTCTATTCCATTTTTCTTCAAGTATCCCGCCACAGCCTCGGCTTTATTGCGGGTGGCGCAATAAACGATGCCTGATTCGTGCATATGCTCGCCGAGAATAAATTGAGTAATTTGGTCCAGGTAGCCTTTGCCCTTCTCATACATTCTGTAGCGAATATTGGGACGGTCAAAACTTGCCACAAAGGAGCGAGGATTAGAAAGCAGACGTGAAACAATCTCGGAGCGGGTCTGCTCGTCGGCTGTGGCCGTCAAAGCCATTCGTGGTACATGGGGGAAAAGCTCTTTTAAGCAATCCAGTGCTTGGTACTCAGGTCTGAAATCATGCCCCCAGACCGATATGCAATGCGCCTCATCAACAGCGAAAAGGCTAACCGACAGTCGTGAAAGCAACTCCAAAGTAAGCGGTTTAAGTAACCGTTCAGGAGCAATGTACAAAAGTTTGATTTTCCCAGACTCTAAATCTCTGTAAACCGTTCGGGCTTCCTCTGCTGTCAAAGTGGAATTTAATGCGGCCGCGCAAATGCCCACATCGCGCAACATGTCCACCTGATCCTTCATGAGCGCAATGAGAGGTGAAATCACAACGGTCACCCCATCCATAAGTAGCGCGGGCACTTGATAGCAAATACTTTTTCCGCCGCCCGTCGGCATCAGCACCAAAGCATCCCGGCCCTGCATCACGGTATCAATAACTTCTTTTTGGAAACCGCGAAACATCTCATAGCCGAAGTAGCGCTTCAGTATTTCTTCTGCTGTCATCATCTTCTCTTTCACAATACGCGACAGTATACAGGCGAAGCAGCCTTTTGAATTGATATACTCACGGTAGCGGGCGCGCATTTTCCGCATCCGTCGGGTGGGGTTGCGTGCTAAATTTTTTCAAAGGGACGTTATCATGTTTACGATTATCAAAAACGCCAACGTTTTTACGCCGGCTCCCGTCGGTAAAAAAGACATTTTGATTTGCGGCGAAACCATTGCCGCAATTGAAGATAGTCTTGACGGCATCCGTCTGCCGGGTGAAGTTCAAGTTATCGATGTCGAAGGCGCCACGGTCACTCCGGGCTTTTTCGATCAGCATGTTCACTTGACCGGTGGTGGCGGCGAAGGCGGTTTTGCTACCCGCGTTCCTCCTGTCATGCCCTCTCAGCTCTTGCGCGCTGGTATCACGACTGTTTGTGGCGTGATGGGTACGGAAGGGACAACGAAATTCCCCGAAGAACTTTACGCCAAGGTCATGGGATTGCGTCAAGAAGGCCTGACGGCTTATATGCACACGGGTTCTTATCAATTCCCCTCTCCCACCATCACGGGCAATCCTCGCAAAGACATCATCTGCATTGAACCGGTTCTCGGCGTAAAGCTCGCTTTAGCTGACCATCGCTGCTCCTTCCCCAATGATGACGAAATGCTCAAGCTTGTTGCTGACGTTCGCATGGGCGGTATGCTCTCAGGCAAAAAGGGCGTGCTGCACGTTCACTTAGGTGATTACGGCGGAGCTTATGAGCAATTTGAACGCATCATTGCTCGCGGTCTACCCCGTCACCACTTCTCGCCGACTCACACGGGCCGCGAACCGAAGTTGTTCGAACAAGCTATCGAATTTGCGAAGAAAGGCGGCGTAATCGATATCACCTCGGGCGGCGGCAACTACTACCCGTTTGTCGAATGCGTTGAACGCACCTTGAAAGCCGGCGTGGATCGCTCCCGCATCACGATGAGTTCTGACGGCAACGGCTCTATGCCGAAGTTTGAAAACGGCATCATGGTGGCTATTGTTGCCGCCCCTGTTAACGCCAACCATCAAATGCTCAAGGAAATGGTTGCGGCAGGAATCGATTTTGAAACGGCTTTGATGATGACGACCTCTAACGTCGCTGATTCTCTGGGTGTGAAGGAAGCTCGGTTAGCTGTCGGAATGAAAGCCAATCTCTGCGTGCTTACCGAATCGCTTGATATCGACACAGTCATTGCCCGTGGCACTACTTGGGTCAAGGACGGCAAGAGTGTGAAATTGGCCAACTTTGAAGCCTAATTAAAAAAGGGTGGTTCAAATTCGAACCACCCTTTTTTCTATATTAATCAATTACGACCGTCTGATTTGCTCATTAATTTCCTGCTCTCTGCGGTCGCGTTCTTGTTCAATTCGCTCAGCACGCAAGCAAGCCGCCGCTGTAAAAAGAACGTCTGAGGAAGAGTTCAGAGCCGTTTCGGCCGAATCCTGCAATACGCCAATAATAAAGCCTACGGCCACCACCTGCATTGCCAAGGCATTGTCAATACCGAATAAGCCGCATGCCAGAGGAATCAACATTAAGGAGCCTCCCGGTACACCCGATGCGCCGCACGCACAAACCGAAGCGACAACGCTTAACAAAATCGCCGTCCCGAAACTAGTCTCAATATTCAGACTATTGGCCGCCGCAAGTGTTAAGACCGTGATGGTAATCGCGGCGCCGGCCATATTGATCGTGGCGCCCAATGGAATAGTGATGGAATACGTTCCACTATCCAGGTTCAGACGACGGCACATGCCCATGTTCACCGGAATGTTGGCAGCCGATGAACGGGTGAAAAAGGCCGTCACTCCGCTTTCCCTTAATGTGGCCAATGTCAGCGGATAAGGATTGCGTCGAATATAAAGCCAAACCAAAAAAGGATTAAGAACCAGCGCGACAAAGATCATACTGCCAATCAAAACCAGGAGAACCTGCACGTAGCCTGCCAATGTCTCAATGCCTGTACTGGCCACGGTGTTGGCGACCAATCCAAAAATACCGATCGGAGCGAAACGGATAACGACACGAACAACAAATTCCACCCCACGCGATAGATCCGCCATGAATTCACGCGATGAGTCAGAGGCATGTCTCATAGCCGCGCCAAGCCCCGCCGCCCAGGCTAGAATCGCCATGTAGTTACCGTTACTTAATGCGCTGACAGGATTGTCGACAACACTTAAGAGCAGGTTGTGAATCACATCAAGCAGACCACCGGGCGTGGCGGTGTTCGCTTCGGTTCCTGTCAAATGAATGGTTGTCGGGAACATGAAACTCACGCTCACAGCAATCAATGCCGCCCCAAACGTTCCCAAAAGATAAAGAACCAACACCGGTTTGATATGGGCTTTTGTTTCTATATCTTGGTTGGCGATCGCCGACATCACCAACACAAAAACCAAAAGCGGAGCAACGGCTTTTAAGGCAGAAATAAAAAGTGAACCCAAAAAAGCACTGGCCTTGGCAACCTCGGGGGCTAAATAAGCCAAAGCTATCCCAAGAATCAAACCAATCAGAATCTGCTTAACAAGCGAAGCCTGCAAAAAAGGCATCGCAAAGCGCTTTAACGAATGACGGGCCATAAGTACATCCACCCTACAAATTAAAACGGAATGAGTACCATAACATCTTTCTGCGGCAACGGCGCTAAAACCATTAAAGTGTTTTGCTCAGTTATCAGGGTTTTTACTTACTCTTTCAAATAAAAAATCCAAAATTGCCCAATTAACACACCCAATAAATTTCTAGTTTGTCGTTTTAGAAAAAATTTTTGGCTTTAGAATGTTCAAACGAACGGAAAGATTTTCTGTATCCTTTCTGCTAAATCTTTTTCTCAATCGGAGTTTGTCATGCATTTGCTGAGGCGATTGACTTTGTGTGCAGTACCTTTACTTTTAAGCGCCTGCGCTTCGTTTCAAGAGCCCACTGTCACCCCTCCGGAAAATACTCACGCGGTGATGCGTTTGGATGCTTCCGGTGAGCAGGTTTTCCGTTGCGTGCATGACATGAAGGGTTGGTTTTGGCGCTTTGAAGCCCCCAACGCCTATCTTTTTAATCCGGTAAACGGTCAGGCCGTAGCCAAACACGGCTATCGTTTTTCATTCGTTCATAACGATGGTTCGAAAATCGCCTCTTCCCGCATCACAAGCATTAAACCGGGAGACGGCAAAAATCTCGCCGATGCCCTCTTTACCGTTACTTCTCCTGCCAACCGCGGTGCATTCTTAGGTGTTCGCTACATTCAGCGATTAAACGCCAAGGGGGGGATCCCTCAAGCCAAATGCACACCCGCACGCGAAGGCAAACTCAATAAAGTCCCGTTTGAAGCCGAATTCGTCTTCTGGCGATAACGCAAGTACCGAGAAATACTCAGAAAATTTCTAAAGGGACTGGAGGAACAGGGAAAATCCGTGTAAAATTAGGGGCTTGTTTTTCCCAGTTTTTAGGGGATTTTTTCATGTCGACAGTTGGTGATTACCTGCAAAACCTGCCGCCTGATCGCCGAGTAGCGATGGCGAAAATCTGCAGCCTTATTCGTCGTTCGGCACGGGGTGTAAGGGAAAGCATGCGCCATGCCTTGGCCTTCTATGAACTTCAGGGGCCGCTTTTTGCGCTGGAGTCCGGTGAGAAATCCATGACGTTATATGTCGCCGAAGAGTCCGTAATTGAAGCCTTCAAGGACAAACTTCAGGTGGACATGGAACACCGCAGCATTTTGTTTAACGATTTGAATCGTATTCCGCTCGATAACATTGAAAAGATTGTTCGAGACTCGGTGACCGCCCGCCGCAGCCGTGTGGCTCAGGGTGAAGTGCCGACTCAGGCTCAGATGCTCGCCATCTGGGGGGTAACTGAAGAGGATGCCAAAGCCCCGCCACCCGTAGTGCGCATCTCTATGAAGAGCCGTGAAGAAGATGTCATCGAGATCATTGATGATACGAAAAAGGCGAAAAAATAAGCCTTCTGATCTCAGAGCAACGATAAGCGAGTCTTTACGGCTCGCTTTTTTCAATCGCCCTCATAGCTTTTATTGAAAAACTCTATCCAAATTTTGTATCAGTCAGTATCCTTACGTCTGATTATGTCTGAACCGAAAAACAAAGCTTCCCGTAATGACCGACAATTGACCGTTAAAGTCGCTGTAACTTTAGCGTGCAAAATTGCCGTAATTGCTTGTTTAGGCTATCTTTTTTTTGGTTCAGACAAACGGGTAGAGACCGACCCGCAGTCTGTCGGACAGGCGCTTTTGGCCGACACCGCTCCGGTCTCCTCTGTGGCAGAAAAGAATAAATCCCCCTAACTGCCGCAGTTAATCTCTTCAAAAGGTTCTTTTTATGATTTCGACCGAATTAGTTGATCTTTCACGGTGGCAGTTTGCACTGACCTCCATGTATCACTTCATTTTCGTGCCGCTCACGCTCGGGCTTTCGTTCATGCTGGTCGTCATGGAAGCCTGTTACGTGGTAACCGGAAAAGAAGTCTACAAAGACATGACAAAATTCTGGGGCAAACTTTTTGGCGTCAATTTTGCGCTGGGGGTTGCTACCGGTATCACGATGGAATTCCAATTTGGCACAAACTGGGCCTACTACTCGCACTATGTCGGCGACATTTTCGGCGCCCCGCTTGCCATTGAAGGCCTTATGGCTTTCTTCTTGGAATCAACCTTCATCGGACTCTTTTTCTTTGGCTGGAAACGTCTTAAGAAATCCACACACCTTATTGTGACGATTTTCATGGCCCTGGGTTCCAACCTCTCGGCCTTGTGGATTTTGATCGCCAATGCCTGGATGCAATATCCGGTCGGCTCGGACTTTAATTTTGAAACCATGCGCATGGAAATGACCAATTTCTTTGACGTGATTTTAAGTCCCTGGGCCCAGGCTAAATTTGGTCACACGATTGCCGCGGGTTACGTCACCGGCGCGCTTTTTGTTTTAGCCGTGTCGGCTTGGTACATGCTCAAAGGCCGTGATTTGGAATTTGCTAAACGTTCTTTCCGAGTCGCCGCTGCTTTTGGTTTGATCGTCTCGATTTTCACCATTCACTTAGGTGATGAATCAGGTTACCTTGTCGCTAAAGATCAACCGGCCAAGATGGCTGCGATGGAAGCCGCCTGGGAAACGGTTCCCGCCCCGGCTCCGATGACGATTTTCGGTCTTCCTGACGAAGAAAACCAAGTCACTCGAGCCAATGTTGAAATCCCCTGGCTCTTTGGCATCATCGCCACCCGCTCCCTTGATACGCCGATTCCCGGCATTAAGGATTTGATTGAACAAAATACCCAACGCATCCAAAACGGTATTGTGGCCATGCAAACGCTGACGGCTTTGCGAAAAGACCCTAATAACGCCGCCTTGCGTGAGCAATTTAATACTGTTAAAGACGATTTGGGCTACGGAATGCTTTTGCGCAAATACACGGAAGATCCGTCTCGCGCTACGCCTGAAATGATCGCTCAAGCCGCGCAAGACACCATTCCCGGTGTCAACATCATGTTCTGGAGCTTCAGAGCCATGGTGGGCTGCGGTATCGCGCTTTTATTGGTCTTTGCCTTCGGTCTTTACTATTCAGCCAAGGATTTGATCACCTCTCGCCGTTGGCTTTTAAAGGCAAGCTTTTTAGCTCTGCCCTTACCGTGGATTGCCTGTGAATTGGGTTGGATGGTGGCTGAATACGGCCGTCAACCGTGGAGTATTTATGAAATTCTCCCCGTGCATCTTTCCACTTCCACATTGTCTGTCGGAAGTGTCATGGGCTCGCTTATCGGTTTTGTCCTTCTGTATTCCGCCCTTTTGGTTGTGGAAATGTGGCTCATGATCAAACTGATTAAGACCGGGCCGAGTTTCTTAGGTACCGGCCGTTATTTCTTCGAACGCAACCGTTTAAATGACAAGGAGTAAAGCATCATGATCGATTATGAAATCCTGAAACTTGTCTGGTGGCTTTTCGTGGGTGTCCTTTTGGTTGGCTTTGCCGTTATGGACGGCCAAGACATGGGGGTGGGGTCGCTTTTGCCCTTCTTGGGTAAAAACGACACCGAACGCCGCGTGATGATTAATACGGTTGCTCCCCACTGGGACGGCAACCAAGTCTGGCTTTTAACGGGAGGCGGCGCTATCTTTGCCGCTTGGCCTCTTGTTTACGCCACGGCCTTCTCCGGACTTTACTGGGCGCTCTTTATCGTGCTTGCCGCCCTTATTTTGCGTCCGGTAGCCTTTGACTACAGAAGTCGGGTGCCCGCTGAAAAATGGCGCACCTCTTGGGACTGGGCTTTGTTTATCGGCAGTTTCGTGCCGCCCATCATTTTTGGCGTGGCCTTTGGCAATATGCTCCAAGGCGTGCCGTTTCATTTTGATGAAACATTGCGCTCGACCTACACCGGAAGCTTTTGGGCCCTTTTGAATCCCTTTGCCCTTTTGTGCGGCGTGGTTTCCATTGCCATGATCATTTTCCATGGCGCCAACTATTTGATCCTTCGCACAACCGGACAACTGCAAGCTCGTGCCCGTAAAGTCGGTCTGATGGCCGGAACGGCGACAGCGGTGTTGTTTGCTTTAGGCGGCATCTGGGTTTACTTCGGCATTCAAGGCTATGTCGCAACCGACATCAATCCCGCGGGCGTTGCCAATCCCCTTTTAAAGAGCGTACAAGTAAGCAATGGCGCATGGTTTACGAATTTCTTCAATTATCCCGTGCTCTTTGTCGTTCCTGTCTTGGGCATTGCTGCCGCGTTAATTGGGGTTTTGTGTGAATACGTCTGGCGTCCGCTTTCAGCGGTTTTGGCTAGCGCCGTGAGCATTCTTTGCATTGTGCTCACACCGTTAATCGCCATGTTCCCGTTTATTCTGCCGTCTTCGAGCCATCCGGTCTCTTCGCTCACCATGTGGGACTGCACAAGCTCTCAGCTCACTTTACAGGTGATGTTTATTGTGACGCTTATTTTCCTACCGATCGTTTTGATCTACACAGGATGGGCTTACAAGGTGATGAGCGGGAAACTTACGGCTCAATACATTAAAGAAAACGACAAGTCGCTTTATTAAGGAGTAACTCTATGTTCTACATTTATTGGTTTGTCGGGTTGCTTTTAGCGATTGTCTTCGCTGTTTTGATGGCAGCCATGTATGAGCTCAAAAATGACGACGCTTCGCAAGAAAAATAATGGCTAAGGGCGTTGTTATTATCACTCGCTTTATTTCCATCGTGGCGGCTTTAGCCGTCACGGTGGCTGTTGTTTGCTTTCCAAGACTCGTAGCGATTGATATGCATGCCGTACCGCACGGCTGGTTGGTATGCCTTTTATTGGGAATGAGCTTTGCCTACGTTCACGGTTTTGGCTTTATTCCTGAGAATAAAACCCTCAAAATTCTTTTCTCTCCACTTGTCGCCTGGCCCCTGATGATCCTTGGAGCCACGATGATCGCGCTCTAATTTCAATCCCGCTTCAAAAGCCAATGCATTTGCACTTGAGCGGTATGAACACTATCGGATAACCAAACCACTCCGTCCTGAACCGTTACGGTTAAATGCATCGTGCGACTCATAAGCGGCAGCATTTGAGCAACTTCCGCATCCTTTAGTATAGCCACCGAGAGCTTATCGACCTTGCGCATATCAGCACAATGCTGTTTCCACCAAGGATCGATTCTGTCTTCACCGTAGGCAATGACGATTTCTTCATCACTGCGACCGGCCGCTTTTCTAATCTGTTTGATATCGGGCACACCCACGTCAATCCAACGGGCGATGGCGCCCGTATCATCGATCTCCCAAAGAGCGGGTTCTCCTTCTGTTGAAAGCCCACGACCAAATTCAAGACGCATGTCTGTTTCGCCAACGTACAAGCAAAAAGCCAACATGCGGATAGCCAAACGCTCTTCAGTTTCAGAGGGATGGCGCGCAAGGGTACAGAGGTGCGAACCATAATAACCGCGGTCCACATCTGAAATATCAATATTGGCTTTATAAATCGTTGCCCCAAGCGCCATGCTTTTACCTCTTAATCAAACGCGCCTTATGTTATTACGTGCCCAAAAGAAAAGCCAGTCTCCCACGTCATGAGAAGCCGGCTTTCTAGGTGTTTTAATCTAAATCAGATTAGAAACGGTATTGCATTTGAACGCCAAGGAGGTAAGCGTCCAAAGACTCATACTTGCCAATTTTTTGACCAGCAGAGTTATACAAGTCCTTGTCACCAACACCCATCAAATAGGTACCACCGATATCAAATTGCAAATCTTGAGTTGGATACCAAGAAGCACCCAAAGACAACCAAACACGATCTGTATCAGGGATCACAGCCATACGAGTTTCTTGGCGGTCAATCGGGCTAGTTTCATAGGCAACACCACCACGAACTGTGAAGGCATCATTGATTCGATAATCAGCACCGATAGAGAAAAGCCAGGTATCTTTCCACTTATTTTCAAGAGTTGTGGTTTGCATACCATCAACAAGCTCTCCGGCCATCATATTTCCAACTATACTAGCAGCATCGCCATATTGTCCCTGAAGAGCTTGTCCAAGCCCTGCACCCAGTTTATCCTTCAACATGTTAGCAACGCTGGGTGATAGGTCATTGTTCAACGTCAATTCATCAAAATTAGACCAATTTGCCCAACGAATTAAACCTGAAAGTCGAAGCTTTTCCGTAGCTTCCCAGGTACCAGTCAACATAACCGTATCCGGAGTCTCAAGGGTAGCACTCGTACCCATGGTATAACCGCCTTCTATAAGTGCACTCAAATCTCCCATCATTCCAGCAATTTGTTTATTAAAGCCACTAAGCTTTACGTCACCTTCTGCATCGTGTTCAATAGAAGAACGATAGGCTAAACCGAAACGTAATTTATCCGTTGGGCTAACCATAACACCAAAGTTATACCCCCAATCCCAACTATCTGCTTCTACTTTAGCATGTGCGATATCCAAATTTCCCAAGGGCGTATCATGAGCCATCATTCCCATACCCAACTTCGCCTTTGCATATTGGACAGAAACACCAGCACCGACGCTAATAAACTCGCTCACCTTCCAGGCAATATTGGGATTCATATCGAATGTGTAAATCTTAGCGGAAGTCCCTCGATCTTTTCCTTCCCAATCTCGGCTATATTCTGTACCCATACCATAAGGAACTGTCATACCAAATCCCAACCAAATCTGGTCATTGACTTGGTGTGTTACGTAACCAGCTGGAATCATTTGTCCTTTCAAACGACCGTTTTCTGAATCACCACTCTTACCCTTATAGTCAGCATTAATCCCAATCCATACACCACCGGCTTGGAAACGTGTACCTTCCAACAAGGTCATACCAGCGGGGTTGTAATGAACAGCAGACAAGTCGTCACCGACGATACCGGCACCGGCGTATGCACGACCAGCACCCAAAGAGGATTGTTCCGTTAATTGGAAACCGGCAGCCAAAGCCGTAGAAGTTGCGGCGGCCACACCAGTCAGCACCAACGTAGCAGCACTCTTTTTCATGAAAGACATCAATTCTCTCCAGAATGGGAAAAATTAAAAACAAAAGCGTAAAGGTTTAGGAACAAGCAAGAACAAAACCTTTACGCTTCCGAAACGACTGAATTTTGCGGATTTTTTGTGTCAAAATTTTACTATTTTTATTAGTAATAACCCTAATACTACCCAAAACGGTTTAATCTACCCAAAAAATAGAACAACCTTTAATAATCAGAGAATACCGGTCGATATTGCCGCAGTCGCAACCAGCCCACCACAATACGGTAAGCGACCCAAACTCCCAACACCACAAAGCCGATTAACCAAATAAAAGGACCGATCACAAAGGGCGTCAACAACACGCCAACAATAGCCACCAAAACCGTCCAGATCATGCCGTACCAAAAAGTGCGGATCTGCCAGGAAAAGTGTGATTGAAGAAAAGTCCCCCTGGCGTCAGGCGCCATAATGTAATTGAGAATAACCGCAGCAATGGAGGGCCACCCAAATAAAAAGGCTGAAATAATGGTTGCGCCCGTCATTAAACCAATCACAATGCTTAACCCGTGCAAAATGTAGACGAGCTGAGTGACAAACAACAAATTCTTCTTCGGCGCTTCATTGTTATAGGGTGTCAAATCTGACATCTTCGTTTTTCCTTCTTTAACTCACATTTCACCAGATAAAAATTAGCATACATCTTCAAAAGATTACAGAAGTTTTAAATTCTCTTTCATTTTGATAGGCTGTAAACTTGTATTGTTATCGATAACATTACATAACGCTACATAACATTACATTTCAACTTTCATTTTTCAACAGCTAGGAGAGAACTGTGAGACTTCTATTGGTAGAAGACGACCCGATGATTGGAGAAAGTGTTGTCGATGGCCTCACCGATGAGGGTTATGCTGTGGATTGGGTGCAAGACGGCCATTCCGCTCTTTTGGCTCTCCGCACAACTGAATTCTCTCTTGTTATTTTAGATTTAGGCCTGCCCGGTAAAGATGGCATCAAAGTACTCGAAGAAATGCGAGCCGACCGCAATCTCACTCCGGTTCTTGTGACAACCGCACGCGATACGGTTGAAGACCGCATCAAGGGGTTGGATGCCGGCGCAGATGACTATCTCATCAAACCCTTTGATTTAGATGAATTATTTGCCCGAGTAAGAGCCCTTCTTCGCCGCTCCGCGGGTCGCGCAGAACCCATGATTGAGCGCGGACGCCTGCAAATTAAACCTGCCACGCATGAAGTCATTTTCAGTGGCGAGTCTATTTTGCTCTCCAGTAAAGAATTCGCTCTCCTTTTAGCGCTCGCAGAGCGCCCGGGACTGGTTCTGTCTCGCTCTCAATTGGAGGAAAAACTCTACAACTGGGACTCTTCCATCGGCAGCAACGCCATTGAAGTGCACATCCACCACCTTCGCAAGAAGCTAAGCGAAGATGCTATTAAAACCGTGCGCGGTGTGGGCTACATTCTGGAAACCTAAACCATCATGTATTCCATTCGCGACAGACTTTTGTGGACGTTTTGTATCGCGCTGCTCTTAGCAGGGGTAGCGGCGACCTACATGACGTTTATCTCTGCCCGCGGTGAAGTAGACCGTTTTCTAGACACTGAACTGCAGCAAATTGCCCTGTCCTTAAGTGCACACACCGACGGGACACTGCCCGATGTCAAGCCATCTGGCTCCGATGAGCAACATATTGTCATTCAACTTTTAGACACAGTTTCCGGCCAGACACACCTATCCAGCGGTCTTCCCTCTCCTTTTCCAGTAACGGATATCGAAGGTTTCGCCAACATCCGTCATGAAGGACAAACCTGGCGAATTTTTGCCTTAAAGACCGCTCATCATATTTCTATTATCACGGCTCAGCCAGTGGATGTCCGCTTGAAATTGGCCTTTACGTCCGCGCTTCACATTTTGCAACCGTTGGTTTTATTGTTGCCTTTTTTAGTCGTCGCAGTGTGGTTGTTGGTTGGGCAGGGCTTAGCAAGCCTTAATCGAACCGCCAAGATCGTTTCCACCCGCTCGTCCACATCACTGGAACCGTTGCCTGTTAAGGGACTTCCGGTTGAAGTTAAGCAATTGGTTTTGGCCTTAAATGATTTATTGGCCAAACTGGAGCAAAGTCTTGAAGCGCAAAAGCGATTTGCCTCTGACGCCGCGCACGAACTTAGAACCCCGCTGACAGCACTCAAACTTCAAGTTCAATTGGCCGAACGCGCCAAAACGGAAGAAAGTCGTCAAAAGGCCTTTGGACGACTTCATGCGGGTATTGACCGGGCAACCGGTCTTGTGCAACAACTTTTGGTTATTGCAAGACTTGACCCCGATGCCCATAAAAAGCCCTTTGTTTCAGTCAAACTTGACGAAGTGATCAGTGCCGTTGCCGATGAACTGACCGTATTGGCTCAACAAAAAAATATCACGCTTGAAACCGCCACTGAAGCGGTTGCCGTTGCCGGCATGGAAGATGCGCTCAAACTTCTGATTACCAACCTTACCGATAACGCAATTCGCTACACACAACCCGACGGACGCATTCGACTTTCTGCCAAGCGCGAACAAAACGAGGTCGTCATTGAAGTAAGTGACAATGGTCCCGGCATCGCTCCTGAAGAGCGTGAGCGCGTTTTTGATCGCTTCTACCGCGCACTGGGAACCAAGGCTCAGGGACACGGATTGGGATTAGCCATCGTCAAGCGTATTGTGGAAATTCATCATGGATCCATCGTGATTGATGACGGATTGGATGGAAAAGGAACCACGATGCGTATCCGTTTGCCCTTGTTAACTCAATAATTTCTAGTCTTTGTTACAAATAAAGCTTGATCGAAACAACCCGACAAACAAAATCGGCGTGATTTTTATTATCGTTTCAGTGTTTGGCAAATTACGTATTGCACTGACAAAAAGAATTTATTTCGGAGTACTTTGATATGGTTAAAAAGAGTGTTTTGAAATCGGCCGCCCTGACGGTTGCTTTAGCCGCGGCTTTCTCCTTTATGCCGGCGGCTCAAGCCGAAGTGCCGTTTTTCTCTTCAAATGATTCAGGCTCACAAGCCATGTTGCCTGACTTCACCAAGCTTGTTGAAGAAAATGGCAAAGGTGTTGTGAATATCTCAACGATTCGAAATGCCCGTACACAAACCGTGCAGTCTCCCTTCCCCGGCATGGATGACCGCACGGCAGAGCTTTTCCGCCGCTTTGGCTTCCCCATCATCCCATTCGGTCCCCAAGAGCAACGAGTGCCAGAACAGCGCGGAACAGGTTCCGGCTTCATTATTTCTTCTGACGGTGTCATTCTCACAAATGCTCACGTGGTCGAAGGGGCCGATGAGATCCGCATTCGTCTGACTGACAATCGTGAATTCTCCGGCAAAGTTTTAGGTCTGGATAAAAAGACCGATATCGCCGTGGTAAAGATTGAAGCCAAGGATTTGCCTGTCCTTAAAATCGGTTCCTCCGAACAATTGAAAGTGGGCGAATGGGTGGCTGCCATCGGTTCTCCTTTCGGCCTCGACAATACGGTCACAGCCGGTATTGTTTCAGCTAAAAGCCGTGCCCTCCCCTCCGAAGAATATGTTCCCTTCATTCAAACCGACGTTGCCGTCAACCCCGGCAATTCCGGTGGCCCTCTCTTTAACATGAAGGGCGAAGTGGTGGGCATCAACTCCCAAATTTTCTCCACTTCGGGCGGCTTCATGGGCCTGTCCTTCTCCATCCCGATTGACTTAGCTATCCAAATTAAGGATCAATTGATCGAAAACGGCCGGGTTATCCGAGGCCGAATCGGTGTCGGCATCCAAGCGGTTACCCAAGATTTAGCTGAAGCCTTCGGTATGAAGACGCCTCGAGGCGCCGTAATTACCCAACTTGAAAAGGGACAACCCGGTGAAAAAGCGGGTCTTAAGGTGGGCGACATTGTCGTGGCTTTAAACGGTCAGGCCATCAACAGCGCCAACGACTTGCCCGTTAAGATTTCTGCCATGAAACCCGGCACAAAGGTGAAACTCACCGTTTTGCGTGATGGCAAGGAAAAGGACGTCACTGTAACCGTGGCTGAAAATCCCGAAGACAGCACCGCTCCGACCGAAGCCAAACAAGCTCAAGGAAAACTCGGTGTGTCGGTTCGCGCATTAAATGACGAAGAATTAAAGGAATTGGATCTTACCAATGGACTGTTAGTCACGGAAGTTCGCGCTGCTGCCGCTCGCGCGGGCCTCATGCCTCGCGACATCATTCTGAGCGCCAACGGTAAGACAGTCAAAACGGTGGGCGATTTGCGTCGTGCGGTTTCGGGCGCTGAAAAAGTGGCCTTGTTGGTACAACGTCAACAATCCCGCATCTTTATCGCCGTTGACTTGAAGTAGTTTCCTGTTTTTGATGTAAAACAGCCGGCTTCGGAAAATGAAACCGGCTGTTTTTTAGAAGAGGTCTTTTAAGCCTGCTTGGCTTCAAGCTCTTTGAGCCTTTGTTTGAGTTTCTCCCGTGGCATGTAAATACGCTCGGCAAGAACTTCGCAAATCGCATCAAAATCCATATCGGGGTTTCTCAGATATCTCAAACCGATTCCTTCAAAGGTTGCCATTCCCATATCCACCAACGCCCAATCTTTTGCATTGTTGCCGTTTGGATTGGAAAGTTCTTTAAGGTGTGTCCTTGCTTTGACATCAGCCTCTCGAAGCACTTTTTCGAGCTCAGGATTGTGACTGGCCTCGGCCAACAGCTCCAAAGAAAGCGTCACACGTTCTTTTTTCAAAATACCTGACAAGATACGTCTGACTTGCTCAAGTGTCTTTTCATAACTGTCTTGGCTTTCCTGAAGAGCGCAAGAATTTTTATAAAAATCCTCCATCCCCCGGGAAATCACCTCCTCGATAATGGCGGTCTTACTCGGGAAATAGTTATAGATATGGCCGGCGCTCATCCCAAATTCCCGAGCAATATCGGCCATACCCGTTGCGTGAAACCCTCGAGTGATAAAGCACTTGTGCGCCGCCCGGATAATTTCCTCACGGCGCTGCTGAGCTAAATTTTTCGCCATGGTCTAAGCCTCACTTTTGGCTTGAACCGAAGATTCACTCTTTTGATCGGTGGATTTTTCAATATCAACCGCACCGCCACCCAAGGCTTTGTAAAGCGTTACCAAACTCATGGCTCGGGCCTGTTGGGCAACAGCCAATTGGGTTTGCGCACTCACGTATTGCCGTTGCGAATCCAAAACCGTCAGGAAACTTTCTGAGCCGTGACGATAGCGGGCTTGAGCTAGCTCATAGGCCTTCTTCGTGGCATCCGCGTAGTCTTGCGTGGCTTTAAGTTCACGCTCAATGGTGCCTTCGGTCGCTAACGCGTCGGCCACCTCACGGAAAGCCGTTTGAATGGCTTTTTCGTAATCGGCCACTGCGATATCTCGTTGCGTTTCAGAGACACGAAGCGTCGCCCAGTTGGCGCCACCGGTGAAAATCGGAAGCGAAATCGAGGGACTAAAGCTCCAAAGACGCGTTCCGCCCGAGAAGAGGTCATCCAATTCCGTTGAACCGGTGCCACCTGAAGCCACAAGCGTGATTCTCGGGAAGAAGTTTGCACGGGCCGCGCCAATGTCAGCATTGGCCGCCAACAACGTGTATTCAGCCTGAGCAATGTCAGGACGGTTTAACAATACTTCAGAGGGAACACCTTGGGGCAAAACCCCGGCCAGTGTTACCACTTCCACCTTGTTGGGCAATAAGTCTTCGGGGACATTCGTGCCAACCAAAAGCGCCAAAGCATTCATGTCTTGAGCCACCGCACGCTGTGAAGAGGCGTAAGAAGCTTGAGCGCTTGCGTACATTTGCTTGGCTTGATTGAGTTCAAGCAAATTGATGGCGCCGGCTTTATAGCTTGCTTCAGAAAGCTTGTAGGACTTCTCTTGGCTATCCAATGTTTCTTTGGCGAAAGCCAAAAGTGAGCGGTCCGCACCCAACTGCAGCCACAGATTGGCCGTTTCGGCGATGAGCGTCACACGGGCGCTCTTTCTGGCTTCTTCGGTCGCGAAGTATTGGTTTAAAGCCTCATCGCTTAAGCTGCGAATACGACCGAAAAGATCCAACTCATAAGAAGCCATGGCTAAATTGGCTGAGTAAACATGGCTGACCGTATCTTGACCGGTCGCGCTTAGCGTTCTCGGCGTACCGGAATGTTCTCCGGAACCAACACCCGAGATGCTCGGTAAAAATTCCGAACGTTGGATGTTGTATGCATAACGCATCTTTTGAACATTGAGCATGGCGACACGATAGTCACGATTGTTCTCTAACGTAAGCTCAATGACCTTGCGTAAACGCTCGTCGGTAAAGAACTCATGCCAATCGGGCAAAGCCTGCTGATTGATCTTTGCATCGGCATAGGCTTCGCCGGTAGGCCAGGCGTTCAGAATCGGTGCCTGCGGTCTTTCATAGCTGGGAGCCATCGACATGCAACCGGTCAATGCCAAAGCCGCCACCAACGGTAAAAACTTAAAAGTCTTTCGCATGCTTATTCTCCCTTTTTATCGGCTTGCTGTTTTTCCTGCACTTGAGCATCAGATTCTGCAGGAACGCCGTTTTCTTTTTTCTCAGACTCTTCGTCACGATCATAGAACGTGAGCTCTCCGCTCTTTAAGGCCTTGGCTTCGAAAGCCGTTTCAGCCGCCGCTGCCTTCAAGTCAACGTTACGTTCATTGGCACTGCCTGAGACACGCATAATCATAACGTAGAAAAGTGGCACAAAGAGCACACACAAAAGCGTACCGGTAATCATGCCGCCCAACACACCCCAACCAATGGCGTTCTGAGCTCCGGAACCGGCTCCATGAGACATAGCCAAGGGCAACACACCGAGACCGAAGGCCAAAGACGTCATCACGATCGGACGGAGACGCAGACGGACCGCGTCAATAGCCGCGTGCACAATATCTTCACCGCTGTCGTGCAAGTCCTTGGCAAATTCCACAATCAAAATAGCGTTCTTACTGACCAAGCCGATTGTTGTAATCAAGCCGACCTGGAAGTAAATGTCGTTATTCAAACCTCTTAGGCCCGTCAGCGCCAAAGCACCGATCACGCCCATCGGAATGACCAAAATCACGGCAATCGGAATGGACCAGCTTTCATACAAAGCGGCCAAGCACAAGAACACCACCAAAATGGACAAGGCGTACAAGGGCGCTGCCTGACCACCTGCTTCACGTTCCTGGTAGGAAACACCCGTGTAAGCAACGCTATAGCCAGCAGGGAGTTTCTCAGCGATTTCTGCCACAGCCGCCAAGGCGTCACCTGAGCTAAAGCCCGTTCGCGGATTACCTTGAATGTTCACGGCAGACAAACCATTGAAACGTTCCAGACGAGGCGAGCCGTACTTCCACGATGTCGTTGAGAACGCGGAGAAAGGCACCATCTCACCGGCACTATTTTTCACGTACCACTTACCTAAATCTTCCGGTTTTTGTCTAAATTGGCTATCGCCTTGGACATAAACTTTCTTCACACGACCGCGATCGAGGAAGTCGTTGACATACGTACTACCCCAAGCCGTTGCCAGTGTTGAATTGATGGAATTAATGGACACACCCAACGCGCGGGCTTTTTCCACATCAATATCCAAGTGCAGCTGCGGCGTATCTTCCATGCCGTTCGGACGAACTGCGGTCAGATGCGGGTGAGCATTACCCATGCCAATGAACTGGTTGCGTACCGCCATCAATTCATCGTGAGTTTGACCGGCGCTGGCTTGCAGATAAATGTCAAAGCCATCGGCAATACCCAATTCAGGCACAGCCGGCGGCGGGAACGCGTAGGCATTCGCATCCTTATATTGAGAGAACTCTGCCATAGCGCGAGCCGTGATGGAGTTAACGTCCTGACCATCGCCCTCACGTTCACCCCAATCCTTCAAGCGCACGAACATCAAACCGGTGTTCTGTCCCGTACCACCGAAAGAAAAGCCTGAAACCGTAAATACCGATTCAACGTTTTCTGCTTCTTTTTCCTGGAAGTACTGACTCATACGACCCAACACTTCCTGGGTTCTTTGCTGAGAGGTGCCGGCAGGCGTAATCACCTGAGCAAGCAAAATACCCTGGTCTTCACCCGGCATAAAGCTTGAGGGCAACTTCATAAAGCCAAACACCACGCCGCCCAAAATAATGGCGTAAACCAAAAGCGTGCGGACAGTATGTGGGATAGCTTGACCGACCTGAGTGCGAATCATCAGGGAGAACTTTTCAAAACCACGGTTAAAGCGGCCGAAAAAGCCCTGTTTGTTTTCGTGATGATCTTCATCGATCGGCTTTAAAAGCGAAGCGCAAAGCACCGGCGTCAGGATCAAAGCCACTAATACAGAAAGCACCATGGCCGAGACGATCGTCACGGAGAACTGACGATAAATGATGCCGGTTGAACCGCCGAAGAAAGCCATCGGCACAAACACTGCCGCAAGCACCATGGCGATACCCACCAAGGCGCCCTGAATCTGACCCATGGATTTTTCCGTCGCCTCTCGTGGTGATAAGCCTTCAGTTCGCATCACACGTTCAACGTTTTCCACCACCACAATGGCGTCGTCCACCAGTAGCCCGATGGCTAGCACCATAGCAAACATCGTTAGCACGTTGATGGAGTACCCCATTGCCTGCAATACCCCAAACGTACCCAAAAGCACGACCGGCACGGCAATAGTCGGAATCAAGGTTGCACGCCAATTCTGCAGGAATAGGAACATCACGCAGACCACAAGCACGATAGCTTCAAAAAGCGTGCGAACCACTTCCTGAATAGAAATGCGAACGAAAGGCGTCGTATCAAACGGCACCACCCATTCCATACCATCCGGGAAGTTCACCTGCATTTCATTTAAGCGGGCTTTCACACGATCGCTCGTAGCCATGGCGTTGGCGCCTGAAGCCAAACTAATGGCCATACCGGTGGATTCTTTTCCGTTATAAAGAGCGATAACGTTGTAGCTCTCCTGCCCCATCTCGATTCGGGCTACATCCTTCATCAAAACACGTGAACCGTCCATGGACGTCTTCACCATAATGTTTTCGAAGTCTTCAACCGTCTCCAAAAGCGACATGGAGTTAATCGTGGCATTTAATTCGTAACGTGTCGCTGAAGGCAAGTTACCGATAGCGCCGGATGAAACTTGTACGTTTTGCTCTTCGACGGCCGCAATGATCTCGTCTGTCGACAAGGAGTACTTGTGAAGCTTCTCAGGATCGAGCCAAATACGCATGGAGTAAGAGCTACCGAACACTTCCACTTCGCCCACACCGGTAATACGTGAAAGCGGCTCCTGAACATTGTTGACCAAATAGTCAGAAAGATCGGCGCTGCTCATTTTGCCGTTTTTATCGACAAAGCCCACCACCATCAAGAAGTTGGCGGCCGATTTATCCACGTTCACACCTAACTGTTGCACCACTTGCGGCAGACTGTTTTCCACGGTCTTTAAGCGGTTTTGAACTTGAACCTGGGCAATGTCAGGGTCGGTTCCTGCTTCAAAGGTGATATCAATGGAAACGCGACCGGACGAATCGGAGTTAGAGGCCATATATAGATAGCCGTCCAAACCGGTCATCGCTTGTTCGACCTGTTGGGTAATCGTATTTTCAATGGTTTCAGCCGAAGCGCCCGGGTAGGTTGCCGTGATGGTTACCTGAGGAGGCGCGATCTGCGGGTACTGAGAGACCGGCAATCTTGTAATCGACAGGATACCGGCCAACATGATCACAATAGCGATCACCCAGGCGAAAATCGGTCGTCCTAGAAAAAATCGAGACATAAATTAATCCTTTGCCTTGTCTTATTTCTTATTGCTTTGCTGGGGTCTCAGTCGCGGCGGCTGCCGGTTGCGCAATTTTGACTTGTGCACCAATACGCACCTTGCCGATGCCTTCAATCACAACTTTTTCACCTGCCTGCAGACCTGATTCAATTAACCAATTCGTGCCGACTACACGGTTGGCAACCACATTGCGTTGTTCAATCGTATTGTCTGGCTTTACTACATAAACATAGGCTTGACCTTTCGGGTCGCGCATCACGCAACGTTGAGAAATAAGAACAGAATCCGGACGAGCGCCTTCTTCAAGACGGGCGCGCACGAACATACCGGGTAAAAGATCACCGTTAGGATTGGGCACAACCGCACGCAAATTAATCATCCCCGTGCCTTCGTCCACTTCTTCACCCGTGAAGGTTAATTTGCCTTTTTGCGGATAAACGGAGCCATCTTCCATTAAAACAGTGACTTCGACAGCACCGTCTTTAGCCTTAATCTTGCCCGAAGCAATTTCGTGCTTTAAGCGCAACATGTCAGAACTTGTTTGACGAACGTCCACATAAATGGGATCCAGCTGTTGCACCGTCGTCATAAATGTCTGATAAGCGTTGGCCAGCGCACCCGGCGTAACCTCAGAGCGGCCCACTCGTCCTGAAATCGGGCTTTCGACCTTGGTGTAATCCAAATTGGTTTTAGCCGTCTTCATGGCTGCCCGCGCTGTCTTCATTTGAGCTTGAGCGGCATCGTTGTCTTGCTTACTCACGGCATTGACCTTCACCAACTGGGCAGAACGTCTGGCGTTGGCTCGGGCTAATTCATAATTGGCCACGGCTTCTTCATAGGCGGCTTCATACAAAGCCGGATCAATTTGATAGAGCTGGTCACCAGCCTTAACCATCTGACCTTCGGTGAAAGTTCTCTTTTGAATAATCCCGCTGATCTGGGGACGAACTTCGGCCACTTGGTAAGCGCTCGTGCGTCCGGCAAGCTCCGTTGTCATCACAGGAGTAGACAGCTCTACCGTCACCACTCCCACTTCTTGGGGCCCCTTCGGGGCACTCGGAGCCTCACCCTTACAGCCTGCCAACGACAAAGCTGCCACGACTGATAAAGCTACCGCAGCGTACTTGGGCGCAAACTTTGAATACATCTTTTACCTTTCTCCAAACATCGATGCCGGCGTTGATCCGACAATAAATAACCAAATGTGACTGAACGTTCATTCAGTCAAAAAGTGAAAGTGCGTTCATTATGACAGAAAAGACCGAAAATTGGTTTTTATTACTTGATCTTTAAGGCAAAAAATATTTCAGAATGTAACTCACATTAGGGTTACTACCTAGTGACCTTTTTAAATGAAAAGGTAACAATGTCGACATTTTTATGTTTCGATTTTTGACCAGCTCGACATGTCTCTTGAGATCTTTCACCTGCAATACTTTTTAGCTGGATTGGTCAGTCTTTTAGTGATCACCAACCCGCCGTCCAAAATTCCGCTTTTCATCAGCCTCACACAAGGCATGGATGAAGCTCAGCGCAAGTCTCAAGCGAGATGGGCTGCGATTTATGCCGGCATCATCATGTTTGTCAGTTTATTGGCTGGCAACCTCTTATTAGCTTTTTTCGGCATTTCCTACGGGGCGTTGCGAATCGCCGGCGGCTTCATGGTTGCGGTCATCGGTTATCAAATGCTTTTTGGCCAACAAACCCCCTCTCCCAATAAAGCCCCGTTGGTCCGTCGAGATCGTGAGGATTACGCTTTTTTCCCCATCGCCATGCCGATGATCGCCGGTCCCGGCACAATGGCTGTTATCATCGGTTTTTCCACTGAAATTGCCGAATATCCCCACTGGGAAGATCAAGTCGCAACCTTTTTCATGATGACCCTTGCCATTGTTTTTTGCTGTCTGGTCTGTTGGGCAGTCATGCGCTCTGCCGACTTCTGCGGTAGAAAACTTGGCCCGTCCGGCACCATCATTGTCAGTAAATTAATGGGGTTCCTCTTGGTTTGTATCGGCGTGCAGTTTATCGGCTCCGGCATCCGCGCCTTTGCGACCGGTATGTAAATTCCACCTGCGCTTTATCAAAAAAGCCCCGAAGTTCATTTCCAATCTTCGGGGCTTTTCATTATCTTGACAATGGTTACTCGACTGTAACGCTCTTAGCCAAATTGCGCGGTTTATCCACATCGTTGCCGCGAATAAAGGCCGTGTGATAAGCCAAAAGTTGCAGCGGAATTACGTGCAAAATCGGCGAAAGCGGCCCGTAGTTTTCAGGCATACGAATAACGTGAATGTGTTCGCTCGATTCCAAACCGGTATCGGCATCAGCAAACACATAAAGTTCGCCCTTGCGCGCTTCCACTTCTTTCATGTTGCTCTTGAGTTTTTCCAACAATTCATCGTTCGGCGCCACCGTCACAACAGGAATAGACTCGTCAACCAACGCCAGCGGACCGTGCTTGAGTTCACCGGCAGGATAGGCTTCCGCGTGAATGTAAGAGATTTCTTTTAATTTCAAAGCGCCTTCAAGAGCAATCGGATAGTGAATACCACGTCCTAAGAACAAAGCATGTTGCTTGCTTGCAAAACGCTGAGCCCAGGCAATCACTTGAGGTTCCAGAGCCAATACAGCACTGACTGCCTTGGGCACATGGCGCAAAAGCTTCATGTATTGGTCTTCATCTTCAGCAGACAAGCGTCCCTTGACCTTTGCCAAGCACAATGTCAGTAAAAAGAGCGCTGTTAATTGCGTGGTAAAGGCTTTCGTGGAGGCCACACCGATTTCCACCCCCGCACGCGTGATGTAACGCAAGAGACTTTCGCGAACCATGGCACTCGTGGAAACATTGCAAATTGTCAGCGTCTGTGTCATTCCCAAGTCTCGTGCATGCTTTAATGCCGCTAACGTATCGGCCGTTTCACCGGACTGAGAAATAGTGACAACAAGGGTCTTCGGATCCGGAACGCTCTTACGGTAGCGATACTCACTTGCGATTTCCACATCACAAGGAATGCCCGCGATGCCTTCAATCCAGTACTTAGAAGTCAAGGCCGCATAATAACTGGTTCCGCAAGCGACCATTAAAACACGGTGAATATCTTTGAAAACTTCTCCGGCCTTTTCGCCAAAAAGAGTTGGCGTTACTTCGCCCACCGCCTCAAGCGTATCGGCAATGGCTCTCGGTTGCTCAAAGATTTCCTTTTGCATGTAATGACGATACGGTCCTAACTCCACGGCATTGCTAAACGCTTCCATTTGGCGAACTTCTCTTTCAACCGGGATAAACTCTGTCCCTTGGTGAGAGTAGATTTGATAGCCTTGCGGCAACAAATCCGCCACATCGCCGTCTTCTAGATAGATAAAACGGTCTGTTTCGCCGGCAAGCGCCATCGTATCCGAGGCGGCAAACATCTCACCATCGCCCACCCCTAAAACCAAGGGGGAACCTTGGCGGGCCACAACGACACGATGGGGATCTTCCTTACAGAAAACGGCAATAGCGTAGGCCCCACGTACACGATTTAATGCCGCTTGAACGGCTCCCAACAAATCGCCCGTGTACTTGTCACGAACCAAGTGAGCCAAGACTTCCGTATCGGTTTGACTGGTAAATTGAACACCTTTGGCCGCCAATTCCTCACGGATTTCCTCATAGTTTTCAATAATACCGTTATGAATCAAGGCGATTTGGTCACCGGAAAAATGCGGATGCGCATTGCAAACCAACGGTTCGCCGTGCGTAGCCCAACGAGTGTGAGCGATTCCTAAAAAGCCTTGCAACTGATCCTTATTGATTTGTTCAGAGAGCTCGGAGACACGCGAGACGCTTCTGACACGCTTTAGGCCCTGATTCCAAACGGCCACACCGCAGCTGTCATAACCGCGATACTCAAGACGTTTTAATCCTTGAACCAAAAGCGGCACCACATTCCGATGTTTAGAAGTCGCAGCAACAATACCGCACATGATGTTTTCCTTTATTGCTAAATTTATTTGTTTTTCGTCGGACGTTTCCAACCTTTAATGGTCATCTGGCGTGCTCGGGCAATCGTCAATTCACCATCTGGAGCATTCTTGGTAAGGGTTGTCCCCGCTCCAAGCGTCGCCCCTTTGCCAACTGTCACCGGCGCGACAAGTTGCGTATCCGAACCAATAAAAGCGTCGTCCAAAATCGTGGTTCTGAATTTATTGACACCATCGTAGTTACAGGTAATGGTGCCAGCACCGATATTAACCCGTGCCCCCATATCTGTATCACCGATATACGACAAGTGGTTTACTTTACTGCCCAGACCAACCACGGATTTCTTAATTTCAACAAAGTTGCCGATATGCGTCTGATCGGCCAAAGTCGTTCCCGGACGCAGGCGGCTGTACGGTCCCAAACGAGCCTCTTTACCCACCTGTGCACCATCAAAGTGGCAAAACGGCAAAATTTCAGTTCCTTCGCCAATTTCAACGTCTTTGAGCACACAATAGGCACCGACTCGAACGCCGTCACCTAAAACAACCTTACCGCTAAAAATACAGCCGACGTCAATGGTGACATCCTTTCCGCAGATCAATTCCCCTCGAACGTCAATCCGATCGGGATCAATCAAGGTCACGCCATCATTCATCAAACGCAGGGCGTTCTCTTTCTGATAGGCTCGCTCAAGAGCGGCCAACTGAACCTTATTGTTAACACCTTCGACTTCCGTGGCTGTTTGTGCCGTCGCTGAATTGACAGCGATTGCCTCGGAAACCGCACGGGCAATAACATCGGTCAAATAGTATTCACCTTGCGCGTTTTCATTTCCCAATTCATTGAGCCAGCGCTCAAGATACCGAGTCGGCAACACCATAATGCCTGTGTTAACTTCATTAATGGCACGCTGTTCATCGGTAGCGTCTTTTTCTTCCACAATGGCACAAACGGCACCGTCTTGACGAACAATTCGACCATACCCCCTGGGGTTATCTAAACGAACAGTTAAAAGTCCGACGCCGCTGCCGGCAGCCTGAATCAAATCTTTCAGCGTCTCAGGGCGAATCAGCGGCACATCCCCCAAAAGCACTAAAGTGGGTTCATTTTGATCACAGTACGGCAACGCTTGAAGCAATGCATGCCCCGTTCCCAACTGTTCAGCTTGCAAAGCAAAAGTGATATCTTCGTCTTTTTCAAAATACGCTTTTACTGCCTCGGCACCATGGCCAATGACTACGATTAAGCGATTATTGGAACCTAAAAGACGGGCTTTTTCAATGACATGCTCAAGCATGGGCTTGTCAGCAAGGGGCTGAAGCACTTTCGGTAGACGCGAACGCATCCGTTTACCCATGCCGGCGGCAAGAATAACGATATTCATAAAATGACTTTTAGTACAGATATGTCAATTAACCGTATTGTACTCGATTCGTTCCCAGCACTTCTGAGTAGACAAGACCGGAAACAAAATGGGCCACATTAAAAAATGCAGCCCTTTGTTTTTTAAAGACGTAGTGTGCGATTTACGCTTCGGATTCCTGGTGAATACCAGCCAAAAGCCAACCGCCCTGACCGTGAACGGGTTTGGTCAAAATCCACGTTTCATCCACGCGTTCTGCTTCGCCACTCACGTTTAACGTCCCGTCAAAATGAACGCCGGCAAGGTACTCTTCACCATCGCGCACAATTCCACGGAAGTCTGATTTCAGCGTCACAATTTCAGTCTGATAATCCTGTGCTCCCCGTTCACGCAACTGATGGGTAACGGTACGGAATACTTCATCGGTCGTAAAGTCAGAAAGCGACGTCACATTACCGGTATCCCAAGCCTTTTGCATCTTAGCGAAATTGGCCTCTGCCACTTTCAAGAACTGTTCCACGTCGAAATCGGCCGGCAGTTCCACTTTCTGTGCGGAAGTCGGATTATTAAGCTCATCTAAAACACTTCCGGCCATAGGCGAAGAACCACTGAAAGCGCTCTGCGAACTCTGCGGCTCAGAAGAAGCATAATCGTAGCGGCTTTGCATGGAATCTTGGCGAGACGCTTCAGCGGAATGCCCCGGCATTCCCGCGGGCCTACGTTTCACGAGGAACAATCCCAAAAGCATTCTGATAACGTAAAAGGCCACAAGCGCCATTAATGCGATCATCAAAAATTGGGCAAAGCCTTCGCCAAGACCCAATGCATGAGCCAAAGCGGTAATACCTAATGCGGCAGCTAAACCCATCAGCATGCCGCGCATGGGGCTGGGAGCCGCGGTTTGAGGACGCGGCTGCTGAGCGGGAGCGGCCTGTTGTTGGCGCTGTTGCTGTTGGGGATTAACACGTTGTTGGTTAATGCCCGCTGAAGGCGCTGGTGTCGCTTTCTGAAGCGTAGGGGCGGAACGACCGAAACTCATACCGCCTCCGAAACGTCTGGCCGCATCAGCAGAAACTGATAGCGACATCATGGTCAAACCAATCGCTAAAATCGCAATCCATTTTTTCATTGAGAAAAACTCCTAAGGACCTGAAACAAAATCCCCTTCAGGTTAAGAGGGAAAACTTATTGCTCGACTACTTTATCGGCTTTCTACCGATATGCAAGGCACAAACACCAAACGTTAAATTGTGCCAATGAACATCTTCAAGACCGGCCGCGCGCATCATTTCTGCCAACACCGGCTGACTCGGATGCATACGGATTGACTCCGGCAAATAACGGTAGCTCTCACTGTCGCCGGATATCTTTCCGCCCAACCAGGGCATCAGACGGAAAGAATAAAAGTCATAAAACGGCGCCAGTAATTTGTTAATTTTGGAAAATTCCAAAACCATCACTTTGCCGCCCGGTTTGCACACTCTTTGCATTTCACTGAGTGCGCGATCCTTATGCGTCATATTGCGCAAACCAAAACTAACCATCACCACGTGAAACGTATCATCCGGGAAAGGCAACTTTTCGCAGTCGCATTGAACAACCGGCATGTCAAATCCGGCCTCACGCATACGCTTTGCTCCGATACTCAGCATGGAGCGGTTAATATCCGTCGGCCAAACCTCGCCATCGCGACCCACGAGCTTAGCAAACTGAAGCGAAAGGTCCGCGGTTCCGGCCGCCAAGTCCAGAACTTTCATCCCGCGGGCCACATCGGCTTTATGAATGGCATATCGCTTCCAGAGACGATGCATTCCAAAAGACAAAACATCATTCATTAAGTCATACTTGGGAGCGACCGAATCAAATACTTCCCTGACTTGTTTAGCTTTATCTTCTTCTGCAATGCGTTTAAAACCGAAGTCGGTTTCGTGGCGGTTATTTTCCTGAGACATATCAGTGGTGACAAGTTTTCTTTAACGGTAATTCAAACGGCTTGTTTCTGGGATCATCGGGCTCTCGGCTCGCCCCAAGCTCCCCCAGTCGAGCCAAGTAATTTTCCCACAAGGCCCCTTTATCGACTGCAAGTTTTCTCAAATAATCCCAGTCGTAATAACCCGAATCATGGCCGTCTGAAAAAACTATTTTGATCGCATACAACCCGACAGGCTCTATTGCAACAATACTGACTTCACGTTTTCCAACCGGAAGTCTTGCCTGATCAGGCGTATGTCCCTGCACTTCAGCCGAAGGACTCAATACCCTCAAAAATTCCGCCGGCAGCCGAAAGTTTTCTCCATTCTCGTAGGTGAGCTCCAACTCTCGGGATTGACGGTGATAGGCAATATCTACAGGGACAAACATGGCTTTTTTGCCAACTATTATTAGGTGGTACCTCCGACAGGAATCGAACCTGTGACGCGACCTTCGGAGGGTCGCATGATATCCACTTCACCACGGAGGCAGGAATTGCAGATTATAAAGGACTTTTTGTCAAACGAATGACGACTGTCTCGTAATTAAGTGTAATTAAAAACGGTATCGGGCTGAGCAACTTAATCGGGTGTGATCCTGATACTCCCGTCCGAAAGTCTTCTCTGCTTCAATAGAGGCCGTGATTCGATCATCAACCTGATAATCAGCACCGAAACTTGCCCGCCCCCATGTGTTAAACACAGAATCGGTAAACGTTTGTCTATCTTGAGCTTGCAAATACCGCCCTGAAACGCGTCCTAAAAGATCCCGGTAGTAACCTAATAAAAAATAGGTGGAAGTGGATTCGCCCAACGTCACTTCACTTTTTAATCTTAAGGCCACAACGAGATTCTCTATTGCATCGTATTGAACATCGGTTTTATGAATTTCCATGCCTTCCGAACCCAGACGGCTGTAAGTCAAACGAACTTGAGGATCTAAAACCACCCGAGACCAAGGTGTCATACGTCGACCGTACTCTGCCCCAAGGTAAAGTCCCTGCATGGAATTTTCTTCTTTTGCACCGGAAAACAGACTCTTGAGGCGCAGCACACCAAGCTTTAATAGCCCGCCGACATAAGAGCCATCCTCCCAACGATAGGTTCCATAAACACTTGCTCCCATTGTTTCGGTCGCTGAAGATCCTTGTGTGTAATAGGACGAGCCTTTGCCAAAATCCATGGTACTGCCAAGAATCAAGTGATCTGAAAACTGACGATCCACTCCAAGCAAAACAAAGCGGTGATCACAACTCATCTCGCCTTGTTCCCAATTTTGATACCGCTTGACGGACCACCGTCCTGCCTGATCAGCATCGTTTCTGACAGCATCCATCCGTTCATAAAGATGGCGCATGCCGCTGCGCCGCCAGGTCAAAGAATTTGATAATGCAACTTCCTTGGCGCTGAGCATTGAGGTGGACTCGGGTTGGCTTTCAGAGGCAAAAGCAACGCCCATGAGACAAAAGACCGACACCGCCACTAAAGACTTATTGAGCAATTTCATCATACGTCGATGGGATCCACATCCATTGTCCAATGAACCGATGAGCGTATTTCACTGAGCGCCCGATACCATTGTTTTAAAAACAGCCCCATGGCTCCCCTTGAAGAGGCCTCTACCAATAGTTGGCCGCGTTCCTTGTCCGCCACCTTCATCACGGCCATGGGGATCGGATCATAGATGACAACCTGTTGATTGACTTGAGCCGCCAAAATATCCTCGCCCAGCCTCAGGGCTTGCGATAAAAACTCAAGAACCTTGTCGATTTTGACATCATCAGCCAATAAAAGTGCCTGGCAAACAAAAGGAACCGTGTTTTCAGCCTTTCGAATTGCCAAAAGGGAGTCTGCATAACGGCAGTAATTCTGTTCGGCCAACGCCGCAAACAGTTCCCTGTCACCAAAACGACTTTGAACAATCATGCGGGCCGGCAAACCAAAGCGGCCGGCACGACCGGCGACTTGCATTAAATTGGCAAACGCTCTTTCCTCGCTTCTGGGATTGGCACTTACTAACTGAGCATCAATGTTGAGGACCACCACCAGGGAGACTTTTTGAAAATCGTGCCCCTTGGCCACCATCTGAGTGCCGACCAAGATATCAACATCGCCGGCATGGACAGCCTCAAAAGCCAACTTCGCTGCATTTTTTCGCTGTGTCGAGTCGCGGTCTATTCTTAAAATCCTCGCCTGTGGCCAGAGCTCTTCCAATGTTTCTTCAATTCTTTGCGTGCCGGCTCCCATTGGCTGTAAATCCACATTGCCGCAATCCGGACAGCGACTGTAAACAGGCGTGGACCACCCGCAGTGATGGCAAATCAGTTTCGCGTGAAACTTGTGATAGACCGCATAGGTTGAACAGTGAGGACACTTGGAGAGCCAACCACAACTCGGACAGGTCAAAACAGGAGCATAACCTCGTCGATTTAAGAAAATGATGACTTGTTCATTTTTCTGAAGTGTCTCACTAATAGCGTCAATGACTTCAGAACAAAGTCCTTTGACCAATTTCTGATTTTTGGGATTGACGACACTTAAGGTCGGCAGTTTCGCCCCTTGCACAGCCCGTTTACTCAAGGTTAACAAGTGATAGCGACCGCTTTTAACTCTGCTCCAGGTCTCAAGCGATGGCGTTGCCGATCCTAACACAACCGCAATGCCACGCAATTGGGCCAATTTCACGGCCAAATCTCGAGCCGAATACCGGATTCCGTCACCGGCCTTATAAGACAAGTCGTGCTCTTCATCAACAATGATCAGATCAAGATCGGGCATATCCGCAAAGATTGCCATGCGGGTACCAATCAATATTTGGACACGTTTTTCATGCGCCGCCAACCAGGCCCTGGCTCTTTCTCCATTGGCCAATCCCGAGTGCAATGTAGCCATGGATCGATCTGGGAAATGGCTCCTAACTCGTTCTTGCAGTTGTGGTGTCAAGTTGATTTCGGGAACAAGAAAAAGCACTTGTGCCTGTGGGTTGACCGAAAACACTCTTTCCATCATCCGCAGATAAACCTCTGTTTTCCCGCTGCCCGTCACACCATGCAAAACAAAAGTCCGAAAACCTGAGCTTGCGGCCAAAGTTTCTACCGCTGCCGTCTGTTCATTGTTGAGTTGTAAAGCGGGAACTGCTTGACTGGTCTTTTTAAATTTAAATGGTTTTCTCAGCCTTTCCAAAGACTGTTCATATTTAGGCCCGGGCTTACTGCGGAAAAATGGTGGTAAGGCAGCAATGGCCACTTCTCCCCAGGAGTGTTGATAGTAATCCGACGCAAATTTCGTCAGCTTCAGCCAACTTTCCCCTAACGCCTCAGTTTCATTGAGCAACCGAATATAGCTTTTTTGTTTTTCTTCAGCGATATCCGTCTGATTGCTAACGCCAACAATAAGACCCACGGCCGAACGGTTACCAATGGGTACAACACAGCGGTCCCCAATCTTAGGGGATGTCCCATCCATCACTTTGTAGGTCAACGGCGGCAATAAAGGAATATCCAGTGCCACACTGACAAAACGGGGGCTAGGCATTAACAACAAAATCCTCAGTTAACTTGCGTGTCATTGTATCCGAGAGCTGTTTAAGAGAGAAAAAGAATTACATTTCTAATCAAATCTCTCGTTTTGATCCTGTGGAAAAGTCAAATTTCTGAAAACTCCATAATTTCAAACGATTAGCGCAATCTTGTGCATTTTTGTGGATAACTTTGTGGATAACCTTTCTCGTGATTACTTTTTAAGCAAAATCCTCTGATTCGAGCTTAACTTGCTGAAATCAGAGGATTTTTATAATATTTCTTAAAAATCAAATACTTATAACTGTCACATTTCTGTAACCATTTAATTTTCAAGGATTTTTACTTGTTCACTTTTTCTGTGGATAACTTTGGGGACAAGTCCTCTTTAGCGATGAAATGAAGTGCTGTATCGATGAACTTCATCGACCAATACAGCCACAGCCTCGGGTGGAGTAAATTGATTGATACCATGTCCGAGATTGAAAACATGTCCGCCGTTACCGACAACACCAAAATCGTCAATTACTCGTCTGACCTCTTGACGTATTTTTTCTTCCGAACCAAATAAGACCATCGGATCCAAGTTGCCTTGTAGGGCAACCTTATCTTGAATCTTGGCTCGCGCTTCAGAGAGATTGGTTGTCCAATCCAAGCCAACCGCATCCGCTCCGCAAGAGGCGATAGCTTGCAGCCACTGCCCGCCTCCCTTTGTAAACACAATCACCGGTACTGTCTCGTTGTCATAAGTTTTATGCAACCCGGCAATAATTTTTTGAATGTAAGCCAAAGAAAACTCTTTGAAGGCCGGCTTTGATAACGTGCCGCCCCAGGTATCAAAAATCTGGACCGCCTGTGCTCCTGACTCAATCTGAGCATTCAGGTAGGCCGTGACGCTTCTGGCATTAATGTCCAAAATTTGATGCAGGAGATCCGGTCGGGTATACATCATCGTTTTAATTGTTCGGTAATCCTTACTTGAGCCCCCTTCAACCATATAACAGGCCAAAGTAAAAGGACTTCCTGAAAAACCGATCAACGGAACACGATTGTTCAATGCTTTCCGAATGGTCGAAACAGCATCGGTTACATAACGAAGAGTCTTTTGAATATCCGGCACCCTCAATAATTTGACGTCTTCTTCATGGCGAACCGGTTGGGCAAATTTAGGCCCTTCTCCTGCCACAAAAGATAAGCCCAGTCCCATAGCATCGGGAACCGTCAGAATGTCCGAAAATAAAATCGCCGCATCAAGTTTAAACCGTTCAACCGGCTGCAATGTCACCTCACAGGCCAACTCAGGCGATTGAGCTAATTTCATAAAGCTGCCCGCTTGTGCCCGTGTTGCATTGTATTCAGGGAGGTAGCGTCCAGCCTGCCTCATTAGCCAAACAGGCGTAAAGTCACATTTTTGACGCAAAAGTGCTTTTAAAAAAGTATCATTATCCGGTCTCATGGTTAACAGGAACCCAATATGGCTCCGCCTTCTTGGTTGATTGTTAGAAATTCTGATGTTCTTATCGACGTTCATGCCCAACCCGGCGCCAAACGATCGGCTATTGTGGGAGAGCACGGTGGACGTTTAAAAATTGCCATCGCTTCACCACCGGTTGATGGCAAAGCCAACAGCGCACTCATCGCTTTTTTAGCGAAAACTTTATCCGTTTCCAAATCAACCATAGAAATTGTCAACGGAGAAACTTCCCGACAAAAACGCTTCCTCATCAAACAGATGACGCAATCCGAGTGCCTGAACAAAATCTTTGGGGCACTATAGTCAGTGGGGCTTAAATGAGTGTTAAAAGCGCCTGTCTCCGATTAACAGAGACAGACGCCAAGATAGGAAGAACGTCAGGTTTAGCGGACAACGAGCACCGGACGGTCAATTTGCGCAAGCGTCTTTTGAGTTTCACTACCGATGAACAAGCTGCCAATACTACCCATACCGCGACTTGCCATTACCACATAGTCAACGTCTTCATCTTTAGCAAGCTTAATGATGCACTGCCAAGGTGCTTCACCGTGAATAGCCATAACACGGCACGGCAATTGAGCAGCTTTAGCCGCCTCATAAATCACGCTCAAGCGCTTTTGAACCTCTTCGCTCTCGCCGGCCAAACCGTCCTTAGGTTCCTCACCCTTAACAGCTGTCATTCCGATCAATTCAGCCTTTAAAGGCAACGCCACTCCGACAGCAGCTTCAATCGCTTTTTCGCTTAATTCAGAGCCATCCGTACAAACAAGAACCTTCATACTTCCTCTCAAATAATCACAGGGACACACACCCAACGGCGTCCTCTTATGTTTATCCTACGCCGATTGAATTTAAAGGGTTATGACACAAAACAAAAAAGGACAGATGTCTTCACACATCTGCCCTTCTTCGTCGCTTTTGCGCTTAGTGATGGCGTTTGAGCTTTTCGATAGCTGCCATTTGAGCAGCCAAGAAAGCCAATTGCGCATCGAGCTTGGCCAAATCGGCTTCGCTCGTAGCCTTGCTGCGCGCTTCGCGAGCAGCTGCCATAGCCTTTTCCGTCTTGGCGCGATCCATTTCTTCGGAACGAATAGCGGTATCAGCCAGAACCGTGACGTGCTGAGGCTGCACTTCGATTACACCACCAGCAACAAACACTTGTTTGACCTCTTTAGAGCCAGGCATTGTGATGCGCACAAAACCCGGTTTAATCAAAGAAATCAACGGTGCGTGTTGCGGCAGAATCCCCAATTCGCCGGCCTCACCCGGAAGGGCGACAAACTCAGCGTCTCCGGAGAAAATCTGCTCTTCGGCGCTAACGACGTCAACTTTAATCGTAGACATAAGTTGCTCCGTAGTCGTGTTTCAGCGTCAGGTGAAGATTGACTTCACCTGATCACCGAACCCGATTAGTGCATCGTCTTAGCCTTTTCAAAGGCTTCGTCGATCGTACCAACCATGTAGAAGGCTTGTTCAGGCAAAGCGTCGCATTCGCCGTCAACAATCATGCGGAAACCGCGGATCGTTTCTTTGAGCGGAACATATTTGCCGGGAGCACCCGTGAACACTTCAGCCACATGGAACGGTTGGGACAGGAAGCGTTGGATCTTACGAGCACGCATAACCGTAAGCTTATCTTCCGGAGCCAATTCATCCATACCCAAAATGGCGATAATGTCACGCAATTCCTTGTAACGTTGCAAGGTTTCTTGAACGCGACGGCAAATCGTGTAGTGTTCTTCACCGATGATCAACGGATCAACTTGGCGGCTCGTGGAGTCCAACGGGTCAACAGCCGGGTAAATACCTAAAGCAGCGATGTCACGAGACAACACAACCGTAGCGTCCAAGTGGCCGAAGGTCGTGGCCGGAGACGGGTCAGTCAAGTCGTCAGCAGGCACGTACACAGCTTGAATGGAGGTAATAGAACCAACCTTCGTGGAAGCAATACGTTCTTGCAACTTACCCATTTCTTCAGCCAGGGTCGGTTGATAACCCACAGCAGACGGCATACGACCGAGCAAAGCGGACACTTCCGTACCAGCCAAGGTGTAACGATAAATGTTGTCGATGAACAACAGAATATCGCGGCCTTCGTCACGGAAAGCTTCAGCCATTGTCAAACCGGTCAAAGCCACACGCAGACGGTTGCCCGGAGGTTCGTTCATCTGACCGAACACCATGGCCACCTTATCGAGCACGTGGGATTCTTCCATTTCGTGGTAGAAGTCGTTACCTTCACGGGTACGTTCACCCACACCGGCGAACACGGAATAACCACCATAAGCCTTAGCAATATTGTTGATCAATTCCATCATGTTCACGGTCTTACCCACACCGGCACCACCGAAGAGACCGACCTTACCGCCCTTAGCGAACGGGCAAATCAAGTCAATCACCTTAATACCGGTTTCGAGCAAGTCCACAGACGGGCTCAATTCGTCAAACTTAGGCGCAGCTTGGTGAATCGTACGACGTTCGTCTTCACCGATCGGGCCGCAGTTGTCAATCGGGCGACCCAACACGTCCATAATGCGACCCAAGGTCTTCGGGCCGACAGGCACCGAAATACCGGCGCCGGTACTACGAACCTTCATGCCGCGTTGCAAACCTTCAGAGGCGCCCATGGCAATGGTACGAACCACGCCGTCGCCCAATTGTTGTTGCACTTCAAAGGTCAAACCTTCTTCGGCAAGAGTGTTCTTTTCATCCTTTTCTAAGATAAGGGCATCGTATACTTTGGGCATTTGGTCGCGCGGGAACTCAATGTCCACCACAGCGCCAATGACCTGAACGATCTGTCCGATACTCATGGGATATCCTCTTTAAGACACGGCGGCAGCACCACCAACGATTTCAGTAATTTCCTTCGTGATGGCCGCTTGACGGGTCTTGTTATAAACCAATTGCAGATCACCGATAAGCTTCTTGGCGTTGTCGCTGGCGGCCTTCATAGCAACCATACGAGCACTTTGTTCAGAAGCCATGTTTTCTGCAACGGCTTGGTAAATTAAAGCTTCGATGTAGCGCTTTAACAGCACATCGAGAACCGTGGCGTCACTGGGTTCGTAGAGATAATCCCACGAATAATCCCGACGTTTTTCGCCAATCATCTCAAGTCGATCACTCGACAAGGGCAAAAGCTGTTCAATGACAGGTTCTTGCTTCATAGCATTCACAAAACGTGAATAGGCAAGATAAACCTTGTCCAACTTTCCGGCGCTGTATTGTTCAAGTTGAACATTGATCGCACCAATCAATTTTTCCAATTGCGGACGATCACCCAACTGTACGGCATGCGAGAGCAAATCCACCCCGGCATGCTGCATAAAACCAAGGCCCTTATTACCGATAGCCGTACCCTCAACGGTTACGCCTTCAGCCTTCCAATCCTTGATCTTATTGAGCACCATACGTTGAATATTGGTGTTCAAAGCACCGGCCAAACCTTTGTCCGTCGTCACCATGATCAGACCAACTTTCGCAGCAGTAGTGGGATGCGGACGCAAGAAAGGATGCTTGTAGCTCGTCGTCGCCGTGGCCAAATGAGCCACGATATTACGGATGCTTTCTCCGTAAGGACGAGCCGCATGCATGCGATCCTGCGCTTTGCGCATCTTCGATGCCGCTACCATTTCCATCGCCTTAGTGATCTTGCGCGTATTTTGTACGCTCTTGATCTTGGCGCGAATTTCCTTGGTACTAGGCATGTGGTCCCCTTAGGTGTTAATCGACTTCCAATTAGTAGGTGCCGTTTTTCTTAAATTCATTCACCGCAGCCAAAAGAAGTTCTTTGTCTTCAGCGACCAATTCCTTCTTTTCTTCGATGCGTTGAACCAAATCAGCGTGGTGGTTGACCACAAATTCACGGCAAGCCTTTTCAAAGCGCAGTGCATCCTTAGCGTCGACATCGTCATAAATGCCTTGTTCCACGCAGAAGAGCACCAAAGCTTCTTCCCAAACCTGTAACGGTTGATATTGCGGTTGCTTCATCAGTTCGGTCACAACCTTACCGCGATCCAATTGCTTACGAGTTGCTTCGTCCAAGTCAGAGGCAAACTGAGCAAAAGCAGCCAATTCACGATACTGAGCCAAAGCCAAGCGAACACCGCCGCCCAACTTCTTAATAATCTTCGTTTGAGCTGCACCACCCACACGGGACACAGAGATACCCGGGTTGATAGCAGGACGGATACCGGCGTTGAAAAGGTCGGTTTCCAAGAAGATCTGACCGTCAGTAATAGAAATCACATTGGTCGGCACGAAAGCGGTCACGTCACCGGCTTGCGTTTCAATGATCGGCAATGCGGTCATAGAACCCGTCTTACCTTTGACAGCACCCTTGGTGAAACGTTCCACGTAATCAGCATTCACACGAGCCGCACGTTCGAGCAAGCGGCTGTGCAAGTAGAAAACGTCACCAGGATAAGCTTCACGTCCCGGCGGACGACGCAACAGCAAGGAGATTTGGCGATATGCCCAAGCTTGCTTGGTCAAGTCGTCATAAACGATCAAAGAATCTTGGCCACGGTCGCGGAAGTATTCACCCATCGTAGCACCAGCGTACGGGGCGATGTACTGCAACGCAGCAGATTCAGAGGCAGAGGCAGCCACAACAATCGTGTAGTCCATTGCACCGTGTTCTTCTAACTTACGAACAACGTTTGCAATAGTGGAAGCCTTTTGACCTATTGCGACGTAAACGCAAATCAGATCTTTGCCCTTTTGGTTAATAATCGTGTCCAAGGCCACAGCGGTCTTACCCGTTTGACGGTCACCAATGATCAATTCACGTTGACCACGGCCGATCGGCACCATGGCGTCAATGGACTTCAAACCGGTTTGAACCGGTTGAGAAACGGATTGACGATCAATAACACCAGGAGCCACTTTTTCGACCACGTCATATTCGTCCGTGTCGATCGGGCCCTTGCCATCGATCGGTTGACCCAAAGCATTGACCACACGGCCAATCAACTTCGGACCAACAGGCACAGAGAGAATGCGGCCCGTCGTCTTAACGATGTCGCCTTCACTAATGTGCTCATAACTACCAAGAATAACCGCACCCACAGAGTCACGTTCAAGGTTCAAAGCCAAACCGTACGTGCTGTTGGGGAATTCCAACATTTCGCCTTGCATCACGTCAGAAAGACCGTGAACACGGCAAATACCGTCGGTCACAGAGACCACGGTACCTTGGGTGCGAAGATCAGCGGAGACCCCAAGGCCTTCGATACGCTTTTTCAGCAGATCGCTGATTTCACTAGGATTGAGTTGCATGTCTTACAGCTCCGAAATTTATGCGGTGAGTGCCTCTTGCATTTGAGCAAGTCGCGTCTGAATCGATCCGTCCAAAACTCTGTCGCCAACACGCACGCGAACACCACCGATCAAAGCTTCATTGATCGTGACTACCGGCGTGAGCTTCAAGCCAGGGAAACGTTTTCCGAGGCCAGCAACCAAGTCATCTACTTCCGCTTGCGTCATAGGCATAGCGGATTCAATATAGGCGTCTGCAACGCCTTCGGATTGATTTTTAAGTTCGCGGAATTGACGTGCGATTTCCGGCACGGCTTCCAAGCGACCGTTCTCAACGACCACCTTCAAAAGATTGGCGGCCTCTTCGGGCAATTTTGTTTGTCCGAGACCGGCAATGATGAGATCGTAGATTTGTTCCGAACTCAGTTTAGGATCTCCGATCACAGAAACTAATTCGGGTGTGGTCACCACTTGGGCAATACCATCCAGAACAGCAGCCAAATCGGCAGCTTCTTCGGGTCCCTTATTGGCGTCTTGCAAAGCCAAAAGCATTGCATGCGCATAGGGACGGGCAATCGTCGAAAGTTCAGCCATAATTAAAGCTTAGCCTTCAATTGTTCAAGCATTTGAGCGTGAACTTTAGTGTCAACTTCGCGACGAAGGATTTGCTCGGCACCGGCAACAGCCAAGCGAGCGACTTCTTCACGCAACTGTTCGCGCAAACGTTCGGCTTCTTGAGCCACTTCAGCCTTAGCAGCTTCGATGATACGATCGGCTTCAACTTGGGCCTGGGCTTTTGCTTCTTCAACAATAGCCTGACCGCGCTTTTCGCCGTCATTCATGATCGCCAAAGCTTGAGCACGGGCTTCAGCCTTAATCGCTTGACCTTCCTTTTGGGCTTCCGCTAAGGCCATTTCACCTTTGTCGGCAGCTGCCAAACCTTCGTCAATCTTCTTTTGCCGTTCTTCGATTGCTCGAATAAGCGGCGGCCAAATGTACTTCATGGTGACCCAAGCACCGAAGAAGAACACGGCCATCTGTACAAACAGAGAAGCGTTGATGTTCATTATTTGAACCCCGTTATGTCAGTTCGCAGGCCCACCTACTTTGTGAGTGCTCACTGACGTCGTTAATAAAAGAAACTAAAAAGCTTTTATTAGCCGACGAACGGATTGGCAAAAGCGAACATCATGGCGATACCAACACCGATCAAGAAGGCGGCGTCGATAAGACCAGCTAACAAGAACATCTTGGTTTGCAAGGCATTCATCAATTCAGGTTGACGGGCAGCGGCTTCGAGGTACTTGGAACCCATGATACCGATACCGATACAAGCACCGATAGCACCGAGACCGATGATGAGGCCAGCAGCCAAGGCAACAAAAGCGACGTTGGTCATTGCAAAACTCCTTAATCCTTAAAAATGGAGTAAAAGTTAATAAAAAGAAAAAGTTAAGTTAAAAGCTAGTGTTAGTGACCTTCATGAGCTTGACCGATGTAAACCAAGGTCAACATCATCATGATGAAGGCTTGTAAGATAACAATCAACACGTGGAAGAGCCACCAGCAGATCCCTGCCACAGCGTGTCCGAATACACCGAAGATGCTCAGGCCGTCAAAACCGACCCAGAGACTACCCAACAGTGCAATCAAGAAGAACAACAATTCCCCTGCATACATATTACCGAACAACCGCATGCCCAAAGAGACGCACTTGGCCAAATATTCGATGATATTCAATGCGAAGTTAAACGGCCAGAGCAAAGGATAGTTACCAAACGGAGCAACGAAAAGTTCGCGGCTAAATCCGCCAACACCTTTGATCTTAATGCCGTAATAAATCATGAGGAACAGCACGCCCACAGAAATACCCATCGTACCGTTTAAATCAGCAGTGGGCAGCGGACGCAAATAATGAATACCTAACCAACCGGCGATCGTCGGCAGTAAATCTACCGGGATCAAGTCGATGGCATTCATCAAAACCACCCAGACAAACACCGTCAATGCCAACGGAGCGATAAACGTACGATCGCCGTGGACAATGGATTTAGCCTGTTCATTCACAAATTCGACGAGCATTTCAACGGCACATTGCCATTTACCGGGCACGCCAGATGTAGCCTTCTTTGCTCCTTTGTACATCAAATAGAGCGCACAAGCCATCATCAAAATGGAAAAAACAATGGTATCCATATTGAGCACAGAGAAGTCAATAATAGATGACTGCTCAGTGGTCGACAGGTGATGAAGGTGGTGAGTAATATACTCGGTAGCGGTGAGAGCTTCAGCTGCCATGTTTATTCTCGGGTTAGAAGTCCCAAAAAGGAACAATTTAAGACCACAATGACCGAAGCGATCATTGCGGGCCAAATCAAGTCCTCATACAACATCACAATCAAGCACAACAACAGCACAATTGCGATGATCTTAACGAACTCGCCAATAAAGAAGAAAAGCGGAGAATATGAAGGACTTAACTTAACGAAGACACTCAAATTCAACGCAAATAACGCATTCGGCACCAAACAAGCTAAGCCCGCCAGGAACGCCGAAAGAGCTGCACTCTCCCCTCCGAGCAGAGCGGAAACTACAGCAACTCCAATAGTGGCAACGATTTGCAGAAGTACTATTTTCTTCATAAAAGTCAGTAGATACCCTACAAACCATTATTCTGCGCGAATTATACGATAGGTAACCTATAGAAACAAGGGTTTACACCAAGGTTTTAACGGTGTAAACCCTTAATCCTATCGGACATTTTTCAGAACGTTTTAATCGAACGTTCCAAAATGAGAAATGATCCCGTCAAACTGATCTAGGTTAGAGAATTCAATAATAAGTTTCCCCTTACCCTTTTGGTTCGACTGAATCTTCACCGTTGCACCCAAATAATCAGAAAGATCCTCTTCTAAACGAAGAGTGTCAGCATCCTTGTGAATTTTCTTGACCTCTTTCCCCTTTTTCTGTTTTCTCTGAGCCATATCGGCCACAAGTGTTTCAACTTGTCTGACAGATAGACCCTTTTTAATAATTTCCTGAGCGATAGCCACTTGCATAGCCGGTTCAAGACTGAGCAAAGCGCGTGCATGTCCCATGGATATTTCATTGGCCATTAAGTGATCCTGAACAGGTTTGGCCAAGTTCAATAGTCTTAGTAAGTTAGTGGTCGCGGTACGACTTCTTCCAATTGCTTGAGAAGCCGTTTCATGAGTCATATGAAATTCATCGAGCAGTCGTTGAATGCCTGCCGCCTCTTCCAAGGGATTGAGATCTTCTCTTTGAATATTTTCAATAAGAGCCCAAGCCAGTGCTTTCTCATTTGAAATCTTTCGGATAAGTACGGGGACTTTTTTTAATCCGGCCATTTTTGAGGCTTGATAGCGTCTTTCGCCGGCAATAATCTCATAACGATTTTTACCAATCGGCCGCACTAAAATCGGAGAAATTAAACCTTGCTCACGGATAGACTGAGCGAGTTCCTCCAAAGAATTTTTATCCATCTTCGTGCGAGGCTGATACTCACCCGGTTGGATTTTTTCAATTTCTAATTCCCCGGCCGCATCACCCTTGGCATCAGAAATGGTAATCACCACCTCATCTTTCTTACCAAGCAAAGCATCGAGCCCTTTGCCCAGACCACTTCTTTTTTTCACAACCATTCTATTTCTCCTTGCTTTGCTTCTTATACTTTTTCATTCGTTTTAGAAATTCAGCGCCAAATTCCTGATAAGCCTTTGCTCCTTTGCTGGACTTATCATACAAAACCCCCGGCAGACCATAACTCGGAGCCTCTGCCAAGCGAACATTACGTGGTATGACCGTCTTGAATACTTTGTCACCAAAATATTCCTTCAATTGCTCACTGACTTGCTGCTGCAGAGTCACTCGCGGATCAAACATCACCCGCAATAAACCAATCAAGGTCAAATCAGAATTTTTTGCCGCTTGAATTCTTCTGACAGACCCGATCAAATCCGTTAACCCTTCCATTGCAAAGTACTCACACTGCATAGGAACAATTACACCACGGGCCGAACACAAGGCATTAATTGTTAGCATGGACAAGGAAGGGGGACAGTCGATAATTACAAAATCGTAATTTTTATCCTGTTCTTTCAGAATATTCTTAAGCCTTTCATCGCGATCTTCTAGTTGTACCAACTCGACTTCTGCACCAGCCAATTCACGATTCGCCGGCAAAATATCATATCCGGCGTCTTCAGAATGAACAACAACTTGCTCAAATGTTGCTTGACCAAATAAGAGTGGATAAACCGTCTCGGTAATGGAATCCTTACTTACTCCACTACCGGTCGTTGCATTTCCTTGAGGATCCAAATCAATTAAAAGGACCTTTTGTTTTAATTTAGCCAAAGCAGCAGAAAGATTGACAGCTGTAGTTGTTTTGCCTACACCACCTTTCTGATTAGCTACACAGAATGTTAAAGCCATTTATAGACCCTTACGCTTTCGGCATGGCTAACCATAATTCGGTAAAACCTTGCCAGAGAATTGATATACCAATACACAGAAGAATGAATGCAAACACTCGAGACAAAGCGTCCGCACCGGTTGCTCCAACGGCCTGACTTACCCTATCGCAGTATCTATAACATACGTAGACCGTTAAAAGAGTAGCTAAAGTTGCTAACAAACAACCTACCAAATTTGCAGTTCCATGACCGATCATACCTGTACCAATCGCCGTTGATACAGCAATCATCCCTGGCCCCATGGTTAGAGGCAACGTAATAGGATAAAAGGCCATTGAAAGTAATTTTTTTCTAGATTTTGGAGGTTCAATGGATGTATTTTCCGTGTCATCATGAGTTGCTTCATTTAAGGCTTTCCAACCCGCAGAAATCAGAACTAAGCCACCCCCTACTCGCAAAACACCCATTGAAATACCAAAGAAACTCAGTATTAAATGTCCCGCAAAAAGACTCACTAACATGATGATCATCGAATAAAAAACGATTCGATTAACCATCATTTTTCGCGTTTCGTCATCAATATTAGGCGTAAGGGCCAAAAAGAACATTGCCCCACCAAAAGGATTTAAAACTGGAATAAATGATGCGAAAGCAAACAAAAAAGTGCTGATAACTTGATCAAACACCACAAACCTCTTTCCAATGGACAAAAAGTCAGATCAAGTTGCATTGTTACATAACAAAGAAAAAAAATCTCGTTTTTAAGAAGTTATTTCCCAAAAATAAAAAATCTTTTTCTTACATGTTTCACATGAAACATATCAATATTAATATTATTTTAAATGTTTACCCTATTTGCTTATTTATTAGGCAATTTACATTTAACACATACGTCTCAAATAGTTAACCATCTATTTGATATATATGCTATTTTTCTATTTTTGCCTAATTTTTGTGCAATATATATTTATAAAAAACTTAATTAAAACGCAATTATTCATTCTTTACTATAACGATATTGCGATTTTCATTTAAGAAAGGAACTTTTACTTCCTGTACTATGATTGAAACAACATTTTTTATCTCTTTTAATTCAGCTTCAGGCTTCTGACCTTTTAACGCTAACCAATATCCATCTTCTTTTAATAAATGTTTTGAGAGGTCAATGAAATTTTTAAGAGAGGAAAAAGCTCTAGAAGAAATTACATCGAAAGGCGGATGATTTAAATTTTCGACTCTTTCATGAAAAACTTGTACATTAGTTAGTTTTAAATTTAAAGTCACTTGTCTCAAAAAAGCAGCTTTTTTCCCCACTGTTTCAACCATTGAGACTTTACAATTCGGCAACATAATAGCAATGGGAATAGCTGGTAAACCTCCGCCAGAGCCCACATCAAGCATAGAGCCGTTTGGAGCTAAATAGTTTTTAAATACATTTACGACGGATAAAGAATCGAGAATATGATGCGTTAGCACATCATCTTTATCCGTAATCGCTGTTAGGTTGTAAGTTTTATTCCACTTGAATAAAAGCTCAGAATACTTATCCAACATCTGGAGTTGCTTATCAGATGCAGATAAATTTAATTCCTTAATCCCCTCTTGTAATCTTTTTTGATCTAAAAAAAACATCATTACACCAACTATTCCATCCATTTACGAGATTTAATAAAAATGAGAAGCAAACTTATGGCGGCCGGTGTTACTCCACTAATCCGACCGGCTTGACCTATTGTTTCTGGCCGATGAGCTTTCAATTTTTGCCGAACTTCAAAGGACAAACCTTTGACTTTATCGTAATCAAAATTAGAGGGAATCTTTGTTGTTTCATGTTCCAGAAGTTTAGATACCTCTTCTTTTTGTCTGTTAATGTATCCAGAATATTTTGCTGTAATTTCAATCTGCTCGACTTCAGACTGACTAAGATTTATATCATCGGAGACCAATTCACCATCATTTTTTCTTAAAGTTTTAAGTGTTTCATGTGAAACATTCGGACGAGATAACAAATTGAATAACGAATACTCTCGTTCTAACTTAGTACCTAATACTCGTACAGACTCTTCCTCATTAATCAAAGAGGGATACACCCAGGTACTTCTCAAACGTTGCAATTCTTTTTCAATGGCTTCTTTTTTTCTATTAAAAAACTCCCATCTCACATCATCAACAAGACCCAAATTTCTGCCGATTTGAGTTAATCTTTCATCTGCATTATCTTCTCTTAAACTCAATCTATATTCTGCTCTTGAAGTGAACATACGATACGGCTCAGTGACCCCTTTTGTAATAAGATCATCAACCATAACACCAAGATAAGCTTGATCTCTTCTAGGAACCCACGAATCTTTGTCTTTAACTTGCAAGGCAGCATTCAAACCCGCCAAAAGACCTTGAGCAGCTGCTTCTTCATAGCCCGTTGTGCCATTAATTTGTCCAGCAAAAAACAGGCCATCGATACTTTTTGTTTCTAAACTCGTTTTTAATTCTCTAGGATCATAGTAATCGTATTCAATTGCATAAGCGGGACGAATAAAATGTGCGCTTTCCAAACCTGGAATTGTGTGCATAAAAGCAATTTGAACATCAAACGGTAGACTCGAAGAAATTCCATTCGGATAATACACATGAGTATTCAAACCTTCCGGCTCTAAGAACACATGATGTGAATCTTTACTTGCAAAACGCACGACCTTATCTTCAATAGACGGACAATAACGCGGACCAATCCCCTCAATTATTCCTGAGAACATGGGTGAGCGATCAAGATTCGCGCGAATAATTTCATGCGTTTTAACATTAGTATTAGTGATCCAACACGGAACCTGCTCCGGATGAGTTTTTTGAGGTTCCAACAAAGAGAAACTAGGAATAGGATCAAAATCCCCCAACTGTTTTTCACAACGAGAAAAATCAATTGTTCGTCCATCTATTCGTGCTGGCGTACCTGTCTTTAATCGTCCTTTAGGAAGACCTAAATCGATTAATCGCTGAGCTAGTTTAATACTGGCCGGATCACCAACTCTACCTGCCGGATAATGTTCAAGACCAATATGAATTAACCCATGCAAAAATGTTCCAGCTGTTATGACCACGGCCTTCGAATAAAAACGAACATTGGTTTGAGTAACGACTCCTACAGCCCTACCATTTTCGACAATTAAATCATCTACCCCCTGTTGATAGACCCATAAATTTTCCTGCTTCTCAATGGTCTTTCTCATTGCAACCCGATATAACTCTCGGTCAATTTGCGCTCTAGTGGCTCTAACAGCAGGACCTTTTGAACTATTTAAAACTCGAAATTGAATCCCCGATTCATCTGTCACCTGAGCCATGACTCCACCCATAGCATCTACTTCTTTTACCAAGTGACTTTTTCCAATCCCACCAATTGATGGATTACAAGACAGTTGCCCAATCGTCTCTACATTATGGGTCAACAACAAGGTTTTACAACCCATTCTTGCAGACGCGAGACAAGCTTCTGCTCCCGCATGTCCACACCCAACAACAATTACATCAAATCGAACCGGATAATCCATTTTTTCCTCGTTTCACGTGAAACAGATTATTATTGATTTACAATTTATTTAATAAAATCAATTACTTACCAATACAAAATCTACTAAAAATCATTCCCAATAAATCATCAGGGGTAGTTTCACCAAGAATAAATCCTAACGATTCATTACAAAGACGTAATTCCTCTGCCAATAAATCTAATGGGGGATTTTCAAGATTAACAAATTGATTGGCTAATTTTAAGTGTTCATAAGCCTCTTTAAGCGCTTCTAAATGACGTTCTCTCGCTAAAAATGTCGATTCAGGTTTATTTTCCCAACCAACAAGAGTAAGTAATTTTTGTTTTAATTCAGGAATACCTTCACCCGTTTTAGCAGAAATACCGATCCACTCCCCTTTCCAATTAATTTCGGCATTTAAATCACACTTATTGAAAACCTGCAGAACCGGAACACCAGCTGAAACCCTCTGCATCACTTGTTTTAGTATTTTTTGCCCTTCTTCATCGGAATTTTCATTCGTCGCATCAATTAAATGCAGCACAATATCAGCGCTTTCTACGGCTTGTAGAGTTCTCTCAATACCGATTGATTCAACCTTATCGGTCGTTTCACGCACGCCAGCCGTATCAACTAGTCTTAAAGCCACCCCTTCAATTGAAATCTGATTCTCAATTTTGTCCCTAGTGGTACCCGCTACATCGGTCACAATAGCCACATCCGAACCACTCAACTGATTCATAAGGCTCGATTTTCCTACATTGGGACTGCCCACCAAAACTACTGTTACCCCCTCTCGCAGGATGGAGCCTTGCTGTGACTGGTGCATAAGCTCCTCAAACTCTTTTGTAATACTCAAAAGACGTTCACGAGCCTGTGTACTTTGGATAAAGTCAATTTCTTCCTCTGGAAAATCCAAAATAGCCTCAATTAAGGCCCTAAGTTCAATAACTTTATCCCCCACCTTATGAATACAAGACGAAAAAGCTCCACTTAATGAACGAGACGCTGCCCGAGCTGCCCCCTCTGTTGTGGCGTCAATCAAATCAGCAACGGCTTCGGCCTGTGATAAATCAATTCTCCCGTTTAAAAATGCTCTCTTGGTAAATTCGCCAGGCTCTGCTAAACGTAATCCTTTGCTTTTACCGACACGTAAAATCTCTTGAAGAAGTAACTTCAAAATGACAGGGCCACCATGAGCTTGTAGCTCTAATACGGACTCTCCAGTGTAAGACTTAGGCGCAGGAAAATATAAGGCCAACCCTTCATCAATCTGGTTTCCATTGCGATCTTTAAACGGACGGTAATGAGCATATCTAGCTTTAAAATGCTCTGAAGGACCAAAAAAATCTTTGATAAAGCCCTCAATAAAGCTATCATCTGCTGATAGTCTCACAATGCCAACACCACCTCTTCCGGAAGCGGTAGCAATTGCAACAATAGGATCTTTGTCAGAATAAATTGGCATATAAACCTCTGAAAATAAGGCTAATTATCGCACCGTACTGTTCGTCTTTATCAACTCAATGATAAATTTTGCTAAATTTTTACCATGAACAATTAATTTCCAATACCTATGTCACTTAAAGATAATGAATCCCCTTTTTTTGGCAACGCCCTGATTGGGGCCTGTTTCGCTATTGCTGCATCAGTACCCGTTTCTGCTTACGTCGCTTCTTTTATTGGTGATAGCTATGAAGTACGTGTCATGGTATATGGGGCCATTTTGCTTTGGGTTATTTCAGGCGCTATTACTATCTTTTTCAAGACGTATAAATCCGAGAAAAAACGACTTTCATTAAGGTTCATATTGTTGTGGTTCGCCTCTGTCTGGCTGTGGCCTCTACTGGTGTTTTTGGGTCAATCAAGGCAATAAAAAAGAGGCCCGTCCAGAGCCTCTTTTCATCATCAAAAGACCTTATCTTTAAGAGATTGTTCTCTTGATTCTTTCCTTCTCAATCTGCTTGTTGACGTACCATTGTTGCCAGATGGACAAGACGTTATTCGTCAACCAGTACAGAACCAAACCAGAAGCAAAGAAGAAGAACATCACACCAAAGACAACAGGCATAATCATCATAACTTTAGCCTGAGTCGGGTCAGTCGGACGCGGACTGATCTTCATCTGAATGATCATTGTAGCGACCATCAACAGCGGAAGAATCAAATACGGATCCGGGCTGGCCAAATCATTGACCCAAAGCAGCCAGCTAGCCCCACGCAATTCCACTGTGGCCAACAGCACCCAATACAAGGCCAAGAACACGGGAATTTGAAGCAAGATCGGGAAACAACCGCCGGCAGGGTTAATCTTTTCGCGACGATACAGTTCCATCATTGCTTGATTAAGCGCTTGCTTATCATTGCCATATTTCTCTTGAATAGCCTTCATACGCGGAGCGACATCACGCATACGAGCCATGGACTTGTAGCCAGCAGCCGAAATCGGATAGAGAATTGCCTTAACTAACACGGTCAACAAAACAATAGCCCAACCCCAGTTACCGACCAGTCCTTGAAGGAAAGCCAACAACCAATAAATCGGCTTAGCCAAGAAAGTCAACCAACCGTAATCCACCACCAAATCAAGGTTCGGAGCAATGTACTCTAAACGGCGCTGATCTTGAGGACCGACATAAAGCGTGCTGTCAACCACTTTTTCAGCTCCCGGAGCAACTTCTCCCACCGCAACGATAGAACCGATGGCATAAAGATGCTTATCAAGCTGACGAGTATAAAGTTCACGGTTAATGTCTTGCTGAGGGACCCATGCTGTTAAGAAATAATGTTGCAACATGGCAATCCAACCTTCATTCGACTGAGAAGGAAGATCGGTGTCATTATCCGCGATGGAATCAAAATCAATCTTTTGGAACTTTTCAGCTTCTGTATAAGCAGCAGGCCCCGTAAACGTATTGTAGAAAGCGCTATCGCTAGCCACTTTACCGTCGTCACGTGTCAACTGCATATAAACAGACGGAGAAATAGCCACATTGCCCTTGTTACGCACTTCGTGCTTAACGTCGATACCATAATGTCCACGATGGAACACATACGTTTTAATCAATTCAACGTTGCCTTGAGAAGCAGCAAAACTCACATTAAGAGTATCCTGTCCCTCTTTCATATCCAACGTGTCACTGATTAAGCGGAAGGCTGTGCGATGGTTCGGGAAGTTGCCACCGACAAGACCGGTCTCTGCCTTATAAACATGCTGCGCAGAGGTGTCAAACAAAACCACATTACCAGCGTCTTGTTGCTCTTCCTCACCCAAAATTAAGCCAGGCAAGCCCCGCGTTTTCCAATCCGGCGTTTGACGTTCCTTTAATAACTCTGCACGAGCTACTGAAGCGCCATTAGCATCAAAAGTGATTTTGAAAAGATCAGTGGTCACAACTACCGGTTGGGTAATCGTTACATTGACTTCAGATGCAACCGCTTTGCTGTCAGCAGGAACCTTTACATCCCCAGCTGCTGCCGTGGTGTTTGCATTTTCAACCACTTGTTCCTGAACGGCTTCAGGAGTTCCAAAGAAGGATGGATTACCGTTGCGCACCTGCCATGCATCCCAAAGCATGAAAAGGGCCAACAAGAAAATCATCCACAAAAAAGCACGTTGTAGTTCGCGTCCCATATGGACTCTCTTATCTATCGTTGAAATAATGAAAAATCAGTTATGGTGTCTCCAAGGAAACCATTGAAAAGACGCCGGCACCGGGTCGTAACCATGGCCCCCAAAAGGATTGCAACGAACAATCCTCGCCACCATTAACCAACTTCCTTTTAAAACTCCAAAACGTTCAATGGCCTCTATTGAGTACTGTGAACAGGTCGGATGAAACCGACACTCCCTGCCGATCCAAGGTGATAGCACGAGTTGGTAAAACCGAATACATGCAATCAGTACGGACCTCGGGGCATTCACTTTGATTCCCTCGATGAGACAGACACTTTGGACAAAAAATACCCAAAGAGTTTTTCAATGTCGTTTCGAATTAAAATTTTTCTTGCCTTCTTACTTAAGTCTTGTTGACTGCAATCTGGCAATTTACGCTTCAATCGGCAATTAATATCTAAACCATATTGTCGATCTGCAAGCGCTTGAATAAGTGTTTGACGACTCGTTCGGGCTTTTTCTCGCAACAATCGTTTCACTAATGCCCTTTCGACTGATAAATGAGCATTTTGTTTACCAACGGTAAACCCAAAGCGGACCAATCCGATTTGATCAGTCTTTAAGGCACTAATTGTGAAAAAATCCGAATAGCTTCGGATTAATTTCGTTTTGTTTGCAGACAAAACCGCCCCGAACTCCGCCGATTTTATCAAACGGATACTTCGAGGCAGCCCATTCGGTTTATTAACCGTAGCATTCACGGCCAACTTCCGCCGTGAGATTCTCTCAATTAGAGAGCGAGAACGTGACGTCCCTTGGCGCGGCGAGCAGCCAAGACACGACGACCGCCCTTGGTACGACTGCGAACCAAGAAGCCATGCGTACGAGCACGCTTGACCTTAGACGGTTGATAAGTACGTTTGGTAGCCATGACGACAATCCTTAAAAAATATTGGATAGTAAAAATCTTACAGAGATCACTGTAGGGATCCCGAACACAGACCCCTCCCCGGCCTTTCACTTCGGCCTTGGTTGTTTCAGATCCGTGAAAAACATGGTATTACACATCAAAAACCTATGTTTTGTCAAGTTTTTTAATATCTTAGGGAATCTTTTCACTAGAACAAGTGAATCTGAATTTGTTAGTAGGAAAAACACTAGGTTTAGGTAAAAAAATTTTTTATCCAATATCTAGTGTTTTTATTAGTAGTGGTAAAAATATTTTGAGTTATCCACAGTTGACTGCCTATTATTTAAGCAACCTCAACAAAACAGAGCCTTTTTTTTATCAGTACAATGACTCAAAGCTTCCTACATCCGGGAGGCTTTTTCGTCTGAAAGTTATCTTTTTTTATATAAAAACAATTAATAATTATTTGTTTTTATTGGAATTTGTCAATTTGACAAATTAAAAGACTATTTTTCTAGTCGCTGAATCTTTAAATCATTAGCTTCGACGGCTATTGGTGTGGCGCTCTTACTTTCTCTAGCGTCTACGAATATGTGAGGGGATACGGATGTAGTTTTCCCCGTTGTTATTCTTACTTTGTTTATAAAAAATATAAAAGTTGCTCGGAGTGTCTTTATGAATTTCTGGGAACAATGTTTAATCCAGCTGGCCAATATTATTGACCAACAAGATTTTGAGCGCTGGATTAAGACTCTCGTCTGCATTAATTGGGACGAAAAAAATCGTACCCTCATTTTAGGGCATAGAACTTTGCAAGCTATTGATACGATTGAGACTCACTTCAGTACAAGGATCTCTTCGGTTGCATCAGCTATTGCCCACGATGCCGTAACCGTTCAGTACCACCAAACAGAAGGAATAGTGGAAGCGGCGCAGGCACAATTAGATTTAGTCCCGGCAGAAAATACTCAGGAAACGCTTTCTGAGCAAGCTTACGCTTGTGGTTTGCGTTCACAACAAACATTTGAGAACTTTGTTGCCGGTTCATCTAATCAACTAGCCTACGTTGCCGCGAAAAGTGTAGGGGATAATCCTGGAAAAAATTACAACCCGCTCTTTATATATGGGGGAGTGGGGTTAGGAAAAACGCACCTTATGCACGCAGTAGGGAACCAAATGTTGAAAAACAATCCCGAGGCCCGTGTGCTTTGCGTGGGTACACAGACATTTATTAATGATTTCACCACTGCTGTTAGGGAAAATAACTACGCTCCGTTTGATCATAAATATCAAAATTTGGACGCTCTGTTTATCGATGATATTCAGTACCTTGGTGGTAAACGACAAATTCAACAAAAACTTTTTGAAGTTTTTGAAAAATTGGTCCCCCACGGCAAACAAATCATTTTTACGAGCGACACTTACGCTAGAAGCCTAAAGGATATGGACGAACGGCTAATTTCTCGCTTTACTTCCGGCTTATCGGTCGAGGTGGAGCCCCCGGAATTAGAAACCAGAGTCGCAATTTTGCAGAAAAAATCCTTTGCTCAACGCTTCGACTTGCCCGATGATGTTGCCTACTTTATTGCACGGCATCTCAAAAGTAACGTCAGAGAGTTGGAGGGGGCTCTCAACATTGTCATCGCCTTTGCTAAGTTCAACAATGAAGGACGAGTTACTGTTGATAAAGCAAGAGAGGCCTTACAAGGAATGCTCGTTGCCTCAACAGCCCAATTAACCGTTGAGCGCATTCAAGGTATGGTGGCTGAATACTTCAAGATTTCTTTAGCGGAAATGTATTCCAAAACTCGTGTTAAGAAAGTGGCCGTCCCCAGACAAATTGCAATGTACCTCTGCAAAGAATTGACTAAAAGCAGTTTGGCCGAAATAGGGGAGCGTTTTGGTAAACGTGACCATACAACGGTTTTGCACGGTGTTAAAAAAATTACCGATGCTCGAGCTAAGGACAAAGATCTGAATTACCAAATTCACGTTCTAGAACAAATGCTTAAAAATTAAGACGAATTAGGAAATTTCGTCCTCCCAAATCCTTATAAAATCCACTAAAATTGGGAGGTTAAACGGCAGGTGATTTGCCTGTTGAAGATGGTTTACTTGTTTAAAAGGATAAGGGAATGTTGATCATCAAGAGCCCGCGAGAAGCTTTCGCAACTCCGGTTCAGGCTGTCAGTGGGATTGTCGGAAAGCAACGCCAAACGCTGCCCATTTTGTCCAATATTTTGATTTCTAAGGTTGGCACACGCGTTGACTTTACTGCAACTGATTTAGACATTGAAATCAAAACTTTTGCCGACATTGGAGCAGAAGGTCCGGATATCAGTGTGACAGTGGATGCCGCTAAGTTACAGAGCTTGATTAGTGCACTTAATCACGGCTCTGAAGTGACGTTGTCTCAGCCCAGTCAGTCTGACCCGACAGTTGAGCTCAAACAGGGAAAGAGTACATTTAAGCTCAACACATTGCCGGCAGACGAGTTCCCGAATCGTCCTGAAGCTCAATTCACACAAAGCTTTGCTATCCCTGCCAATCAAATTCGTCATCTTCTCCAGTTGGTTCATTTTTCAATGGCCCAACAAGACATCCGTTATTTCTTAAACGGTATGCTGTTATCTGTAGAAGGTGATGTCATTCGTGTGGTCACCACAGATGGTCACCGTCTGGCTTACTGTGAAGGCAAATTAGAATCTGCACTGACACAAAACATTCAATGTATTGTTCCCCGCCGCACAGTCATGGAAATGCTTCGTTTGATTCCTGATAGCGATGAGTCCATCACTATTGCTATCTCTGAAGCAGAAATTCGAATTACCTGGGGCAACATTACCTTGTCTTCAAAATTGGTGGAAGGAAAGTTCCCGGACTACAACCGTGTCATTCCGGTCAATAACACCAATATCTTTGTTATTAAGCGTGATGTCTTACTCGGTGCTTTAAAGAGAACCGCTATTTTGGCTAATGCCAAGCTTCGCGGTGTCAAGTGGGAACTTAAAAATAACACCCTGACAATTCAAAGTACCAACTCTGACCAAGAAGAAGCCAAGGATGTCTTGGACATTGAATACAACGGCATTGACATCGAAATTGGTTTCAACCTTTTGTACTTGCAAGATGTTTTGAATAACTTGCGCAGTGAAGAGGTTCAATTTGCATTGCATAGCAACACTGGTGCAATGCTTGTAACCATGCCTGATAATTCTTCGTTCAAGTATGTTGTTATGCCGATGCGCACCTAATGCGCGTGCGTAGCGTGATTTCATGTATAACACACCCGCTCTGGATACCTTCAGAGCGGGTGTCCTGACAATTAAGAGAAGCAATTTTTAGACTGTTTTTAAGTTTTTAAGAGAAAAAATTTATGAGTGAAGCTGATAAAAAACTCAATCCGAATGACTATGGTGCAGCCTCTATCGTAGTATTGGAAGGACTAGAAGCCGTTCGTAAACGTCCCGGTATGTATATTGGTGACACCGCAGACGGATCTGGTCTTCACCATCTAATTTATGAGGTTGTCGATAATTCGATTGACGAAGCATTAGCCGGCTTTGCTGATGAAATTGTCGTCACATTACACACAGATGGCTCTGTCTCCATTGAAGATAATGGTCGTGGCATTCCGACTGACATCAAGATGGACGATAAACATGAACCTAAACGCAGTGCAGCTGAAATTGCTTTAACCGAACTGCATGCAGGCGGAAAGTTTTCTGAAAATAGCTACAAAATTTCAGGCGGACTTCACGGAGTCGGCGTCTCTTGCGTTAACGCATTGTCTACATGGTTGAAGTTGACCGTTTGCCGAGAAAATAGAGCTCACTTTCTCGAATTTGAACGAGGCAAGCTGATCAATCGACAAACCGAAATTATCCAAACGGTCAATGGCCCGGTTGAAGTGTCGCCTATGATTGATTTGGGACCGACTGATAAACGCGGAACGCTGGTCCATTTTTATCCTGATAAAGAAATCTTCAGCGACATTACCTTTAGTTTTGAAAGACTCTCTGAACGCTTGAGAGAACTGTCGTTTTTAAATTCCGGCGTCAATATTCTTTTACTGGATCAAAGAACCGGAAAAGAAGAACGTTTTCATGCACAAGGCGGCGTAAGAGGCTTTGTTGAATACATCAATCAAAATAGAGTTGTTTTACATAAAACACCGTTTTATGCCTTAAAAACCGTAGAGTCTCAAGGCGTACCGGTTACGGTCGAAGTGTCAATGCAATGGAATGACACTTATAACGAACGCTTGACTGCTTATACCAATAACATTCCCCAAAAAGACGGGGGAACGCACGTCACTGGTCTTAGAAGTGCAATGACCAGAGTCATTAAGAATTACGTTTCTAAGGAAGGCTTGGATAAAAAACTTAAAAATGACATTGATGGTGAGGACATGCGAGAAGGTTTGACTTGCATCCTTTCTGTCAAGGTACCGCAGCCAAAATTCAGTTCGCAAACGAAAGATAAACTGGTTTCAAGTGAAGTCAGACCCGCCGTTGAAGATGTCATTAATACGGAGTTAGCCAGTTACTTGGATGAGAATCCGGCTGAAGCTCATGCTATTTGCGAAAAAATCGTTGCTGCTTCCCGTGCGCGAGAAGCGGCTCGAAAAGCTCGCGACATGAGTAGAAAATCAGTACTGATGTCAGGGTCCCTGCCTGGAAAACTGGCTGATTGCCAAGAGAAAAATCCGGCTTTAAGCGAACTTTTCTTAGTCGAAGGTGACTCCGCAGGCGGTTCTGCCAAGACTGGTAGAAATCGTAAGAATCAAGCTATTTTGCCTTTGAGAGGCAAAATTTTGAATGTTGAAAAAGCTTCACACGAGAAGTTACTTGATAGCGAACAAGTCCGTACCTTAGCTTTGGCACTGGGATGTAGCATCGGTAAGGATTTTGATATCGAAAAATTGCGCTATCACCGCATCATTATCATGACTGATGCTGACGTGGACGGTGCACATATTTCAACATTGCTGTTGACCTTCTTCTACCGTCAAATGACGCCTTTAATCGAACGCGGTTATGTGTACATTGCTCAGCCCCCGTTGTATAAGATCACGGTCAATAAAAAAGATATTTATGTCAAAGATGACCATGAATACAACAAGGTTATCTTAGAGATTGCTCTCAAAGACGCTGAGCTTTATAGAAATGAAGAAGCGTTCCAAAAAGGAGAGAAAATCTGGGGAACTGAGCTTGAAAAATTAGCCGACAGCTACATTCAAAGTTCTGAGGTTCTTCAACGTTTGAGTTTGGTGATTGATCGATCTGTACTCCTAGCAATCACTGCTGGTGTGAAGATTAATCTTGACACATTTGAGAACGCACAACGTTCGGCACAAGCCCTTATGGATCAAATTCGCGATAAACACTTAAAGGTGATCGCCAAACAAGACGAAGAAACTCACCGTGTTTATCTGGCTATTGAAAGAATGGTCTATGGGAATGTCCGGCACTCCAGAATGGACGCTCATTTCCTAAATACAGCGGATTACTCTTTGTTGGTAAAAACCGCTCAAGATTTACAGGGAATTGTGGCTGAAGGCGCCTGTGTAGTTCGTGGAAATAAATCCCATCCCGTTAAAAACTTTGAAGAAGCTATTCAGTGGCTGATGAATGAAGCAAGTTCTGGATTGACTCGTCAACGCTACAAAGGTTTGGGAGAAATGAACGCTGAGCAATTAGCCGAAACAACGATGCAGCCAGAAAATAGACGGTTGTTGAGAGTTCGTTTGGAGGATGCGGCCAGTTCAGATAATGTCTTCTCCATGTTGATGGGAGACAATGTTGAACCAAGAAGACGTTTCATTGAAGATAACGCGCTCTTTGTGAATAACATTGATATTTAATACACTTGCGGGAGATTAAGTCTCCCGCTTTTTTTTAGGATAAACAACAATGCCTGATACTACACACGAAAAATTAGTTGTCGCCGTTTCCAGCCGAGCATTGTTTGATTTAGAGGCTGAGCACAAAATATTTGAAGATCAAGGTATCGAAGCTTATAGAGACTACCAAACTCAGCACGTACAAACGCCTTTAAATCCTGGTGTTGCCTTTCCTTTTGTCAGGCGTTTATTGAGTCTAAATGAATATTTTCCAAAAGAGGAAGAACCTTTCAGAGTTATCGTTTTATCCAGAAATAGTCCCGAATCCGGCCAACGTTTCTTTAATTCTTGTAAATACTACAAACTGCCCATCCGAGGAGGGGCTTTTACCTCTGGACAGCCAACATTTCCCTACATGAAGGCTTATGGAGCATCGTTATTTTTAAGTGCCAATAGTAAAAGTGTTTTAGAAGCCACTCAAATGGGGTATCCGGCCGGTTTGGTGCTTCCTTCAAAGGCCAAAGATGATCAGGAAGATAAAGGATTACGAATTGCCTTTGATTTCGATGGGGTTGTCATTGATGACGACAGTGAAAAGCAATACAAACAATCAGGGTTAGAGGGTTTCCAAGATTATGAAAGTAAACATGTTGACTCACCTCATAACGCCGGCCCTTTAACCGAACTTTTTAAAAAGTTAGCCTACTTTCAACAATTAGACATGCAGAGAAGGGGAAAAGAAGATCCTTATTATCAGCCGGTTATTAGGATCTCGATTGTCACATCCCGAGGAGCACCAAGCGAAGAAAGACTGATTACAACACTAAAAAGCTGGGGAATGAATGCCGCAGAACTTTTTCTAATGGACGGTATGCCCAAGCAGTTTGTCCTTGAACAGCTTCGCCCTCATATTTTCTTTGATGACCAAATTCAGCACTTACAGTCTGCAGCTCATGCTGTTCCAAGTGTATTAATTCCTTTTGGTGTAACGAGAGAAAATTCTGTTAAAACATTGTTAGAAAAACAATCAGACTAATTAAAAGATTTATCCACAAAGTTATCCACAAAAAATAAAGGTCCTCAATCCCGCTAGTGTCAGGGGATTGAGGCTTTATTATCAATATTCTGAGTATTATCAAATTTACACTTTTTATTTATAAATCAAATAGATATAACATATACGCATAATTTTGCGAATTATAAATTTTTGTCCGAAATAACAAAGACTTAAATAGGTTATCCCAAATAATCCACAAAGTTATCCACAATTTTTTAGTAAGAAACAAGGGGGATTGATGACATTTGTGATGAAAAGTTATTAATAAGTCATATTTTTATTTTTAATTAATAGTCATAATAATAAGCGAAACTTTTTCGGTGGATAAGTTCTCTTTTGTTTTATTTTTCAATTAATTAGACTGTTTATTATTTGATTGATTTGTCTGTGTACATCGTATGAATAAAATGTGAGTTTTTGTGGATAACTTTTAAGCTTCTATCTTTTTTGATTGTTATCCACATTTTTAAATAAATATTCACAAAGATATCCAGGCCTTTTACACAAGAGCAATAAATCGTGATAACTTCTCAAATAATTAAATCATTCTCATTGATGCGTAATGCTACTATACTGAGTAGACACGTAAAGGTTGGATAAATATGCGTATTAAATCTATTATTTTGTCGCTATCTGCAGTTACTCTCGGTGTTACCGCTTTGAGTGGTTGTGTTCCTGTTTTGATCGGCGGTGCAGTCGGTACAACGGCCTTTGTTACGACCGATCGTCGTACAACCGGTGCTCAAATGGCCGATGAGGTGATGGAAAAGAGGATTCATTATGAAATTTCTCAAGCCATTCCAAATAATCTTCACTTGACTGTAACTTCTTACAATCGTCGTATTTTATTAACAGGTGAAGTCGGAAGTGAGAGTGACAAACTAACAGCTCAGCGCGTGGCTCAGAATAGTTTAGAAGTCAGTTCTGTTGTCAATGAATTAATGGTGGGGCCTGTGTCCTCTGTGACACAAAGAATGTTTGACTCTACATTGGCCGGTAAGGTAAGAACACAGTTGATCACCACATCAGGAGTATCTTTAAATCAAATGAAGGTAACTGTTGATCGTGGCATTGTCTATCTGATGGGCCTAGTCACTCAGGAAGAAGCACAAAAGGCTGCTGATATAGCTTCCCGTGTTCCGGGTACTAAATCAGTCGTCACAGCGTTTGAAGTGTTAAGTACACGAGAAGTCCAAGAACGTCTCAAATTATTGTCTCAGCCTCAAGCTGAAAAACCGGCCTACACGACAACGAATAACATTGTTGAAGAACCAGTTTCTTCTACGGAAGTGCGTTTGCAATAACGGTTTTTATCGTTTGCGGTTAGCGACGTGCGTTCAGTGATTCTATCTTTATGGATGCCTGTAGCGCTTTTTGCGCTATGGTGGTTTGCGTCCGCTTTTTCGTGGGTTAATCCTTATCTATTGCCCCGCCCGGAGGCTGTTTTTGCGGCGTTTATAGAGCTTTGTGAAAATGGTCTTCTTTGGGTGCATGTTCAATCCAGTCTAGGAAGAGCATTTGGGGGATATATCATTGCTGCATTAATAGCACTACCCATGGGCTATTTTTTTGCAAAGTATGAAACTCTTCATACTCAATCCCGTTTGATTCTTGAAAGCTTGCGGATGATTCCTCCTCTTTCCTTAATTCCTTTACTCATTTTATGGTTGGGAATAGGGGAAACTGCTAAATTAACCATCGTCCTTTTAGCCAGTTTTTTTCCTATTTATCTAAATGCTTATAGTGGATTTAAGCAATTAGATTACCGTTATGGGGAATTAGCTGAAACTTTGAATTTAAGTACTTTTGAGAAAATTCAACACATAGAGTTTCCAGGGGCTTTGCCTGCAGTTTTTACCGGGTTGCGCCTTGGATTCGGCTACAGTTGGAGAGCATTGGTCAGTGCTGAATTAATCGCCGCCTCTTCTGGGCTTGGTTATTTAATTTCTGATGCCTCCGAGATGGCTCGTACCGATCAAGTGTTTGTTGGCATTTTTATGATTGCCATCTTGGGTATTTTGGGAGATTTCCTTTTTCAGAAGGCACTCTTTAAAGTCGCTCCTTGGAGTAAAAAATGACGATAGCAAGCGTGCAAAATGTCAGTTTTCGCTACCCGGGGTACGAACATTGGATTCTTAAAGATTTTTCTTTAGAACTGTACGATCGTGAAGTGTTGGCCATTATAGGAAAAAGTGGCTGCGGTAAAAGTACTTTGATTCGTTTGATCTCTGGTTTGCTCATGCCAACAAAGGGGCAAATTCAAATTGAGAGCAATAGAAGAGTTGGGGTCGTTTTCCAAGATCATCGGTTATTGCCTTGGAAAACGGTTTTCGAAAATGTTGCGTTGCCAATTCGAAAAGAATCTCGAGAAAAACAGAGAAAAACCGTTTGTGAGGTGCTCGAGTTGGTGGGATTAAGCCACACAGAAAATTATTATCCTTCAGAATTATCAGGTGGGATGGCTCAAAGGGTTGCTCTGGCTCGTGCATTAGTGCAGTCCCCAGATATTTTATTGATGGACGAGCCTTTTGGTGCTCTAGACGCTATAACCCGAGCGCAAATACAAGTCGACTTTGAGCGAATCCAACAGCAAAAGAAAATGTCCGTTGTTTTGATTACTCATGAGGTCAATGAAGCAGTTCGTTTAGCTGATCGGGTAATGGTTTTGTCTCAAGCAAAGGTAGTGGATACGCTGAATATAGATTTACCGCATCCCCGAACAGTAACCAATATGCACGTTGTTGAATACGCAGCAAAAGTTTTGAATCTTTTAACTCATTCTTAGTGAGGCAGGAAATGACATTGAAAAAATTATTACTCGTTACCGCGATGGTCTTGGCAGGATCGTTGTCAGCAGCACAAGCAGCTACATCTGAAATTAATGTTGCTTACGTGAAGTCACCTTTTAATCTTCAAAATATTGTGATGAAACAAAACCAGCTTTTGGAAAAAGAATTTCAAAAGGACGGTATTAAGATTAATTGGGTATCCATTAATTCAGGAGCTCAACAAGCTCAGGCTATGGCTGCGGGGTCGCTTGATGTAAGTGCTGTTATGAATACAGCATCATTATTGATGGCTAATGGGGCAGGCAATAAGATCTACATAGCCACTGGGGTTGCTCGTCCGACCCAAGTATTTGCTGTAGTGGGTAAACCCGGCAAGCAGATGAAAATCGAAGATTTAAAGGGAAAGAAAGTAGCAGGACCCAAAGGAACAGCGTTACATCAAATCTTGGTGGCTGCCCTGAATTCAAAAGGCATGAATATCAAAGATGTTGAGTTTCTCCAAATGGATCCTGCCAAAGCACAAGCAGCCTTGTTGGGTGGGCATGTGGACGCCGCTCTGCTAGCAGCAGGATTGGTTATTAAGGCCAACGCTTCTGGGGCAAAGACCATTGTTACGGCAGACGGTTATGTTAATCCTTTATTGGTCATGGCTGCTAGCGAAAAGTTTGTTAAGGAAAATAAGCCCTTGCTAGAAAGAATTGTCAAAGTTCATAGACAAACCACTAAGTGGATTGGTGATAACTATGAACAGGCTATTGCCATGGGAGCAAAAGAAGAGGGCGTGAGCTTGGATGACGCAAAGAAGTTAGCACAATGGAGTCACTACTTTGATGTCATTACCGATAACGATATGAATAGCCTTAAATTAGATCAAACTTTCTTGATTGAAAATGGCATGATGCAAAATAAGGTCAATACTGATCAATTAGTCCTGCCTATGGCCCGCCAATAATCATTGAGGCAAGCGCTGAAATCTAAATAGGTTTCAGCGCTTGTTACACGAACCATTTCAAATAAGCATGAATCAAAGCACCACAGGTTAAAGTGAGTGCAAAAAAGACTTCTAATTTAACGGTCGCAAACAAGGTACCGTTTAACTCATATCCTGTTTTATTTGTGAGTTCCTGTGGTAATTTCCACGCTTTCCATAAAGAAATAAAAACTAAAAGATAGGGATAGCGAGTCCAATCCATGGCGACAATGCATAAGATTAAACCATAGGGAACAAATAACATTAATCGGTATGCAGCAACGGTAAGCGATTTCCCTAAAACAACTGCCATGGTGTAGCGATGGATAGATTCATCATGCTCACGGTCTCTGAAATTATTAACACATAAAACCGCAGAGGCAATGAGTCCAAGCGCACACCCAACGATAAGAATAGTGACCGAGATATCTTGGACCTGCAAATAATAGGTGCCAATTGCAGCTACCAATCCAAAAAAGATAAAGACAACAATTTCACCATAGGGAGTATAGGCAATCGGGCGAGGTCCTCCCATGTATAAGTAAGCGGCAGCAATAGAAGCGACTGTTACTAATAAAAAGAACCAATGCGTCAGGTAAATGAAATAAATAGTAATCGCAACGCCAATAAGAGAAGCGATCAAAATTCCGATTTCTACCTCTTTAATACTTAAGAGTCCCAATGAAGTCGCTCTTGGCAAACCTTTTCTGTTTGTTCTTTCCGCCTTTCTCTTGGTATACCCAGAGTCGTTTTCCATGTTGGTAATCGCTTGCATAACAATGGCCAGTAATGCCGTTAATGCAGCCGTAACCGGATTAATGAATCCAGTGTCAGACAAGCAAACAGCTAAAGATGCCAACACAGGAGCGACGGCCACGCCAAATGTCTTTGGGCGTATGGCTAGTAACCAAGCTTTTACAGAGTGGGCGGAGACGTTCTCAACATCAGTCATTAGAGAACAACCTTGACCATCGGATGATGTGTTAATGCCATATAAATTGAATCGAGTTGTTCTCGTCCAGTGGCATGTACGACAATATGCAAAGCCTCATAACGACCTTGTTTACTCGGCCTTCTCGCTATTGTTTCCGGGTTAAACAAAGGATCAAATTCCTTAACTAACCCCCCGATGGTACTGGCAAATTGGGGATCAGCAAATCCCATAACCTTAATGGGGAAATCACAAGGAAATTCAAGCAATTCTTTTTCTTGTTTCATAATAGCTCTATTGTAATCCGACCAGTGCTTTTAGGCGTTGATATTGCCGACGCCAGAAGTTTGATTTTTGAACATCATGTAATGCAACTAATTCACTTTTAGCCACTATTTTCTTGTTGAAGTATACGGTTATTTCGCCTATGCGTTCTCCTTCTTTTATCGGAGCAACCAGAGGATCCAGACGAGATACTGTCGCCGAAAAACCCTTCATTCCTTTTTGAAGAATAGCGTCACGCGGAAGCGTAACATAAACGTTTTCTTTCACACCTACACGGACTTTTCCATCATCGGTTAATTCAACCGGCAAACGGTCAATCGTTTCGAGAGCAGGGTAAAGCAGTAAAGTTTTATAGTTATCAGCACCCCAATTGACCAGTTTCATTGTGTCATCGGTATTTTGTCGGTCGCTTTCAGCTCCTAACGTTACAGCTAACAATTCACGCGAAAATCGTGTATCTGCCTCAACATAATCACGTGAGTAATAGATAACACTATCCCATGATTTCATCTGAAAATGTGAACGGTGTAAGCCGCGAATGGACTCGGTTCGCCACAAAAAACTGTTGCTGTTATTGTGGTTCAATACACCATTATTGAGACTTTTAATCGTCCAAATATCACTGAGTTCCGGACAATCGTTTAACAGGGCGTTGGCCAAAATCAGTGTGTCGCGAGCGGTAGAGTATTGATTTTTATCGTTGGTGCCAATTAAAGAAGTGTAATGAGTGTTTTTCATGCCTAGCTTTTTGGCATTTTCATTCATTTTCTCAACGAAGCGATCAATCGTTTGGTAAATCCCCTCGGCTAGCGCTACCGCCGCATCATTAGCCCCCATGACTGCAATGGCTTTTTCAAGATCCGATACTGTGACGGATTGGTTGGGCTCTAAATAAAAACGAGCGGCATTTAATGGAGGAATAGACAGTGCATCGTTATTTACGGTAATAGAAGATGTGCGACTGATGATTTTTTCATTTATCGCTTTTTCTGCTGTATACAGCACCATCAGTAAAACGGTATTTCCCGGATTGGTACGGACATCTGCATTTTTATTAGCCAGCGTAGTGTGCGTTAACCGATCGACGAGAATCCAGGATTGAGATTTCAATTGTGGTGCCGCCGCATTCGCTACACTCACGAAACCCAATAAAATACAGAGGAAAGAAAAAAACAGTCTTATCATTCGCTAAACGTCAGTGAATTCTTAAATGGAGTCAACCGTCGATATTTTAAATGTAAGCGGGTAATTTTAAAGGCTTTTTAAATCTTTTGTTACGCTCATTAGCAGTTTTTTCATTGACTTATTAAAGGATCAACAACCATGGAAAATACTTTAAGTATTCAATATGAATGTGTGCCGGAGACGGGGTCAACGAATACAGATCTGCTAAACAGAGCAAAGAAAGAAATTTTGTCCGCTATTGTTGTTCGCCGAGCAATCAATCAAACAAATGCGAGAGGAACCAGGGGACGACACTGGGATGGAGGTGATCATTGCCTGATGTTCTCTGTAGCCGTGTCGATTGGACGAGATTTGCGTGAGATTAGTGGTGTGACGCTGGCAATTGGTACAGAAGTAGCTGAAAGTTTGCGAAAACAAGGAGTCAAGGCTGAGGTAAAGTGGCCCAATGACATCCTTTTAAACGGAAAAAAGTTAGCAGGCATTCTTGTAGAAACAACCAAAAGTCCGGATCACCGTTTTGTGCTGGTTGTCGGGATTGGATTGAATTTAAAGGACGGCTTAAGAGATGATGGGTACGGCCGCGCTTGTCTTGCTGATGCACTGCCTGTATCTGACATTGAAAAGACTGAGTTTTGGTTAAAGCTTTTATCTTCAGCAGTCGTTTTTGCCATCAATAACGTCCGTTCTGAAGGATTAAAACGAACACAAGCGCTCTGGGATACAATTGCAGCTTATAAAAACCAAACCGTGAGTGTCCTTGAAGAAGGTTGTGAACCTTACGATGCTCTTGTGTTGGGAATTGATGAGACAGGTCATTTGCTGGTCCGTACCAATCAGGAAATAAAGGTCTTGCAATCGGGCAGCATCAGTATTCGGTCTAAGAAGAAATGAATTTATTAATTGATCTTGGCAACACGGCGCTCAAGTGGGCGACAACGGATGATCCGGAATCTCCCCATACCATTGTGCATGGTGGAACACATAACTTTTCAGAGAAGTTATTGTCTTCATTGGAAAAAATTCCTTATAAGCATGTCTATGGTTGCTCTGTGGCTTCCAGGGACCTGACGTTATCTGTAACTCGTCTGATTGAGTCTTTGGGTTCAAAAGTTACTTGGTTAAAAGCTCAAGAGCGCTATGACGGTCCATTTTCTTTAATTAATTCCTATAAAACAGCAACACAATTAGGGTCAGACCGTTGGCACGCAGCTATTGGTGCCATTTATTTTTTGCCAAACAGGCCCCTTTTAGTTGTTCATGTTGGGACGGCAACAACTGTGGATTGCGTCTTTCCTAAAGGTGAAGCAATGGTCTTTGCGGGTGGAAGAATTGCTCCTGGTGTTGTTTTAATGAGAGACAGTCTTGTTACAGGCACCGCTACGTTACCGAAAGCAGATGGAGAGTATGAGGATTTTCCAACCGATACCATGACCGGAATTGTGACCGGTATTGTGGATTCTCAATTAGGATTAATCGAGAGGGGAATGAGAGTAATGCAGCAACACGGCTTTGAACCGACTTTGGTTTTGGCAGGTGGTGCTGTCAGTCGTTTTGCACCCTATCTACAAAAAGAATTTCCTAATAGCATTATCAAACACAATTTAGTGCTGAGGGGTTTAGCACTACGTGCCAATGGCGAGTTTGTAAGATGAGAGCATTGGCAATAATCCTGTGTCTACTGTGTGTGGTCATCTATGCTTGGGATGGTCTTAAGGATTGGGTAATAGAACCGCAGGAAGTTTCCGCTCATTACACTGATCGTGCTCAGCAGGAGGTTTTTCCTGAGGCAATGGGCAACATTGAGCCCGTTCAAAATCTGCAAGATTACATTGAGCAATATCAGAAGAAAGCTCAAAAAATATCGGCTCCTGTGGTCCTAGAGAAGCCCGATCAAGAGAAAGAAAAAGATTTGATCGAAGATTCAGCCGCACAGAAAAATTTTGATTCTTTGTCTCAAAATCTACCAATTGAAAAAGTCGGATCTAAGGTTGTTTTAACCGATCAACTACCGGTTTGCTACAAAATGGGTCCCCTTTCCAGACGTGTCTTGCCTGCCATCAACCGCTCAATCGAATCCGCTAAGCTTTTGGAAGTGGTCCGTGTTGAGTCCGTTTTATCTGCCGACTCACATGTTGTTTTTATTATTCCGACTACTACCCAAAAAGGGGCGGCAGCATTAGCTGATCAGGTGAGAAAAAAGGGTTATCGTTCAGCAAGCGTTATTCATTCTGGGCCTCTATTAAATGCTGTTCAATTAGGCAGTTTTTCAACACAAGAACAAGCACAGCAATTTCTTGAAAGCGCAAAGGCTCGGCTTAAAATGAACGACCTTCGCATGACTCGAATAATTGGCAGCCCAACCGACAAAGTGAATTTGATTTTTGCAGCGCTGTCAGATGAACAAATTGATGCGCTGAAAGGACTTGCCAAAAAACATGGGCAAGTCCTCAGTGAGTGTGGCTCTTAAAATAGTCTGTTCAGACGATTTTGAATTTCAACTGCGGCGTTGTTAGCTTTAATTTTTAGCTGTTGTACTTTCTCCTCAGCCACTTTTCTTTGTTTCAACCCCCAAATTGACTCAGGAAAATGAGAATCGTCCCGATACCGGGCAATGATGTGCCAGTGTAAATGAGGAACCATATTGCCAAATTGTGCCCAATTGATTTTATCGGGCTGCATTTGTTCTCGGACTACTTTTTCCACAGTTAAGAGAACTTTTTCCAACAACTGCCGCTCATCATCGGTCAGATCCGACATTTCAGCAATATGTTTATTCCAAATAACTCTGAAGTAGCCAGGAAATAGAGGGTCATCCACCTGAATGACTCTTAAATCTTTATTTTTCCAAACAACATTTTCCTTTTGCGGATGACATAAAACACAATCCATCGTAATCTCCACATTAATGAATCGGTCGATAATATGAACCTGATTTCACAGGTTCTCCGGCAACTAACTCAACTCCGCCAGCTCCGTCATCGATTATTTGAAAATCCCATTTTTTACGACCGCTTGAATCTTCAAGCCAGGCAGCCAAAGGCCAATCCAGTTCATCTAAATTGCCGTTGATAAAATCTGTTGCTTCCAACACGGTGGCAAAGTTTTCAATAAATTCACCATAATCAACGATAACCTCTGTTACAACGTCCCGTCTCATTGCCTTTTCTCCTAAGGACAGCGATGCAGAGCTTCGGCAATTACTGCGGATAGCTTTTGGGTGTACTCAATATCAAGGGACTCGTCAGGGGCGTGAGCATTCGATTGGGGTCCCAAAACACCGGTTAAAACAAAGGCACCAGAGGGGAAGAGTTCTTCAAAAGTATTAATAATGGGAATAGATCCTCCTTGACCTAAGAAGACAGCTTCTTTGCCGAAAATTCTTTTCGCTGCGTCATCAAAAATGTTTTCTATTTCTTCTGAATTACCCTTGGCTGACCAGCCCGGGTGGTTCTCTGGGTATTGCCAAGTCACCTGACAGCCATAAGGAATATTGGTTGTTAAAGTCTGTGCAATATCATTTTGAGCCTTTTCAAAATCAATATCTGGAGGCAAGCGCATGGACAGTCTGAAGGCAACAGAACTCTGAATTACATTTCCGGCATCTTCGATTTTCGGCATGCCGTCAACTCCGATTATCGTCAAAGCAGGTTTCCACGTTTCTTGAATGAGGATTTCATGGTTAGTGGTGCACTTTGTTTTGACGGCCGGCAATAACGGAGCGTGATTCCAAGAAAGATCGCCCAACACATCACTTGCTTTTTTCAATTGCTCAAGGCGTCTTTTAGGAATATCCGTATAACACGAGGAAATTTTCACAAATCCGGTTACTGGGTCGTGAAGACGGGCCACTAAAGCATGTGCAATTGAAAAAGGATCGGGAACCATGCCGGAGTAGGTACCGGAGTGCACTCCGTAATGCATACTTTGTACCCGTAATGTTCCGGAAATTACTCCTCGGACAGATGTGCTGAGCCAAACATGATCGTAGTCACCGCAATGATTATCCAAAATAATGAAAAATTTAGGCTCTCCAAACCGGTGTTTGAGCTTACGTAAAAAATACGGTAAATCGTTTGATCCCGATTCTTCTTGTGTTTCAAAAATACCGATAACTCTCGGGTGAGCTAGATTGAGTTTTTCTAAGGCATAGACTGAAGTCACCATTGAAAAAAGGCTGTAACCGTCATCAGCCGCTCCTCTGCCGTATAACTTTCCGTTTTTGACAACAGGCGTCCAAGGACCTAACCCTTCACTCCAGCCACCAGCTTCTGGTTGTTTATCTAAATGCCCATAAAAGACAACGCTTTCGGCAGAGTTGTCCCTTGTAGCGGGAATATCTACAAATAAACACGGCGTTCTGCCTTCCTCTCTGATAATTTCAGTTTGGGCTTGCGGTAAGCATTCCTGTACCCACTTTTGTCCCAACTCACAACATTGTTCTAAAAAACCATGCTCCTGCCACAATCTGTCGTAGGCCGTTGATTTAGCCGGAATTTTTATGTATTCCATTAAAGCGGGCTGGGCTTTTAAATTCCAGAACTCGTTGACTGTTTTTTGCAATTGCATTTTGTGCTCTCCTATTGCAGTTGTACCGGCACTAGCTTTTTGCCCAAAATTTCACCTAGTGATTGTGCTTCCAAAGAGGCGGCGTCTTTGGAGGAAAATTCACCGATAACCACTCGATACAAACTGCCGTCTTGATGAACGTTGACGCTTCGTCCTATTTTTTGTTGAACCGTTTGAGCATAGTTTCTAGCATTGCTCTCAGAACCAAATGCTCCGGCTTGAATACTCCAATGATTGGAGGCGGTTGCTCCGATCGCAGCGGAAGATAAATTAACTTCAGTGCTTACCATGTCGTGTTTTGCAGCTTCCGTTAAATTGACGGCACCTTGCAAGTCATTAGGAACATCGTCCAACGTAAAGGATGTGGTTGAAGAGGGTTCAATCACAATGGTATTAGGAGGTGGAAGCTGCTGAACTTGTGTTTGTTTATGTTCTTCCTGCTTTTGTTTAACGGTCTTAACAACCGTGGCTGCGGTACCGATGACGCTAGCAATAGCAGCAATGTCAGCACTGTTTTCGGTGATTTTTGAATCATCAATCAGTTGAATAATTCCACCTGCGGTGGCCGGAACTCGTCCGTTTTTAATATCAGCCATGCGGATTCGCTCCACTTTGACAGGAGCGGTTCCATTTTTTACGTATCCCAGTTTGCTAGCCGCGGCGTACGACAAGTCAATGATGCGGTTGTCGACAAACGGTCCACGGTCATTCACTCTCACAATGACACTTTTCCCGTTATTCAAGTTGGTTACTTTGGCATAACTGGGAAGTTCCATGGTTTTGTGAGCTGCGGTCATGGCGTACATGTTGTATGTCTCGCCGGTCGAAGTTTTTCTTCCATGAAATTTTTTCCCATACCAAGAAGCGGTGCCACGCTGAGTCATGGGTTTATCACCAGTGATTGGCACGTACCGCTTTCCGCCGACGGTATAGGGTTTATTTGCTCCGCTATGCGGTTTTTCATATTTTGGGGTGGCATCAGGGAGATTGCTGAAATTGGAATCAGCAAAAAATCCGGAAGGAGGGCCATCATCTTGAAAATATCCGCCGCCTCCGGAACAAGCTGACAGTAAAACAGCAGAGGCGATAATGGTAAATCCTGATAATAAACGGTGCTTTAACATGACTGTTGAGTATTGAAATTGTGAAATGATTATTGCCCAAGTTTTTCGTAAAAGCAAAGCAGCGAAACATCGTGAAACTTTTCTTGTCAATATCATGAACTGAAAAGAAGGAGAGTTATGAGCCAAGGCTTCATATTGAATTCCTAAATACATTAAAAAATCATTAGAATTCACAGGTTAGCGTGGCCCTATTGAGGGCTTTATGAACTGTTTTATTGGATTAATCTATGACACTGGCTCTTGAAGATATTCGCCGAATCGCCAACCTCAGTCATTTGGAACTAAATGACGAGGAGGCTGTGCGCATGCAGGGCGAATTAAACAATATTTTCAAAATGATTGAACGCATTCAGGCTGTAGATACCGATGGGGTTGAACCGATGCCGCACCCTCATGATGGTTCTCAGCGTCTTCGTGAGGACATTGTGCGAGAGGTCAATGATCGGGAAAACAATATGAAGAATGCTCCCGAACAAGCAGATGGTCATTTCTTGGTACCGCAGGTGATTGAATAATGTCGAACGAACTTTTTCATGCTTCAGTGGTTGAGCTCAGTGAAAAGCTCGCCAAAAAAGAAATTTCAGCCGTGGAATTGGCCAAAGTTTATTTGGATCGTATTGAACAAAACAAAGATCTGAATGCTTTTTTGGATGTTAGAGCAGAGGCTACGCTGCAACAGGCTAAGCAAGCGGACGCCAGGATTGCATCTGGTGATGCGACTCGTTTAACGGGTATTCCTATCGCGCATAAAGATCTTTTTGTGACAAAAGAGTGGGCCACGACCGCTGCCAGTAAGATGCTTGATGGGTACATGAGCCCGTTTAATGCGACCGTTGTTGAAAATCTGAATCGAGCCGGCATGGTTTGCCTCGGTAAACTCAATTGTGATGAATTTGCAATGGGCGGCGGTAACGAAAATTCTGCCTATGGCAAGGTTTTGAATCCTTGGAATAAAAACTGTGTTCCTGGAGGATCGTCTGGCGGCTCTTCGAGTGCTGTGGCTGCAAGTTTAGCTCCGGTGACTACTGGTACGGACACGGGTGGCTCTATTCGTGAACCGGCGGTTTTCACCGGTGTGACAGGGTTAAAACCAACCTATGGACGTCCGAGTCGTTGGGGTGTTATTGCTTTTGCCTCAAGCCTTGATACCCCGGGGTTATTGGCTCGTTCTGCAGAGGATTGCGCTTGGGTCATGAACGAGATGATCGAGTTTGATCCCAAAGACTCTACTTGTGTAGATCTGCCTAAAGAAGATTTCACCCGCTACCTGAATATGAGTATGGATGGGGTGAAGATCGGTGTGCCTCGCAGTTGGTTTGCGAAGGGCTTGGACGATGAATTAGCTGGCAGTATCGAAGAGGTGATTAAGACCTACGAACGAATGGGAGCCAAAATCGTTGATATCGAGTTGCCGACGGTCGATTTAGGCGTACCTGTTTATTACGTGGTGGCCTGCGCTGAAGCGTCTTCTAACCTTAGCCGCTACGATGGCGTGCGCTACGGTTACCGAGCCAAGCACTACACCGATATTCAAGACATGATTAAGCGCAGTCGTTCAGAAGCGTTGGGTGCTGAACCTCAGCGTCGAATCATGATCGGAACATACGTTCTTTCTCATGGCTACTATGACGCCTACTACATTAAGGCTCAACGTGTGCGTCGTCTGATTGCCAATGAGCTCAACGCAGTTTGTAAGGATGTCGATGCTATTATCAGCCCGGCGGCAACCGGTCCTGCTTACCGTTTCGGAGAAAAGAGTGACCCGGTTCAAGCTTACTTGAGTGACCTTTATACAGTGCCGATTTCTTTGGCTGGGTTACCGGGCATGGGACTGCCTTGTGGAATTCACTCCAACGGTTTGCCGTTGGGTTTCCAATTGGTCAGTGCCCGCTTCAATGAAGCTAAGCTTTTGGGTATTGCTCATCGTTATCAGTGCGAGACGGATTGGCACAAACGCATTCCGGCCGGTTACTAAAAAGGAAGACAGTTATGCAATGGGAAGTTGTGATCGGTCTTGAAACTCACGTTCAGCTTTCGACCAAAACGAAAATCTTTTCAGCCGCTTCAACAGATTTTGGTGCGGAACCCAACACACATGCTTGTGTTGTGGATTTAGCCTTACCGGGAACCCTACCTGTTTTAAATAGGGGAGCTGTTGAAAAAGCTATGAAGTTCGGTTTAGCGATTGGAGCTAAGGTTGCTTCCCGCTCCATCTTTGACCGAAAAAACTATTTTTACCCTGATTTGCCCAAGGGTTATCAGATCAGTCAGTTTGAGTGGCCAATTGTCATCGGCGGTCAAGTATCTTTCATGGTTACACCCAAGAAGGGTGAACCGTATATGAAAACACTCAATTTGACGCGAGCTCACCTTGAAGAAGATGCCGGTAAGAGTGTGCATGGTTTGGAGGTCGGACAAAGTGGTATCGACTTAAATCGTGCTGGGACTCCCTTGTTGGAAATCGTGACGGAGCCGGAACTGCGTTCTGCAGAGGAAGCCGTGGCTTATGCAAGAACTTTGCATGCGCTGGTTGTTTGGCTTGGCATCAGTCACGGAGATATGCAAAACGGTAATTTCCGTTGTGACGCCAATGTCAGTGTTCGCCCTGTTGGACAAAAAGAGTTCGGCACGCGTTGTGAGATTAAGAACCTGAATTCATTCCGATTCTTGCAGGAAGCTATTGAATATGAGGTTCGCCGTCAGATTGAACTAATTGAAGACGGCGGAAAAGTTGTTCAAGCCACAAGACTCTACAATCCAGATACCGGTGAAACGCGTGAAATGCGTTCCAAAGAAGATTCAATGGACTATCGTTACTTCCCGGATCCGGATTTGCTCCCGTTGGATATTTCCGACGATTGGCTTGAGCAGGTTCGCTCTGAGATGCCGGAATTGCCCGAACAAATGCGCGCTCGTTTGATCGGAGAATTCGGCTTGTCTGAATACGACGCTTCCATCTTAACTTCTTCGAAGGCATTAGCTGACTATTACTTGTCAGTGGCAGATAAAGTTAGTGATAAGAAGATTGCAGCCAATTGGGTGATGGGAGAAGTATCAGCTGCATTGAATCAGTCAGAAATGACTGTTGAGACTTTACCGGTTACCCCGGAGAAGCTTTCTCAATTGATTACCCGTGTGTTGGACAATACCGTCAATAATAAGGGAGCTAAGAAGATCTTTGCCGCTATTATGGATGGTAGCGAGGAAAGTGTGGATGCTCTGATTGATCGGTTGGGCTTGAAGCAAATTTCGGATACTGGAGCAATCGAAAAGATTGTTGACGAAGTTATTGCTAATAATCCCAAGAATGTTGAAGAGTTCCGCGCCGGTAAAGAAAAGGCTCTCAACGGTTTGGTCGGACAGGTGATGAAGGCCAGTAAAGGTAAGGCTAACCCCGCTCAGGTCAATCAACTGTTGCGTAAAAAATTAGCCTAATAAAAAAAAGCCTCTTGGTTATCAGCCAAGAGGCTTTTTTCAAAATTGTTTGTTAGGCACCGTAACGATCCCGGTAGTCTTGGACCGCTTTTTTATAGGCCCTGGCCTGTTGAGCCATGGGGGTATCTTCGTCCATAAAGGCCAATAAGTCTTTCAGATTGATGATAGAAATAACGGGCATATGGAATGTGTTAATCACATCCTGAACCGCTGAAACTTCTGTCATTTGTTCTGCATTTCCACCTTTTTCCATGCGATCAAGCGCAATCAGAACGCCGCTGGCTTGAGCACCGGCCGCTTGAATTAATTTGACGGATTCACGAACGGATGTTCCGGCGGAAATAACGTCATCAATAACGATGACTTTGCCCTTAAGAGGAGCACCGATGATCATGCCGCCTTCCCCGTGATCCTTTGCTTCTTTGCGGTTAAAGGCATAGGGGATGTCACATCCCATCTCTGATAACTTTACTGCAACGGCCGCAGCCAAGGGGATGCCTTTGTATGCTGGGCCAAAGATCATATCAAACTCAATTTTGCCTTCTTTGCGAGCGGTAAGAAGAGTTTGAGCGTAAAACTCAGCTAATTTTCCCAATGTTTTACCGGTATTAAAAAGCCCAAGATTGAAAAAATAAGGCGAGAGACGACCGGCTTTGGTTTTGAATTCACCGAAACGAAGCACATTTGTATCAAGAGCAAATTCAATAAATTGATGTTGTAAAGACATAATAGAAGTCCGACAAAAATTCTAACGATTAAGGATAATTACCCCAACGTTCAAATTTTAATGAGAAAAAACATGTTACGCATAATCACCTTCAATGCAAATGGCTTGAGATCGGCTGCAAAGAAAAATTTTTGGCAATGGTTCGATCAACAACAAGCCGATGTATTGTGTGTGCAAGAACTCAAAGGACAAACCTCGGATTTTAGTTCGGAGGTGTTGCATGATCAGGGCTATCACCTCTATATGCATACAGCACAGAAAAGAGGGTATTCCGGCGTAGCGCTTTATTGCAAACAGGAGCCTATCTCGGTTCAGATTGGATTTGGAAATGAAGAATTTGATGCTGAAGGCCGCTATGTCTGTGCAGAGTTTGATCATTACAAAATTGTTTCGGTCTACTTTCCCTCAGGCACAAGTTCTTCTGAACGACAGTTGGCTAAATATCGTTTCTTAGACGCGTTTTGGACGCATCTCCAAGAATTGAAAAACAGTGAAAAAGACATCGTATTTTGCGGTGATGTCAATATCGCTCACAAAGAAATCGATCTTAAGAACTGGAAAGGCAACTTAACTCATTCGGGTTTCTTGCCCGAAGAAAGACAATGGCTGACGAATCTTTTTTCAGAAGGCTGGGTAGATGTGTTTCGATTGTTGGAACCAACAAAAGAACAATACACATGGTGGAGTCAGAGAGGACAGGCTCGTGCCAAAAATGTTGGTTGGCGAATCGATTATCAAATCGCAACAAGTGATCTGGCTCAAAAAGCTCGTCGTACGTCGGTTTATAGTGAAGAGAAATTTTCTGACCACGCGCCTCTGATCGTTGACTATGAGGTGTGAGAATGCGGCTCGAACAGATTCTTTTTACGCAAGGTTTTGGCACACGTCATGAATGCAGGGGACTCATCGTAAACGGTCACGTAACGATTAATCAAACGGTTGTTGAGGATCCCCAAAGTGATTTTGACGTCAATGGTCTGGTTTTTAGTGTGGATGGAGTGAATTGGCCTTACGTTGAAAAAGCGATTATTGCGATGAATAAACCAACCGGTTATGAATGCTCGCGAAAGCCATTGCATCACCCTTCCGTTTTATCACTGCTGCCTGCTCCTTTAAGAAATCGGGGAGTACAACCGGTTGGACGTTTAGATGAAGATACCACCGGTCTTTTAATACTGACGGATGATGGTGCCTTGATTCATCGTTTGACACACCCCAAAAAGCATGTCTCCAAGATCTATCGGGTGACTGCTAAACATGCGATGACTCAAGAGATGTTCGAGCGTCTATTAGAAGGGGTTATGCTCGATGGTGAGCGTGAGAAAGTAGCTGCGGATGATCTGGTCCAAATTGATGATTATGTTTTTGAAATGCAAATAACTCAAGGGAAGTACCATCAGGTTAAGCGTATGGTGGCGGCCGTGGGCAATCGTGTCAGCGCCCTTCATCGGGTAGCTTTAGGTAACTATCATTTGCCTGATGATCTCACAGCTTCGAAATGGCGCTTTATTCGACGAGAGGAACTGATTTAAAGATGTTTTTACTCTCTAAAGCCTCGCAACATCCTTGGTTGGCAGCTTTACGCGTATACACCAAAGCGCCGGCTCTGAGAATGTTTTTTCTGGGCTTTTCCTCTGGTTTGCCATTGCTTTTGGTTTTAGGAACGCTGTCGTTTTGGTTAAGAGAAGCTGGAATCGAACTCAGTACAATCGGTATGGTCACTTGGGTGGGATTGGCTTACGGATTTAAATGGCTGTGGGCGCCCCTCGTCGATAAGCTTCGTATCCCTTTTTTGACCTCTTTAATGGGGCGAAGACGATCCTGGCTTTTATTCTCCCAATGTGTGGTTTTATGCAGTCTACTGGCAATGGGTTTTACAGATCCTCAGAAGAATCTGTCGTTAATGATTGGTTTTACAGCGCTGACAGCCTTTGCTTCAGCTACCCAAGATATTGCTTTGGACGCCTACCGTATTGAAAGTGCTGACTTATCGGAGCAAGCTGCATTAGCGGCAACTTATCAAACTGGCTATCGACTGGCCATGATATGGGCCGGAGCAGGAGCCCTAGCCTTAGCGGCCTTTTTTACAACGGTGGAAAGTGGTTACGACCCGCAGGCCTGGAAGGCTGCCTACTGTGTAATGGCTTTGAGTATGGCTGTCGGTGTTGTGACGGTTGTATTGTCCCCGGAACCAAGAAACAATGTAAGAGAAATAACCTCAGAGCAGACCGTTAAACATCGCTTGGAATGTCAACAGAAGCATCCTCATTGGTCTGAACGGATGGTTAATCTGTACGTGTGGTTTTATGAAGCAGCTTGTATGCCGTTTATGGATTTTTTCATTCGTTTCCGTTGGCACGCTGTTATTGTTTTGTGCTTGATTGCAACGTACAGGATCTCAGATGTTGTAATGGGTGTAATGGCCAATCCTTTTTATCAGGATTTGGGATTTACAAAAGAAGAGGTCGCCGCGGTTTCTAAAGTGTTTGGTGTTGTGATGACGTTGTTAGGCGCATTTCTGGGCGGACTTATCAGTGCCCGTGTGGGCGTCATGAAAACTTTATTTTTAGGCGGATTGCTCTCAGCTTTGACCAATTTACTCTTTTCATGGTTGGCAACCCAAGGGCATCATCTTCCTTATTTAGTATTAACAGTGAGCGCTGATAACCTGGCGGCGGGAATCGCATCAGTGGCTTTTTTAGCCTACCTGTCGGGTTTGACCAACGTAGCCTACACCGCCACACAGTATGCTTTATTCAGTTCAATCATGTTGTTGTTGCCGAAGTTTTTAGCTGGCTTTTCCGGTTTTGTTGTAGAAAGTGTCGGCTATAACTTATTTTTTATCGGAACCGCTGTTATCGGTATCCCTGTCTTAATATTGGTCGTTTGGGCCGGTCAAATAAACAATAAAAGGTAAGTTATTATCGATGTTTTGATCGACGATATGGTTTTTCGGTTTTGTGAGTTCTTTTTTCAGAAAAGCCTCGGGTAATGGCCGCTATTTGTTTGATGCAAACGGCAATATCTTCAATCGCATCATCGAGATTTTCTAAGGGTGATTCAGATAAAAGTTCATCTCTTACGGAGGCAAAATCTCCGATTTCCTCATCAGGCAGGTGACGCCATATGCCAACAAGACAGGAGCTGATTGTTGAGTCCTCTGAGTCCAATAGACCACTCCAATTTTGCGCGGCAGCTAAAAAACCAGAAGCAAACGGTTGCAAGGCAATAATTTCGTCTTCACCCTCTAAAGGCTGACCATTTTCATCTTCCGGTTCGAAAACGATCGGATCGATAGGTTTTAATTGACTAAGACGTTGGTTTATTTCACGATAGCGTCTGTAAACGAGTTCTTCGAGCCGAGTCTGTCGTTTTTCATCCAACTTAGAGGCTTTAGCCGATGGCGCAGTGAAAATCATGGGCATCCACTCTGCAGGGCTTACTTCTTTTGGTAAAAGACAAAGAGCGGTTAGGAAACCATCGGCTTGAGAAGCATCCATTGGCATGCTCTCTTCATCGAGTTGAGCAAGTAATTCGTCAAGCTCAACAAATTCTTCTTCTTTTAATGGGGATGAAAACGCAGGACGTGTCATGTGGATCACTTAGAATAATGAGTTTAGAAGCATTATAGTGAAGCTAATTTCCTAGAGGAGAGTGAGATGGCGGTTGTTGTTTTCCGTTCTAAAGTTAGTGGCGAAGTCATCATGATGCGAAATCATGTTGAACCAGTGTTTAAAGAAGCAGGGATTATTTTCCACGAAAGAGGAGCCTTTTTAGCGCAAGATCTGCCTTCAATCATTGCCTCATTGGAACAAGTTATCGAATCCATTGCTCAGTCAGAAGTGCCGGAAGACGAGGATGAAGCTAAAGAAAAGCCCGCAATGTTAGCTTCTGTTGCCATCAAAACTCGGTTTTATGCACTTTTGAAACTATTAAGAAAGGCAGCCGATAAGGGGGTCAACGTTCACTGGGAACCGCTTACCTAGCTTCGCCAGAAAGATCTCGTAAAGATTACAAAGACAGTGAAAAGTTCCAAACGGCCGACAAACATACAAAATGATCCCACCCACAGATGCATGGGATTGCACGATGCGTAATTGCCGGCGGGGCCCACTGAGCCAAGGCCTGGGCCGGTGTTGGCAATACAGGCGAGAACGGTTGAGAAGGCTTCAGTTAAATTGACGCCAGAAAACATAATCAGCAGGGTGCACACAAGAACGACGGAGACATGTAGTGCAAAAAAGGCCGATACGTTAGCGGCTAAATTATTGGAAATGGTATGTTTCCCCAGTCTTAACGGCAGAAAATCTCGCGGTCGAAGTAATGTGTGAAGACAGAGGATAGCTTGCTTTACAAAAATGAGCATGCGAATCATTTTGACACCGCCGCCCGTTGATCCGGAACAAGAAGCAAAAAGACTGCCAATTAAGAGTAAAAATCCCAACGATGATGGCCAGAGTTCATAGTTTTCGGTTGTATAGCCTGTTGTTGAGAAAAGGGAAGCCACATTGAATACGGCATGTCTTAGTGTAATTTCCCACGTCGGATAAACGTGATTAAAAGTTAATACGCCAAAAACAATAGAAATACCGATCAATAAAACAAAAAGCCAAGAACGCGCTTCAATATCGGTGAAATAGGCGGAAATAGAACGTTGTCTCCAAGCGGTGAAATGCAAAGAGAAGTTAAAGCCGGAAAAAACAATAAAAGCGACGGCAACCATTTCAATAGCTGGAGAATTAAAGTAGCCAATACTTTGATCGTAAGGTGTAATTCCGCTTAGGCTCATGGTTGTAAACATGAACATAACCGCATCATCCCAATTCATACCGGCCCAGTGATACGCCGTTACACAAGCGGCCGACGCAAGGATGTAAATGCCGTAGAGAGCCTTGGCTGTATCTGCAATACGGGGTGTGAGTCGATCGTCTTTGAATAGATTGGAATTCTCGACTTTAAATAGCTGAGCTCCGCCGACACCCAATAGAGGCAAAATGGCGACAGCTAAAACGATGATCCCCATGCCTCCTAACCAAGAGAGCAAACAACGCCAATAGTTAAGAGAAAGAGGTAAATCAGCCAGATTGGTCAGAGCTGTAGCTCCTGTTGTGGTCAGACAGGAAACTGCTTCAAAAAATAGTCGGTAATAGGGGACTTCAGGTAACAACAAAACCAATGGGATGGAGCCGAAGACGGCGGCTGTGAACCACGAGAGCGTCACCAGTAGAAATCCGTCCCTGGGTTCGAGTTCACGCTTAAAGCGCTTGGTTGAAAAAAGAAACAACAAGCCGACAAGCAAACTGATGGCAGCAGAAGTAAAAAACTCCGAAAGGACGTTTTCTCCATCCCGGTAGGCAATAGCAATGGGCAGCAGTTGAGCGGCCGCTAAAATGATGAGCAGAGGCCCTAACGCATTAAGTACCGGGAAGAGGAGGCGTTTTAAAGTTCGGAGCATGGTGAACTCTCTTAGAAGAAGCCAACGTCCACTTCAAATAAGTGTTCAATGCGTTGGATCACTTTTTTGTTTGGAACAAACAAAATCAAATGATCATCGTCCATAACGGTAAGATCGGGTTCGGCCATGAGCACGTTGGCATCATCTCCTTCTCCCCGAACAATAGCTCCCACAGAGACACCTTTCGGAAAGGCAATTTCTTTTAATGCTTTGCCGACAACCTTTGAACTCTTCTTGGTGCCGTGGGCAATAATTTCCAAAGCTTCGGCCTTGTCTTGGTAGAGCTCTTGGGCATTAACAACATCGCCATAACGAATATGTCTTAATAATTCACCGAGTGAGGCCTGGGTAGGTGACACTGTAACATCAACCTCGGTTCCGCGTACCAAGTCAGAATAGACTTGATTTTCCAACAAAACAATGCTGCGCTTTGCTCCCAGACGCTTAGCCAGTAGCGCCGCCATGATATTGGTTTCGTCATTGTTCGATAATGCAACCACGACATCGGCCTGATCAATCCCTTCTTGCATCAAGGTCAACGTATCATCATGTTTGACAAGAGATACGGAGACACGGTTGCTGGTGAGACGATGAGAGAGGTCTTCAGCAATTTCTTTTTTCCCTTCAAAAATTTTGACTCTTCTTTTTGAGCGGGTGGGCTCAAGTTTGTCGGTTAACAGCGCCGATAACTCTCCTCCATTGATTAGTACGATTGTCTCGGCTTTTTCGAAAGGATGAAACGCTTCAATCACCGTTTCAGCGCAGTCACTGGAAACCAAAACAGTGATCTCATCATCCGCTTCAATGACAGTGTCATTCCGACATTCCAACCTTCTATTGCGGCGATATATGGAGATAAAACGCATCTTCGCCTGAGGCAATAACCGAAAAGCTTCTTCCAGAGTTTTTCCGGTAAGAGGGGCGTTTTCGATGGAATTGACTGTAAAGAGGGTTAACTTGTCATCGGCAAAGTTAAGAACCTGCTGGGCAGCAGGGAAGGTAATGAGCTTCGAAAATTGTGTAACGAGAGCCAGTTCAGGCCAAATAACACTAGTGGCCCGAAAACCTTCATCACCTAAAATTCTGGGGTAATGTCTGAGTTCGCTGTCTCTGACTCGTGCAATGCGCATAGGAATGTTAAAAATTTGCGCTGCCAAAGTACAGGCCACGAGGTTTGTTTCGTCGTTGGCAGTCACGGCGATCAGTAAGTCAGCATCCATTGCGCCGGCACTGCTTAATACTGACGGTGAACTGGCGTCTCCGACAATACCTCTGAGGTCGAACCGTTCCTGCATCAAAGCAATGCGCTCGGCAGATTCATCAACGATCGTAATATCGTTGGCATCACTGACCAGTGTTTCAGCAACGGATCGGCCAACGCGGCCGGCTCCCAAAATCAAAATCTTCATAAGTTATGGTTACAAGCTTAGTCTGCGTCCCCAAGAAAAAATCAAGACTCTTCCTTTGTCCACTCAATGCCCAATTGTCGTAGCTTTCTGTAGAGATGCGTACGTTCAAGTTGAGCTTTGGCAGCAACACGGGTCATACTGTAATTTTCTTGTTCGAGAAGGTGTGCAAAATAAGCACGTTCAAATTGATCCCTTGCTTCTCTTAGGGGAAGTGAAAAATCAACTAACTCTCCAAGAGTATGAGAGAGTGTTTTTTCTTTGGCAGCCTTTTTCTCAGCGGAGTCCGAAGCAGCCTGTTTTAAAGCGGCTGTTCTTTCCATCGTTTGCTTTGCGGCCAACGCAGCCCTTAAGGCTTCCGTCAACGTTTTTATGGAAGTGGGTTTCTCTAAAAAAGAATAAGCCCCGAACTTCGTAGCTTCTACAGCCATGTCGATGTTGGCATGTCCCGACATCATGATGACCGGGCAAGGAAGAGGTCCTTGAGAAGCCCATTCTTTAAGCAACGACATGCCATCGGTATCTGGCATCCAGATATCGAGCAAAATCACATCGGGGGAACATGAGCGCAATGCTCGTCGGGCTTCGGCACTATTGGCAGCAACAGTAACGGTATAACCCTCATCGGAGAGAATTTCACTAAAAAGTTCTCTGATTCCGACTTCGTCATCTACAACAAGAATGTTTGCCATTTAAATAAATAAGAGTCTGAGAAAAAAGGTCAGGCTAAATTGACAAAACCAATTGTAACTATAGCACCATTTGATTTCTGCTCATTGGAATCGGATCCATTAGCCAACGTGATCCAACCTCCATGTTCTTCAATAATTTTTTTCACCATGGGTAAACCTAAGCCGGTACCAGTGTCTTTGGTGGTGATGTAAGGCTCAAAAGCGTGTTCCAGTATTTGCTCGCTAAAGCCCGGTCCATTATCCCGAATTGTGAGGATAACAGTTTTCTCCTTACCATCACGTTCTAAATGCGTGGATAGGTAAATTTTGCATTCGGCTTCATTTTTAGAGGCTTCTTTGGCGTTTGATAAAAGATTGTGAAGAACTTGTAGTAACTGGGCGCGATCCGCCAAAATTTCAGGAATGTTATCCTCTAAAGATAACGACACAAAACCCCCAGCCTGTCGATAAAGTAATGCAACATCATCGAGCACAGCGTTTAAATTTAAAGGCCTTAATGTGGGTTTAGGAAGTTTTGCGTAATCCCGGAAGTCATTGACCATCTGCTTTATGGAAGAAACCTGCTCAACGATCGTGTTGGTATAGCGATTTAATAAAATGATGTCTTCCTCTGGCAAATGTTTGGAAAGTTTTATTTGCATGCGTTCGGCCGCTAACTGTATGGGGGTCAATGGGTTTTTGATTTCATGAGCCATACGTCGAGCGACCTCACCCCAAGCAATAACTCGTTGGGCGGCAACAGCTTGTGTCATATCATCAATCACGATCAGGTAACCGGGACCATCATTAAGAGGAACGGACGAAGTCCGAAGCATGAGCGTGAGTGGCTCTTTTTTGCTGTCTACCGATAGCGAAGCGTTTTCCTGCTTAACCGTCCGTGAGTTTTCTGAAAGCATCGGTAATATCAGATTCGCAAGATCGGGATTTGCCTCTTGGAGCGAAACGCCAATTTGTAAAACGCTATTGCCAAGGATTCGAACGGCTCCCATATTGGCAGAACGCAAACGTTTTAGATGATCCAGTACGATGATGCCTGTGGAGAGATTTTCCAAAATTCTTTCCCGGAAAATATTGGATTGTTCCAACCTCTCTCTTCTGCTTTCTAATGTGTCCATCGCATCATTAACACGTCGAACCATCACATTGAAAGCACGTGTTAACTCATTAATTTCATCGGCTCCGGTGAACTCTTTAATGGGTTGGAAGTGGCCACCGGTTACTCGACGTGTACCTTCCGCCAGTTGCCGAATCGGCGCAGTCATTCGGCTGGCGAAGGAAAATGCCGCTAAAACAGCGCAGAGAACAGCTAGGATCAACGTTAAAATCAACGACCAGTGGTAGATAGTTTGCAACCCACTTCTTGAGAAAATAATCTGTTGATAGTCTCGAAGGCCATTTGTGACGGCGTTAATGTTATGGGCAACGGATTCCGGAATTTCAATACTAACCTGCAGAAAAAGTTCATCGGGAGATGAGTGATTATTAATGGGGACAATTGTTCTGATTCTGAGCAGGTTTCGTTGAAGATCAGTTGAATCGGCGTCCTCCTCCAGATTAGAAAAATAGCCCTGTTGCCGTACAGTCTGAAGATCCCTTATTGATATAGCAAGATTAATAGAACCCAAAGGAGAAGTTTGAGTAATGATTTGCCCGTTGCCGTCAATTAAAAACAAAATGGCCGAATTCGTCAGATCGCTCATACGCATCAACTCATCACTCATCTCCTCAAATGAAATGGTGCTGAGCCTATCCGCAATGGTGCGGGTGGTGACAAGTTGATCATTTTGGATTCTCAATAAAGAATTTTGTGCAAGAGCTACGCCAGAATCCAAAGCGGTTTCCACTCTTGAATCAACACCAGAGTCAAAAGCTTGCGAGATTAGGTGCGTGGAAATGGTGTAAATCAGCAATGACGGTAAAAGGGCGACCAGAGAAATGGTGCAGACAAGCGATGCCAACATTCGTGAGCCGAATTGTTTTTGGCGAAACCGCTTAATGAGTCTGGAAATTAATGAGATAACGGCAACCAATAAGCCGAAAACAACCAAAGCATTGATGACTAAAAGCAAGGGGAAATAAGGTTCAAGCTTGTGGGAGGTAGAACCGGCGGAGGTTAGTAAGAACAATAAAACCACCACTATGGCAAGACCGATACTCGCACCGTATCTTAGGCGATATTTCATTGCTCGCTATCCTTCTGGGGATTCGTGACACTTTGGTCAAAATCAACCGTATGCCAATCAGAAGTCAGATCCCAATCGTTTTCTCCAATTGTCACCTGCATCGGCAGGGGGAGTTGTTCGGTGTCTAATCTGACCTGGACTTCGGCTACACAATCCTCAGGACTATCAATAAAAGGATTCTCGGATACACGCCATCCGTGCAGTGATTTAAGAATGGTCAGAGTTTCAGACAGAGAATCAAAAGATTGGGAGAGACCACCCCGAGACAAGCGATATTGTCGTGTCAGTGGACTGTATGAAAGGCGGGTCATTAATGAGGCCTCAATAATTGGCTTATTGACCCAATACCAACGTTGATGTTCAATAGAAAACTCTGTGATGAAATACAGAGGAATTCCCCTATTTAGTGCGTCTTGAACACTTCTAGGAAGATCAAATTCAACGTTAACGTCCAAGTACAACCCCTCGGGAGGAGAAGTGCGGGAGGATAAGGACGATGACATAATCGTAATGTCATTGGCCCAGGCTGGCACGACAACGCCCAACCCCAAAATAAGGGGCAGTATCAGATTGATAACGTGTCGAACCATTTGCATCACTTTCCTCACCCTCTTTTTGTGAGTAGTGCATAGAAGAACCCGTCATGGTTGGTTGGCAAGTTCTTATCGGCCTCTTGCTCTGTTGGGAGAAGTCTTAATACTCCATCTGGCGCTAGGGGCGTTCCTTTTAAATGAGCTTCGGGGTGTTTTTCTAAGAAACACTTAATTTGTTCAGGCCCTTCTTCTGGAAAAACAGAACAAACGATATACAACAAATCTTTGCCAGATGGCAGTCTCTTCCAGAGAGTTTCCAAAATTTTCCTCTGTCTTTGAGCCAGAAGTGCAACGTCCTCCGGTCTCCTAGACCAGACAATGTCAGGATGTCTGCGAACGATGCCAGAAGCTGTACACGGAGCATCCAACACAATTGCATCGAAATCGCCAAGTTTTTCAACGCAAGACTCATCGCTGGCATCTCCAACAACAATTTTAGCGTTGAGATTAAGCCGTGAAAGAGTGTCCTTAATTCGGGGGGCTCTTTTCGGATCAATTTCCATTGCCGTGAGGTCGAGCTTAAAGGTTTCGAGCAACTGAGCGCTTTTTCCGCCCGGAGCAGCACAGGCGTCTAACACTCGATCTCCTTCTTTAAGTGTCAGCAATTCAGTTACCAGCTGACTGCCGGCATCTTGAATGGAACATAGTCCCTCGAAAAATCCTGGAATCTTGTTAACAGGGCAAGCTGGCTCAATAACGACAGCCCAAGGACCTACCTGTTTACCAGTCAATCCATTTTGTTCTAATTTCAGTAGAAAATCACTCACTGAGATTTGGGATCGATTGACGCGTACTGTTAAAGGTGGTTGTTTATTTTGAGTACTCAGAATTCCTCTCCATTGGTTCGGATATGCTTTTCTTACCTTGGATATCCACCAACCAGGAGCATTGAATTGAGCCGAAAGATTTGTTTTGAAACCAGTCGTCAGTTGAGAGCGACTGCGTAAAAAATTTCTCAGAACCGCATTAATAAATCCGCTGCTCCAAGCTGTCTCAGCGTTCATCTTAGCGGCATCGACAGCCTGATTGACGACTGTAAATGCCTTTTCTTTTCCTTCAAGAAGTAACGCCAGCGCGATGTACAGTAAAGCTTTTGTATTTTCTTGGGGCGGCTTTTTAACGAGTTTGCCTAAGAGCAGCTCTACTTTTGCCCGATGTCTTACGGTCGTATAGAGCAGACTCTGTACTACCCCTTTCATTTCGTTTGGCTGTCCGGCAAGACACACTTCAAGCGCCTTTTCCAATGAGCAGGACTCGGACAGCATTTTCTGCCATCCGATGGCACTAATAGCGATGGCTTTACTGAGCGAAGTACTCATTTAAAGTACTCCCCAGCTGATATTGCATAGCCTTGTAGGAAACTTTGTGCAGGCATTTTTGGTTTTCCGGGACGTTGCAGAACGGTTGCACGAATGGCTCCACTTCCGCAGGCAACAGTAACACCATTCTTATCAGCTTCAACGACTTCGCCCGGTTGTCCGCTGATCTCGGGACACAACTGGGCTTGCCAGAATTTAATCAACGTTCCGTTATGCTCGGCAAAAGAAGACGGGAAAGGAGAAAAGGCTCTAATCTTTCTTTCGATTTCTGAAGCCGGCAGCGAAAAGTTCAAACGCCCCTCATCTTTAGTAACTTTATGAGCATAAGTTACGCCTTCCCCAGGTTGAGGCGTTATTGAGATGTCTTGAGGGGCTGACAATAATTGCACCAACATATCCGCTCCCAGTTCAGCGACGGTTTCTGTAAGAGAAGCGGTCGTTTCATCTCCTTTTAAGGGGAAGCTCTTTTGCAAAAGCATGGGGCCCGTATCTAGTCCGGCCTCCATTTTCATGAGTGTTACACCAAAAGAAGAATCTCCGGCCTCTATAGCCCGCGTAATGGGAGCGGCTCCTCGCCAACGGGGCAAAAGACTGGCGTGAATGTTGATGCATTTAACGGAATTATCCGGACCGATTCCCTTAGGGATATCCAACACGGATTGCGGCAACAGCATACCGTAGGCAGCAACAATCATTACGTCAGCGTTAGCGGCGAGTAAAAGCTCATGCATCGCCGAAGCTTCCAGAGGGTCTTTTTTATGCGATAAAGTTCTGGGAGTTTGAACGGGAATACCCTGTGAGGCAGCCAAAGCTTTGACTGCTGACGGGGTAAGTTTCATGCCTCTGCCGCTAGGGCGGTCAGGCTGCGACAATACCAGGCAGACATCATGACCGGCCTTAATTAAGGCATCAAGAGCTTGTGCGGCAAAAGGGGGTGTTCCTGCAAATACGATTCTCATGTTTTTAATTTTAGTGTTTTCAATTTAGGGTGCGCTCGATTTAGAGGCTTTTTTCTTCGCCTATTTAAAACTTGTTGGTAAAGCGATACACTTTTTAGACGCACGAGGAAAGCTATGCATACGTTTAAAACAATTGACAATATCCGTATCGCTTATGACGTTTACGGCGATGATTCAGCCCCTGTGATTTTACTGATAATGGGCTTGGGAATGCCTTCTTGTGCTTGGCCACGACGGTTAATTGAGCAATTGGTTAGACAGGGATTCCGTGTTGTTGTTTTTGATAACAGAGATAGCGGTTCTTCTACCAAAATTGATCGACCTATAGGCTTTTTTACAGTCTTTGGGGCGATTGTAAAAACGCTTTTAAAACGTTCGATTAACGGTTGTTATTCCCTTGAGGACATGGCGGCAGATTCCATCGCTGTTCTCGATAAGTTGAATATTAAACGAGCCCATATCCTGGGAATTTCCATGGGAGCGATGATTGCTCAGGTGGTTGCTTATTTGTATCCGCAGAGAGTGGCTTCCTTGATTTCAGTTATGAGTGCTTCCGGTAATCCTCGCACAGGCTTGGGAAAACTGGGGGCTATCAGGGGATTGCTTAGTAAGCCGTCAGACAACTCAGCGCACGCAATGCAGGCTTATCTTCAAAAAATATTCAAAGCTATTGGCTCGCCTGGGCAGAGCTATTCCGATGAACAAATTAAGGAAGTAGCCGAAGAAATGGTGAAAAATGGTTTTGATGTGACTTGGAGTTACCGTCAATTACTAGCGATTCTGGCATCGGGAGATCGCTCTAAAAATCTCAGGCGTATCATGGCGCCGGCTTTGGTCATTCATGGTCAAGAAGATCCGTTGTTGCCATTGGCGGCCGGAGAGGAAGTTGCGCGCCTGATTCCAAATTCCAGAATGATGGTTGTCAAAGCAATGGGACATGACTTGCCGGATGCGATGATTGACCAAATCGTTCCGGCAATAGCCAAGCACTGCCACCGTTATAAAAATTAATCGTTCTTATCTCGCTTTTCTTGTTGACGGCGTTTTTTGAGTTTGGAGCATGCACGGTCGTACTTCAGGCGACTGAGATGATCGATAAATACAGTACCGTCCAAGTGGTCAAGCTCATGCTGGATGCAGATGGCGAGTAGCCCCTCGGCATGAATTTCTTGAGATTGACCGTCTAAATCCGTGTATTGAACAGTTATTGCAGTGCTACGAGTGACTTTTTCCCAAATGCCGGGAAGAGAAAGGCATCCCTCCTCGCCGGTTTCTTTTTCATCGCTATATTCGGTAATGACTGGGTTAATTAATGTCAGCAGATTATTTTTTTCTTCACTGACATCGATAACGACCATACGAATGGGTTCACCAACTTGCGGAGCCGCCAATCCGACTCCGGGAGCTTTGTACATCGTTTCTCCCATGTCTGCAGCAAGACGGCGAATAGTATCGTTGACCTCACTGACAGGTTGACACTTCATCGCCAAAACAGGATTGGGGAATTGCACAATCGGTAAAATAGCCACAAGCGGTCTCCAAAAAGAGATTTAGCAGAAGTTGGAAATTCTAACGCAATTAATAAGATTTCGAGGATAGGGCAGGTATGTCTCTGGAAAGTCAACGAAAATGGTTGCATTTGGCTTTAGTGCCGGAGATGGATTTTGAGAACTTTTATAGGCTGTTAAAAACATTTGGTTTGCCAGAGAATATTTTTTCCCAAACTTTTTCGGCTTTGTCTTCTGTGGTTCCACAATCGATTGCTCTTTCAATTCGGGGTTCATTGAGCGAGTCGCGAGAGCAAAGACTAACGGAAATTCTTAAACTGCTTGATACCATTCCCACTGCAAGACTAGTGGTCCCGAGTGATGAAGATTATCCTCAAAAGTTTTTATCAATCGCTCGTCCGCCACTGGTGACGTTATCCGTTGGTCAGTTATCTTTATTGAATCGTCCGACAGTTGGTTTTGTGGGCAGCTCTCACCCGAGCAAAGAAGGGCTAGCCATTGCCAAGTCGTGGGCTCAAGCCATTCTGAATAATCCGGTCAGTTTGATTCAGGGCGACAGTGAAGGAATTGAAAATATTGCACTAAAGTCAGCAATCCAAAAAGATGCTCAGTCGCTAGTGATCGTTACAAAAAATATTCTTTCAGATCCTCTGTGTGAAAAGAAACTTCGTTTTGCCTCTGAAAATGGACTGCTTCTTGCCTCGCTGGAAAATGAGGATAACCCCTGGGCTTCCCGTCAAAAATTGATGATTTCTTGTATTGAACATTTTGTCGTCATTGAGGCTGGTATTCGCTCTAAAGTGTTGTCATTAGTTAGAGAAGCCGCCGATGAGGGTAGAGACGTGATGGCTGTTCCGGGGTCGATTCATTCACCGTTATCCAAGGGATGTCATAAGTTGATCCGTGAAGGGGCAAAACTGGTTGAATCAGTGGACGATATAGTCGTAGAAATGCGTAATTAACATTCCAAAAGCAAACAAATGATAGAAAGTTGTTAATTTTTTCTCTTTTAGTGCTACTCTAAAAAAGCAATTTGAGGAATGGCCTCAGAAATTTTGTTTTAAGAATTCAAATGACCGAAAAAGTTTTAGTTATTGCAGAAAAACCATCCGTTGCATCAGATATTGCCAAAGCTCTTGGTGGACTGAAGCGGGAAAAAGACTATTTTGAGGGAGAACACTACGTAGTCAGTTCTGCCGTTGGGCATCTTTTGGAATTAGTAGTTCCCGAAAAATACGATGTAAAAAGAGGAAAGTGGACTTTTGCCAATTTGCCGGTTTTACCGCCTGTTTTTGATTTAAAACCAATTAAAAAGACGGAAGATCGCTTAAAGTTACTCAAACGTCTGTTAAAACGTTCAGATATTACGACAGTTATTAATGCTTGTGATGCGGGACGAGAAGGTGAATTGATTTTCCGCTATATCATCCAAGCTAGTAAGTGTAAGAAAACAATTAAACGCCTGTGGTTGCAGTCAATGACCCCGGCGGCTATCAGAGAAGCGTTTGATCATTTAAGAACAGATGAGGAAATGCAGCACTTGTCAGATGCTGCACGTTCTCGTTCCGAGGCTGACTGGCTGGTTGGAATCAACGGAACTCGAGCGATGACGGCCTTTAATAGCAAAGATGGCGGTTTTTTCCTTACGACAGTTGGTCGAGTTCAGACCCCTACTTTGGCCATTGTGGTTGAAAGAGAAGAAAAAATTAACTCTTTTGTCAGTCAAAAGTATTGGGAAGTTCATGCTCAAATCAAAGCCAAGGCTGGTCATTATGATGCTGTTTGGTTTGATCCTGCGTTTAAGAAAAGTGAGGATCGTCCTCATGAGAAGGCTGAGCGTATATGGCAACAGGATCAAGCGCTGGCAATCTGTCAGAAGCTTAATCAGTCTTATGGTCAGGTTCAGGACAGCTCAAAAAGAACAACGCAACTTTCGCCCCTTCTTTTTGACCTGACCAGTTTGCAGCGTGAAGCCAATAACCGCTTTGGTTTTTCTGCGAAGACAACGTTATCTCTAGCACAGGCTTTATACGAAAAGCACAAAGTTCTTACTTATCCGAGAACGGATGCACGGGCGCTGCCGGAAGACTATCTCGGCACGGTGCGTGAAACACTCGGCGTGCTTTCAGATTTGCCTCAGTATGCCAATAGTGTGAGTGAAATTCTCTCAAATAAATGGGTTAAACCCAGTAAAAGAATTTTTGATAATTCAAAGATTTCAGATCACTTTGCCATTATTCCGACGCTTCAGGCTCCAAAAAAATTATCGGAAGCTGAAGAAAAAATTTACGATTTGGTCGTCAAACGCTTCTTAGCTGTCTTTTTCCCGGCGGCTGAGTATGACGTGACAACACGGATAACGACTGTTAAAAATGAGAAACTGAAAACAGAAGGAAAGATTCTGGTTAAAGCCGGCTGGCTTGCAGTGTATGGGCGAGAAGTAGAGGCAGAGGCGACCTTGCCTGCCGTTTCGGAAAAAGAACAAGTGTTAGTAGAACAATCTACTGTAGAAGAGAAAGCAACAAAAGCTCCTCCGCGATACACGGAAGCGACCTTGCTCTCAGCAATGGAAGGCGCTGGTAAATTGGTAGAGGAAGATGAACTACGGGAAGCTATGGCAGGAAAGGGGCTTGGAACCCCGGCGACCCGTGCTGCCATCATTGAGGGGTTATTGCTTCAAAATTACTTAAGAAGAGAAGGCAGAGAACTAATTCCTACCTTCAAAGCCAGACAATTATTTGCTCTCCTTAAGGGATTGGGAGTCTCAGAACTTTCTGAACCCGAATTGACGGGGGAATGGGAATATAAATTGGCACAGATTGAACAGGGTAAATTATCTCGAGATATTTTCATGAAAGAAATTCGAGATATGACCGTTGAGATCGTTGACTCGGCCAAACGCTACGAGGGCGATACTGTACCGATCGAAAACCCTGCTCATCTTAGTAATCCCTGTCCGAAGTGTGGGGGTGAGATTGTTGAAAATTACCGTCGATTTGCTTGTACAAAGTGTGATTTCAGTCTTCCAAAACATCCGGGTGGGAGGACTTTTGAAGTTTCAGAAGTAGAAGCTTTACTCAAGGATGGGGAAATCGGTCCTCTTGATGGTTTTATCAGCAAAATGGGACGTCCATTTTCTTCCAAGCTTCGTTTAAATGATGAATTCAAGTTGGAATTTGATTTCGGTAATGATGCAAAAGAAAGCGACGAACCCGTAGATGTTTCAAAATTATCTGTGGTTGGAAAATGTCCGAAGTGCGGCTCAAATGTCTATGACAGTCCTAAAGGTTATGTCTGCGAAAAAACTTTAGAAAAGGCCTGTGACTTCAGAATTGGTAAGACCATTCTGCAGCAACCGATTTCTGCCGAAGAAGCTGCAAAAATACTGACTGAAGGAAAAAGTAGTGAATTGCAGGGATTTGTTTCGAATCGAACGAAGCGTAATTTTTCCGCTTACCTAGTTTTGGGGAAAGACGGAACGGTCGGTTTCGAGTTTGCTCAGCAAAAAAGCAAAACCAGCAGACGAAAAACAACTGCAAAGAAATAAACTAAAACTGCCGCAAAAGCGGCAGTTTTTCTAGAAATTAAATCGTTTTCGTAGCAGTTAATGGATCTTGAGGACTATTTTTAACTGATTCAGGTTTAATGAGCGATACCAGTACCTGATCGACTTTGTTGTTATCGGTGTCGATAACTTCAAAGCGATAACCGCCATAAACAACCTTGTCTGTTCGTTTAGGGATTTTTCGTAACATATACATCATAAATCCCGCAACCGTTTCGTAGGTGGAGTCTTCCGGCAAACTATCGACATTGAGCAATCGCTCCAAGTCGTCTACCGGGGTGGAGCCATCTACAAGCCAAGAGCCGTCTTCACGTTCGACAATCTGAGACTCTTCTTCGGTTGTTACCAAGTCTCCCATCACAGTACTCATCACATCATTTAACGTGATGATTCCGACAACTAATGCATATTCGTTGATGATAACGGCAATATCACTGTTGGTTCGTTTGAATGTGTCAAGAATCTCAGAAAGGGTTAGTGAGTCTGGAACCAATTGAACAGGGTGCACCAAACCATCATCTTTCAAAGACAATGGGTGATCACTCATGATTCGGCCCAAAAGTGCTTTAGAGTCAATGACTCCGACAACGTTATCGAGGTTTTCGTTACAAACAATGTATTGATTATGCGGAGAGTTGACAACCTTTCTGCAGATTTCTTCTTCAGAGTCGCTGAGTAAAAAGTAAATAATATTTTCACGAGATGTCATTGAACTGGGAACCGTTCGACTTTCCAGCTCGAAAATATTTTCAATGGCATTTTTTTCTTCGTCAGCAATAACTCCGGCGGCGGTACCGGCATCAACTGTCGCGATGATATCCTCAGATGTAATTTTGTCCTTGGTTCGTTCCGGCAGACCGAGTCGGCGAATAATGACATTGGCCAACCCGTTGAAAAACCAAACAAAGGGTCTCAATATTTTGATGAGAAAACTCATTGGCCCGATAACAGCCATTGCAATGGATTCGGGGGCAACCAAAGCCAGTCTTTTGGGGATTAAGTCAGCAAATAAAATAAATAGGGTTGTTGACGTGATGAAGCCGCACCAAAATCCAACATTGTGCGCTAAAGCCGGTTCATGGATAAACAAAGAAACTAAAGAGGTGAAATTGGGGGTAAAGAGTCTTTCACCCAAAATACCGCCGGCCAGTGACAGCGCATTAACGCATATTTGAATAACCGTAAAAAAATGCCCCGGGTGTTCTTGAAGAGCGAGAACTCGGGATGCTTTTTTATGGCCTTCGTCGGATAGGGCACGTAAACGGATCTTTTTGGCGGCAGCCAAAGAAATTTCAGAAATAGAAAAAAAACTGCTGGTGATTATCAGAGCAATTAAACAGAGGAATAGTACAGTAAAAGACATAAAAGACAGAAAAAGTGAATGGGCTCTAAGTATAGCAAAAATAAGGAGTTTTTCCTAAAATGGAAGAAAATAGTCACACTTTAATATTGTTGTTTTAGTCAATTTGGGTAACAATACGATAATCCCGAAAGGGTTAGTTATGATTCTGCAATCTTGAGAGCGTGGAAGACGGTTTTTTGTTTTGCAGAAAACGGCATTACCGAAGAAACAAAACTGTGAGGAATTTTATGAATAAGACTTTGATTGCCTTATCTGTTGCCTGCTTAAGCATGACCTTAAGCGCTCAATCGATGGCAGCTTCCAGTACTCTTGAGACAGTTAAGGCCAGAGGACAATTAATTTGCGGCGTCAACACAGCGGCACCGGGTTTTGCTTCTGTCGACAGTAAGGGAAACTGGACTGGTCTTGATGTGGATGTTTGCCGTGCGGTTGCTGCCGCTACCTTGGGCGATGCCAGCAAAGTGAAATTTGTTCCGTTGAGTTCCCCCCAGCGCTTTACAGCTTTGCAAGCGGGTGAAATTGATATGTTGGCTCGTAACACGTCTTGGACGATGAACCGCGATACGACGACCGGGGCTCTTTTTACGGCTGTGACCTACTATGACGGTCAAGGTTTTATGGTGCCGAAGCGTTTGAATGTGAAAAGCGCTAAACAGCTCAATGGAGCAACGATTTGTGTGCAATCCGGTACTTCTAGCGAAAAGAGCTTGGCCGATTTCTTTACAACGAACAACATGAAGTTTAAGACGGTGGTTTTTGATACGACTGAAGCCACTCAAGCCGCCTTCTTCTCCGGTCGTTGCCAGGCTTATACAACTGATATGAGTGACTTGGCTGGGGCGCGTACAAATTCTGCCAATCCCGCCGACTACGATATTTTGCCTGAAGTCATTTCCAAGGAACCGTTGGCTCCGGCTGTCCGCCGCGGTGACGATGAATGGTATTCCATCGTGCGCTGGTCGATTTTTGCCATGATCAATGCTGAAGAATTAGGTTTAACGAAAGCCAACATTGATCAAATGAAAACGACCGATAAGCGACCGGATGTCCAACGTTTGGTGGGGGCTTCCGAAGATATGGGTAAAATGCTTGGGTTAGATAAAGACTGGAGCTACCGAATTATCAAACAAGTGGGTAATTACGGCGAAAGCTTTGAGGCTAACTTAGGTCCCAACTCGAAATTGGGATTGCCCAGAGGAAACAACAATCTGTGGACTCAAGGTGGTTTGTTGTACGCCCCGCCAATCCGCTAATAATCAGCGATAAAGAATTAATGGCGGTTGTCTCCAACCGCCATTTTGGTAAAGATGCAGGCAAATAACGAAAATCCGGCTTCTGTTGTAAAAGGCGATGCCGCGTGGCGAAAGCGTGAAAGTTATCGTCGCCGTCGGGAGTGGTTCTGGCAGTGCATTGTTTTTGCAGCTGTCATAGGCTTGCTTTACCTTTTTGGTCAAAACATTTTTGAAAATCTACAAGCTAGAGACATCCGTTCGGGTTTTGCTTTTTTATCAGACAGAGCCAGCTTTGAAATTGGTGAATCGATGATAGCCGTATCATCGAACGACAGCTTCGCCCGAATGTTTTTGGCGGGGATGCTCAATACGGTGCGAGTCGCTGTATTGGCAATCATTACCGCTACTGTCTTAGGTGTCATTGTGGGACTAATGAGGCTGTCGCAACATCCTCTGGTTCGTTTTTTAGGAATGGCTCACGTAGAGGTTTATCGCAATATTCCTCTGCTGATTCAGCTTTTCGCCATTTATTTGGTTATTACAGAATTTTTACCGGATTCCTTCGATCCCATTCATTTCGGTTCCTGGGCCATGCTGTCGAAAGCGGGATTGCAGTTTTCAGTTCCGGAACACTTGTGGCAAGTTAATACCGCCAGCTTATTGTTCGGTTTGATCGCTTTTTTTATTTTGAAGCGTTATTGGCGCAAACGTTTAACGAGTCTTGTTGCAACCTGCAATGCGATTGTGTCGGCAGTGTTGCTGGCATTGGTTTTATGGTTGGCGGCTGGAGCAGTGTTAGGGTGGAGTCAGCCCCATCAGGAAGGTTTTTTGGTAACGGGGGGTGCCAGCGCGACTCCTGAATTTATTGCTTTGTGGGTGGGATTGACGACATTTACTTCGGCTTCTATCGCAGAAATTGTTAGAGCCGGTGTTTTAGCCGTCCCCTCCAACCAATGGAGCGCTTCTTCAGCGCTAGGAATGACGAGGTTACAAACCGTCAGTTATGTAATTTTGCCGCAGTCTCTTCGTTTGGTGATCCCCCCAATGGCCAGCCAGTATATGAATTTGACAAAGAATTCTTCTTTGGCTGTCATTATTGGTTATCCCGATATCGTCAGTGTTGGAAATACATCCATAGTGATTATGGGACAAGCTTTAGAGGCTATCGTCATTATCATGATGGTTTATTTGTTACTGAATCTCATTATTGCTGTGATTATGAATCGTGTGAATGCCGGCGTAATCGCCGCTCCACGTTAAAAAGGAGGCATGAAGTCAATGGTGAATGCTTCCTTATATCGGACATTGAGAAGAGATTATTTTGGATCGCCCGTTCGTTCTGTTTTGACGGTTCTTATTGCCGGTGTTCTTATTTGGTGTGTGGCTCTGTTTTGGGATTGGGGCGTTTTGAGTGCGGTTACACAGCCGGATCTTGCTCTATGTCGCTCAAGCGATGGCGCCTGCTGGGGATTTGTTGCTGAAAAGTGGCGTCTAATTTTGTTTGGCCGCTATCCCTATGAAGAACAGTGGCGACCGGCTCTGGCGACGGCATTGATTGTTTTAATGTTAGTGGCTACCTCATTGCCAGTTCTTTGGACAAAGAAGGGCTTCAAGATACTCTCGCTCGGTTGGCTGGTCGCTTTTGTTGTCTTTTTTGTTTTGATGGCTGGCGGTCTTTTTGGCCTTGTTTCGGTGGACTCTGATGCCTGGGGTGGTTTACCGTTGACTGTCATACTGACATTAATTGGAATGACTTTCTCTGCCCCGATAGGCATTTTGTTGGCTATTGGGAGGCGCTCTTCCCTACCTGTCGTGCAGGTTTTATCAACAAGTTATATTGAACTTGTACGAGGCGTTCCGCTTATTACGGTGTTATTTGTCGCTACCTACATTTTCCCTTTGTTGTTACCCTCTGGTTGGGTGATTGATGGTTTTTGGCGTATTGCGTTTGGTATTGTTTTGTTTCAGGCGGCTTACATGGCCGAGACGGTAAGAGGGGGGCTGCAAACAATCGCAAAGGGACAGTTTGATGCCGCGGCTTCCTTGGGATTTAAGTCTTGGCAGGTTTATCTTTACATCATTTTGCCTCAAGCATTAGTGGCAGTTATTCCTGCGCTGGTCAATAGTTTATTGTCAACTTTTATGGATACGTCTTTGGTTACGGTTGTCTCCATGTATGATTTGACCGGTGCGCTACGTTTGGCCTTGGGTGATCCCCAATGGAGACAATTCTTTGTTGAAGGCTATCTCTTTGTGGCAGCAATTTACTTCTTTGCAAGCTTAATAATGTCTCGTTACAGCATTTGGCTTGAGCATCGAATTAAGGAAGGCAGTCGTCATGATTAAAGTGCATGAACACACGGTTGAAGTGGTCAATAAAAATGATCCGCTGTTCGAACAATTGACGATGTCCAATCTACTTCGCCATCTTGAACGCTATGCGAAAGAACCTCACAAGTACTTTGAACCACTTGAACGCTCAGAAGTACAGGAGTCATTTGAAAATGGAGAGCATGTTTTACACAGAATTCTGCATTTTGGGCAGATGATCGTAAGAGATAAGGTGGTTTTTACCGATTCTCAAACGATGGTAACGGAAGTAGAGCACACGGAAGATTATCCTGACAGTCGTTTTACGGTCAAAATTGAAACATCAGAAAATAATGACTCCATCCGTTTGCGTTTCCTTTATGAAGAAGATACTGATGAAGCGCCGGCGGAAGATATTTTTCTATCTTTAAGACGAAAAGCATACGAGCAAAAAGATAAAGATATGGTTGAGCAAATTAGGCAGCGTGCTCGAGATTTATCAGCCTTATCCTAAGTTTTCTTTATTTCCCATTCTTTTTTAGAAAGATTTATCCATGACTTTGACTCAAGAAGCCAATAATCGGATTGTTTTAACTCTATCAAATGAAATTCACGCTAAAGATACGCAGGTAGAGGCAGCCGTTAATCTGCTTGATACGGGAGCGACGGTTCCTTTCATTGCGCGTTACCGGAAAGAGGTAACGGGAGGCTTGGACGATTCCCAGCTTCGTCTGTTACAGGAGCGATTGGTCTATCTGCGCGATATGGAAGAGCGTCGAGCTGTTGTGATGGAATCCATCGCTGCACAGGGGAAATTGACAGAGGAGTTAAAACAGGCGCTTTTGCGAGCAGAAACAAAGCAGCGCATTGAAGATTTGTATCTTCCCTATAAGCCAAAGCGTCGGACTCGAGCACAAATTGCCAAAGAGGCCGGGCTTGAGCCGCTAGCCAATAGTCTTTTTGAGAACCCGACACTTACTCCTGAGACAGAAGCTGCCCGATTCCTCAATGAAGAAAAAGGCATTAAGAGTATTAAGGATGCTTTAAACGGCGCGCGTGATATTTTGGCAGAACGTTTTAGTGAAGATGCTGAACTTTTGGCCCAGTTGCGTTCTTTCCTCACTAAGCATGGCTTCGTTGTTTCTGAACTTATAGAGGGAAAGGAAACAGAAGGCGCAAAATTTAAGGACTATTTTGATTTTGACGAAGAGTTAACGGCCATTCCCTCCCATCGAGCGCTTGCTCTTTTCCGGGGACGTCAAGAAGGTGTTCTGTCAGTCAAAATTGCATTGAGTGAAGAGGAGGAAGCTCAAAAACCTCATCCTTGTCAGAGTCTTATTGCCGAATACTTTGGGATAAAAGATTTAGGGCGGGCAGCGGATTCGTGGTTGCAGGAAGTTTGTCGTTGGACATGGCGCGTTAAAGTCAACCTAACCTTGGAGACAGAGCTATTTGAGTCTATTCGGGAAAGGGCTGAAGAAGAAGCTATTCGAGTGTTCGGTATTAACTTGAAAGATTTACTTTTAGCGGCTCCCGCGGGACAAAAAGGTGTGATCGGTTTGGATCCTGGTTTACGAACTGGCGTTAAAGTGGCGGTTATTTCTGCCACGGGCAGTGTATTGGAAACGGGCGTGATTTACCCTCACGAACCAAAAAAGGAATGGGATCGATCAATTGAGATTTTGGCCGCATTAGCCAAACGTCATGGTTCTAAGCTTATCAGTATTGGAAACGGTACAGCTAGCCGCGAGACAGATCGCTTAGCCGCAGATTTAATTGCTCGCTATCCGGAATTGGGTTTAATAAAAGTGGTTGTCAGTGAAGCGGGTGCTAGCGTTTATTCAGCAAGTGAATTGGCGGCCAAAGAATTCCCCGATATGGATGTCAGTTATCGTGGAGCGGTTTCCATTGCCAGAAGACTTCAGGATCCATTGGCAGAGTTGGTGAAAATTGATCCCAAAGCGATCGGAGTTGGACAGTATCAACATGATGTCAATCAGATTCATTTGGCACAAAAGTTAGACGCTGTCGTTGAAGATTGTGTGAATGCCGTGGGTGTAGATCTCAACACAGCTAGTGTTCCGCTTCTAGCAAGAGTTTCTGGCTTAACAAAAACCGTTGCTCAGTCCATTGTGACGTATCGCGATGCACACGGTGCTTTTAAGAACAGAAAAGATTTAATGAACGTGCCTCGTTTGGGTGAGAAAACTTTTGAACAAGCGGCAGGCTTCCTTCGTATCAGCGGAGGAGACAATCCGTTAGATACTTCTGCTGTTCATCCGGAGGCTTATCCTGTTGTTGAGAAAATTTTGGCTAAAACCGGCTGTGATATAAGCACATTGATTGGTAACCATGAGGTTTTAAAGGGATTAAAAGCCTCAGAATTTACCGATGACCGGTTCGGCATTCCGACTGTGAAGGATATTTTGTCTGAATTGGAAAAGCCGGGACGAGATCCTCGCCCAGAATTTAAAACCGCTGTGTTCCGTGAAGGTGTCGAAACAATCGCTGACTTAAGAGTGAATATGGAATTGGAAGGCGTTGTCTCTAATGTGGCCGCTTTTGGAGCATTCGTGGACATCGGCGTACATCAAGACGGATTGGTGCATGTCTCCGAATTAGCAGATCATTTTGTAAAAGATCCCAGAGAAGTCGTAAAGGTTGGACAAATCGTTAAGGTAAGAGTGATTGATGTGGATATCGCTCGAAACCGTATCTCGTTGTCAATGAAAAGTGGGAAGCAAAAAGATTATCGGGTTAAACCAACGCAATCTTTGCCTCAACGAAATAAACCGATGGGAGCAATGGCTAGTGCTTTTGCAAAATTAAAACGCTGATAAGAGATTGAGAAAAATAAGGCGTTGTACTTAGCCGAAACTGCTAAAATCAAAAGAATGCGAAAACGAAAGTTTTCGGTTTTCTCTCTAACTGATAAGGAGTTGAATATGGACAACCCTAAGGACGCCAAGCCTTTGGAAATGCCCCCCGTTTTAGCACACGTTCAGGCCGCTGTGGATAAATTGGCTGCCTGCGAAACGATTAAGGCTGCTATTGAGGCCGTTAAGCGTGATGACGAAAAAACGCTTGCTGATCAAATTGCTATTACTGAGGTTGAAGCCCCTCCTTTCCATGAAGAAGTTCGTGCCAAAGACTTTGTTCGTCGTTTGGAAGAACTGGGCTTGAAGGCATCAATTGATGAAGAAGGCAACGTGGTTGCCCGTCGAGCCGGTAAAGGTAATGGTCCGACGCTTGTTTTAGCTGCTCACTTGGATACGGTGTTCCCTGCTGGAACAAATCCCAAGGTTCGTCAAGAAGGCAATCGTTATTTAGCTCCTGGTATCAGTGATGATGCTCGCGGTTTGGCCGCTATCTTGCAAGTTTTGCGTACGTTGCAGGAATTTAAGATTCAAACCATCGGCGATATCCTCTTTGTTGGCAGTGTCGGTGAAGAAGGTAACGGCGATTTGCGTGGCTCGAAGTATCTCTTCAACAAGAGCGGTATTCACATTGACGGCTTTATTTCCGTTGATGGTGTGAATGTCAATCGCGTTTTGTGCGGTGCAACGGGTTCTAAGCGTTATCGCGTTCATTTTGATGGTCCTGGCGGACACTCTTGGAACGCTTTCGGTACGCCGAGCGCCATTCATGCTATCGGTCGTGCCATCGCTAAGATTGCTGATTTGCAAACGGTTAGCGATCCGAAGACGACTTTCACCTGCGGAACGATCAAGGGTGGTACAACGGTTAATTCCATCGCTGCTCACGTGGAAATGGAATTGGATATGCGTAGTGCCGGTGCCAAGGAATTGGACGAACTTGAAGCCCGCATTCTGCCGATTTTTGAACAGGCCGCTAAGGATGAAAATGCCCGCTGGGGTTATAAGGATGAAGATGGCGTGAAGCTTACGCTTGAGCCGATCGGTCATCGTCCCGGAGGCGGTCAGAAGGATGAGGTCAGCGTTTTGCAGGCTGCCCGCGGTGCCATGGCTGCATTGGGTATTCCGCTTTATTCTTATGCCTTTGCCTCTACCGATCACAATGTGGCGGTTAATAAGGGTATTCCGGCCACGACGTTGGGCGGCGGCGGAAAAGAAGGCTTTAACCATAATGTTAAAGAATGGTACGAGCCGGTTGATGCTTACCAAGGTCCTCAGTTAGCTATGTTGACGAGCTTGGTCTTGGTTGGCGTCGAAGGGGTCAGCGAACCTGTACTCGAAAAACGCGCTTAACTCCATGAAAAAAAGGCGGAATCTTTTGGACTCCGCCTTCAGTAATATGTCCCGCCTAATTTAGGCGGGATTTTTTGTTTAGCGTTCGATTAGGGGTTCTCCGTCACGAGCGCTACCCTGATTCATTAGGGCATTTAACAAGATGGCACCAAAAGTGGCCGTACCGATACCACCCAGTGTAAAACCGGCGATATTAATCGTGAAGTCGCCTGCACCTAAAATTAAGGTCACAGCAGCAACAATCAAATTGCGGTTATTGCCAAAATCAACCTGATTGACAACCCAAATTCGAGCACCAGCGACAGCAATCAGACCGAAAACAACGATAGAAACACCACCCAGCAAAGGTTGGGGAATAGTCTGAATAATCGCTCCGAATTTTGGTGAAAAACCTAAGACAATCGCAAAGCAAGCCGCAACAACAAAAATCAGAGTCGAATAGACGCGTGTAGCAGCCATCACGCCGATATTTTCGCCGTATGTTGTCACACCAGTGCCACCAAAACTAGCCGCAAACATCGTTGCAAGACCGTCTCCTAAAAAGGCTCGGCCCATATAGGGATCTAAATTTCTGCCGGTCATAGCGGTCACAGCTTTGACGTGGCCTAAATTTTCTCCAATCAGAATAATGACGACAGGAGTAATCAAGAGGATGGCGTTGAAATCAAAGCTTGGGCTGGAGAAATGTGGCAAACCGAACCAAGCCGCGTTGGCAATGACAGAAAAATCGATGGCTGGTCCAAAATGCAAAATATTCGCTAGGACAAAGTAAATAACATAGCTGAGTGCGATGCCGACGAGAATCAATAATTTTTGTACGAGTCCTCTCGTATAAACAGCGACGGCTCCAACGCACACCATGGTGATGATAGCGATGCAAGCGTTAAACGTACCGGTTCCCACACTCTTACAGGCCGTTGGCGCAAGATTTAAACCGATGACGGCCACCACAGCGCCGGTGACAACCGGAGGCATCAGTTTTTCAATCCACTTAACTCCGGTTGACATAACAATGAGACCTACAAGGGCATAAATGAGACCGCAAGCAATAATCCCGCCTAAGGCGACACCAATGTTTGCATTCAATCCCGAACCTGCCGTATAGCCTGTTGCAGCAATGACAACACCGATAAAGGCAAAACTAGAGCCTAAATAACTTGGAACATGGCCGCCGACAATGAAAAAGAAAATAAGTGTGCCGATACCGCTCATTAAAATGGCGACATTCGGGTCAAAACCCATTAGCAAAGGGGCCAAGATGGTTGAGCCGAACATGGCTACTACGTGTTGAACACCCAACGCAAGCGTTTGTCCGGTGGGTAATCGTTCATCGGGTGCAATAATGCCGTCTTTTTTTAATTTCCATTGCGGGAAATAACTCATTTTTCATGCTCCAAAAATTATTTCGAGCATTTTAACGCCAGATAGTTTGAGTCAGGGAAAATTAATGAAATTAGGTACAATAACCCCCTTAATTGATGACTTTATTCGTTGAATTGTCGAAAGAATTTTAAAAAATGGCCACTTTAGATACCCAATTGGCAAGGGATGTGAAAAAGCGTCGTACTTTTGCCATTATTGCTCACCCGGATGCGGGTAAAACGACATTGACTGAAAAGTTACTGCTTTTTGGCGGAGCTATTCAGATGGCTGGTGCTGTTAAAGGAAGAAAGGCAGCCCGTCATGCCACCAGTGACTGGATGGAGGTCGAACAGCAGCGTGGTATTTCTGTGACTAGTTCTGTAATGCAGTTCGAGTATGACGGTCATGTCATTAATTTGCTAGATACCCCGGGGCATGAAGACTTTTCGGAAGATACATATCGGGTGCTGACAGCGGTGGATGCCGCTGTGATGGTTATTGATGCTGCCAAAGGCGTAGAAGCTCAAACAATCAAGTTGCTGGAAGTGTGCCGTCTGCGCAATACCCCGATTATCACCTTCATCAATAAGATGGACCGTGAAGTTAGAGACCCGATTGATCTGCTCAGTGAAATCGAGGAAATTCTCAAACTCGAATGTGTTCCTATTACTTGGCCTATTGGAATGGGAAAGACATTCCGTGGAGTATTTTCTTTAACAAAAGATCACTTGGTCCGTTTTACGCCCGGTGAAGACCGCTTGTCTGGTAACGAGGAACTTATCGAGGGGTTGGATAATCCTAGACTCGATGAGCTCTTCCCAATGGAAATGGGTTATGTGCGTGAAAGCATCGAGTTGATCAAAGGTGTCAGCAACCCGTTTGATATTGAAAAGTTTCTTGCGGGTGAACAAAGCCCCGTCTTTTTCGGTTCCGGTGTGAATAACTTCGGTGTGAAAGATGTTCTGGAAGCCTTGGTTCAGTGGGCTCCGGAGCCTCAACCTCGTGATGGTGGTGTCCGCTTGGTGGAACCTACAGAAAAACCGTTTACGGGGTTTGTTTTCAAGATTCAGGCCAACATGGACCCGAAACATCGAGACCGCATTGCTTTTTTCCGAGTATGTTCAGGCCGCTACACGCCGGGCATGAAAGTTAAGCATTTGCGAGAAGATCGGGAAATGAAGATTCCCAATGCTTTGACCTTTATGGCCAATGACCGCGTAACCATGACAGATGCGGTGGCGGGTGACATTATTGGGATCTATAACCATGGTCAGCTTCATATTGGGGATACGCTGACGGAAGGGGAAAAATTAGGCTTTACGGGCATCCCGTATTTTGCTCCGGAATTGTTCCGCTCGGCTAGACCTAAGGATCCTTTTAAGGCTAAGCAGCTGCATAAAGGCTTGAAAGAGTTGGGCGAAGAGGGAGCTATTCAGGTATTTGAAAACGACTTGGGACACCTTTTCCTTGGCGCGGTTGGATTCTTGCAATTTGAAATCGTTGCACAGCGTTTGGCAACAGAATACAAGGTGGATGCTTTGTATGAAAATACGGACGTCTCGACTGCTCGATGGTTGTCATTTCCCGATGAACTAACGCAAAAACAGTTTATGGATGAACAGGCCTCCAGGCTTGCTCGTGATGCAGACGGTAATTTGGTGTATTTAGCGACATCTATTTACAACCTGCAAACCACTCAGAAGCACTGGCCCCAAGTTCAGTTCCATACGACTCGGGAAAAGAATCAGTCCTTCGCCTAATTTTGATATCGGCCGCATTAGCGGCCGATGTCAAAATAGGAGTATTAAAGTCCCGTTCTAAGCTTCCAATGTTTAGAACTTCCCAAAACATTCAAAGCGACCGTTCGTCCGGTTTTTTGAATGCTTTGCTGCAGGTATAGATTGGTATCGCTAGGCTCTTGTTCAATAAAAGGCTTATTGGCATAGAGCTGGTAATTCTTCCGAACGATTCTAGGCGTAATGTTAGGCATGATGACATTACAGCCGTGTAAGATACCTTTTTCTCGACCGTTTTCTTCTAGAGCGTGCAAAGCCGTAGCGGCTGCAATATTAATATCAGGAATAACAAGGCGTGTAGTAGCGATCATATTAAGAGAAAGTCGCATTAATGCTTTTTCTTCCATCATGCCTTCGCCCAACATATCACCGCCTTCGCTAGTGATATAGGGCCCCATTCCGATCATATCCAGATCTAATTTTTGGAACGTGCGTATATCTTGACAAAGGTCTTGCAATGTCTGCCCAGGGATGCCAATCATGACACCCGAGCCAACCTGATAGCCCGCGCGGCGCAGATCAGCCAAAGCTTGATAGCGTCTTTGAAGCGCTTTTTCGCGTCCCGGAGCGTGATGCAGGTGATCAAACAATTTTGGGTTGGAAGTTTCAAATCGTAGCAGATAACGTAAGCCAATAGGATTTCCGCTCGCTTGAGCCCATTGCTTGTAGACCTCAAAGCTCTGCTCACCTAAAGAAAGAGTAATTCCAAGACCATTGGGTAATTCGGGGCTAACCGTTTTCTCGTGAATAGTTTTTAAGACATCTGTGACGAAAGCGATAAATTTCGGATCCCGACGCTCGCCCGATTGCAGACAAATTGAACCGTAGTGGTTGGTAGCCGCCCAAAGAGCCGCATTGACAATCGTTTCTTTATCTAGCTCATAACGGGGAACGTTATGATTGGATTTACGTATCCCACAGTAACGACAATCCAGCGTACAGATATTGGAAAATTCAATAAGTCCCCGATAGTAAACATTATTGCCAACCGTATGAGTTGCTCTGTCATAGGCGGCTTGTCGCAAAATTTCTGCTTCCGTTGGGTCTGTTATTGCCAGTAAACGAACAATATCCTCGTCGGAAAATTCGGTTTGTTTAACGATCTCGGTGATGCTTTTCATGAACATGATCCTTAGAGCGTTTTCAGTGCGTGGTCGAAGGCTGCTTTAGCATCGGGATGACAAGCCAACACCCGTGGCAATACCCCTTGTAAATAGGAAATCGTGACACCATAGTTTGTCATGGGAACACCTTGCGCTTTAGCCTGGCGCAAACGAGCTAACATGTGTCGACGCGTGACAATGCAGCCTCCACACTGAATGATGACTTTGTAAGGCGTCAAATCCGTGGGGAAGTCCTTACCAACAGCAATGTCAATATTCAAATCACCAAAAGTTTTTCTTAACCAATTGGGGATTTTTACCCGACCAATATCATCTTTTAACGGATGATGCGAGCATGTTTCAGCAATTAAAACTTTGTCTCCCGGTTTCAACTTTGTCAGTGCCGCCGCACCGATGGCCATTTCTAAAAGATCACTTTTTGAATAAGCCATTTGGATAGAGAAAGTTGTAACGGGAATAGGCTCGGGAACTTCCTTTACAACACGCAAAACAACTTGGCTGTCTGTGACAACCAGCTGAGGAGGCTGCTTAAGCTCGTTAAGCGTTTCGGTAATTCGATCTTCCTTGATGACAAAGCATTTGGCGCCGGCATCAAGCAACTCGCGAATGGCTTGTACTTGAGGCAGGATTAAACGTCCTTTCGGAGCTCCGGTGTCAATCGGTGTAACAAGTAAAACCGTGTCTCCTGCCTTTGCCAATTCTCCCATTAGGGGGCGGTCCGGTTCGGTTTTTTCCAATACTGTCTGAATGATGGCATCACGCAAATCGGAAATACCTTCACGATTGGCGGCGCTGGTTTCTATGACTTTATAACCTCGAGAGCGAAGAGCCTGTTCGTGTTCTTTAGTGGGTTTGCACAGATCGGTCTTATTAAAAACAACAATGGTGGGAGTGCCATTATTTAAAGTTTTTTTCAGAATATTTTCTTCGTGACTTCCCCAAGTTCCCGCTTCGCAAACAACAATGGCGATATCCATCCATTCCAAAACAGACAGACTTTTCTCCACGCGAGCCAGTCCCAGATCCCCCTCATCATCGATACCGGCCGTGTCCATGAAAACAACTGGCCCAATGGGAGACAATTCAAAGGCTTTTTCAACCGGATCGGTTGTTGTTCCAGCAACGCTGCTCACAATAGAAATATTTTGGTTGGCTAGGGCGTTAATAAGGGAGGATTTCCCGGCATTACGTTTTCCAAATAGGCCGAAGTGCAGGCGAAGGCCTTTCGGGGTTTCCATGCGGCTGGTTGCCATGATATTGATTCCTAATAAGCAAAAAGGGACTCGCCTAATGATAGCGAATCCCTTTTAATCAGACGTGTATCAAAAAGATACTTTTGTACAAATTATTTTTCGAGATTTGTACGGATAACGTCCTTTTCAAGCCACTTCGGAGAGTGGTGCTCGGCAGCTTCGTAAGAGATCGTGCCTTCGCCCGGACCCCAAATGCCCTTGAAGTGTTCCCAAGAGAGCAAAGCCAAGGGGATGTGAGCACACACAACCATCAACGAGCAGATGATGGAACCCCAAACATGGAAGATATACATCCACCAGAAGGCACCTTTCGGAATCGCAGGAGCGAAGTAGAAAAGCATCCAACCGGTAACGGCGAGGCCATACATCATGAAGAAGAAAATGAGATAGCTCATCTTTTGGCCGCCGTTGTAACGACCTTGCGGCGGAACTTCAACCGGACCGAACGGGATCTTGAAGAAACGACGCGGGTAACCGCCAAAATTGCGGAACCACTTGATCGTATCCATATCCCAAGTTAACAAGGCATTCAACGTCGCAGCGAAACGATGCGGAGCGAACACCAAGTAACCGATCAAGTTAAAGGTATACACAACGGCAATCCAGATGTGCCAAATCATCAAATTGTTAGCGGTTTCATCGGAGAGGTTGCAGAAATACACAGCCGCACCGGTGAACAGCAATGCAAACCACGTCACCGCATTAACAGCGTGGAATACTTTGTCAGCGGGGTGGAATCGTAAGATACGTTCAGCCATTAGTGTTTACCTCCCAAAGCCGCTAATTGCGTACGCGGATAGTAGCGGGTATGCAACAGGTGGTGAGCCAATTCACCGGTGGCCGGTTGCGTGTGCATGTCAGCATAAAAACGCAACACAGACTTGTTCTGGTGAGAACAGGTAAGGCCATTTTCTTGGCAAATCTTGTCATCACGGTACAAGCCGGCTTGACGAGCTTTAATAACGTCAGAGCGACGTTGGATGAGGTCAACAACGGCGTAGCCCGTGACACCAATTGCCAAAGCCGTCACACCGACAACTTTCAAAAAGCCGCGGCGACCGAGCATAGCAACGGTTTGTCGTTCGGTATATTCATACTTGCGCATTTATTGTCTCCATCCAATTAAATTTGCACAGGAACGGGCAACGTGGGGTTTAGCCATGTTGCACTGTCAGTGCGAACCGGTTGACCACCGCCATTGACGCAGCCGCCAGGGCAGTTCATCACTTCGATGAAGTGATAACGGTTCTTGTCTTCCTTGATGCGACGCAAAACACCTTCGAGGCCTTGCAAAGCACCATTGACGACGCAAACGCGGACTTCGAACACCTTGCCGCCCAATTTCTTGATGGGCACAGGAATCGTTGCTTCCACAACTGCATCGGTATGACCACGGACGATCTTAATATCCGGATCCTTTAATTCTTCGCCGGCCAACACAAAGTAAGCCGTACGCAAAGCAGCTTCCATCACACCGCCGGAGGCACCGAAGATGGTACCGGCACCGGTGTAGATTTCCATCGTGCTGCGTTCACGAGTCTTCGGCATTTCCAACGGATTGATGCCTTTACGACGGAAAATTTCAGCAATTTCGCGAGCCGTCACAACAGCATCGACGTCTTGGAAAGAGGGGGTGTTAGCCGGGATCTTGCCGGTTTCAACCAAGTGATGCCAGGCGGCATTCATTTCCGGACGGGCAGCTTCAAAGATCTTGGCGGTGCAAGGTGTCACAGCTACGACATAAATGTCGCGGGGATCTTTCTTCCAAACGTATTCAGCAGCCCAGGTCTTAGCAACCGGACCACCCATCTGAATCGGGCTCTTAGCCGTAGACAAGTGGGGCAGCAAGCCCGGGTGGAACGTTTCAACGTTCTTAACCCAAGCAGGGCAGCAGCTCGTGAAATGCGGGAAGGGGTGCTTGGCAGCTTCTTCGAGTTCAGGGCCGCGTTCGCCCAAGACCCAATAACGGATCTTGTTGATGAACTCAAAACCTTCTTCCATGATGGTTTGGTCAGCCGATTGGTTCACGTCATAGGTGGTGAAGCCGGCCTTTTCCAAAGCGTTCACGAATTGTTCGGTGACCAATTCACCGGCCTTAGCGCCGAATTCTTCACCGACGGAAACACGAACGGCAGGAGACGGGTGAGCAACTACGAGCTTGTTGGGGTCATCGAGCATCTTCATGACTTCATCAACAAAGCTCATTTGTTCGATCGCGTTGAAGGGGCAAGCGATCAAGCATTGGCCGCAGGCCAAGCAAGCGTCTTCACGGATGGAGTGGACAACACCCAGACCACCGGAGATGGCGTGCACCGGGCAAACTTTACGGCATGTGTCGCAACCAACGCAGTTGTCCTTGTTGATCTTGATCACACCGCGCAATTCACCGCGACGGAGGTTGCCAACGTATTCAGGTCCGTTTTCTCCGTGCGCATTGGGCGGCGGAGTAAACGTATTGACCATAATCGTTTTGGACATGTTTAAATCTCTCCCAAGATTTACTAAAAATGGAATCTCTGAGTGGCAAGTGCCTTGTGCACAGGTCCTCTTGAAACTCAGGGATTGTACGTACAATTCCTGTCGTCATAGGCACGCCTTGGTCCCGGCATACCATCCGACAACGGTGGAACTATAAAGAATTTTTACAAAAAATAATAAAAAAATAGGTAAAAAATTACTACCCCATAAGAGGTAGAAATCTCTTATTACATGTCGATGCTTGACAGAGGTTTGCGCAATTCAGCGCGTACGTTATCCATACCGGAGTAAAAAGCTTTCATCATTACAAGCCCTAAGAACTTGCCGGCATCGGTCACGATAAGATTGTCCGGATTGCTCGGATTTTCTTTGATGGCGCCTGCCAGTTTAAGCCCCAGCATTTCCTTAAAGAGCGCCTTATCCAAATCAACGCCGTGCACATCACGGAAATATTTGCGGGACAGACGCGCTGCAAAAAGTCCCAGCAACAGGCGATACTGTAAAACAGAGTGCTTATCGAAGCGTTTTCGTCTTTCTACGCCCATTTTGCCTTGGCTGATTCTTTCGTTGTAGCGGCGAAGGCTGAATGTGTTGACGTATAAAGAGTCTCCAAGGAAGCTAAAGGCGCCGGAACCTAAACCCAGATATTCATCATGGTCAACGACATACTCATCGAAACCTTCATCGTGAGAGCGGCCGAAGGTCCAGGATGTCAGCTGATTGTAGTTTTTGCCTAACGTATCCAGGATGATGCGGTACTGTGCAGCAAGATCGGCGCTCGGAGCAGCGATGGTGTTGCGGACGCTGGCTTTGGTTTGCGTGGTAACCATCAAAGGATAGGTCGTAATTTGACGAGGATTTAACTTCATCAGCAAGTCCACATCACGCTGAAGAATTTCCTCGGTTTGTCCTCTGAACCCGAAAATCATGTCAACATTCATGATCGGGAAGAGTTCCTGAGCGGCCTGAATGCGTTCGAAAATTTGTTCACCGCTGCCAAACTTTTCGTAGCGGTCGATCATTTTAAGGATATTGTCATCAAAACTTTGAACGCCGACCGACATACGGTCCACAAGTCCCTTCAAATGTTTGAAGCTTTCAGTGGCAAGGTGTGCAGGATCTGTTTCGCAGGAAACTTCTTTCATGGACGGAAAGAGCTTGCGCGCCAGTTCAATAGTTTTAATGAGCTCATCCTCGAGAATGGTTGTTGTACCGCCGCCGATATACATAGACGTGAAGTCATACCCCATATCACGGGCCATCTGCATTTCTTTGCGCAGACTTACAAAATACTCACGAGCTTTGTATTCTTTAAAAATAAAGCGGTGAAAAGTGCAATAAGAACACAACGTATGGCAAAACGGAATATGGGCATACATCATGTACTGATGACCTTCCTGCGGAGCAGGATGCCGATCCAATATGATCGGCTCCACATTGAGTTCTCGGTCAATGTAGTACTTCATGATGCGGTCGGTTAATCCGATCATCCAATCCGGTAATAATTTGTCGTGTTCAGCCATAGTGTTGTTCTTCTAATATCAAGTGCGAAAGGTCGTATTTTAGCGATGACCTGCGTAAAGTGCTTGAATTTGCGGAGCAAATTTTTCCGCTAATACCTTTCGTTTGAGTTTGAGCGTCGGGGTCATCAAGCCATTTTCAATAGTCCAAGGTTCAAGCGTCATATGGACATTTCTCGGCAAGGCATACTGCGGGAAATCTTTGACGGCAGTCTTTATGCGTTTCAAGACGGCATTGCGCGTTACCGTAGCCATTAAACTTTCCGGGTCATTGGGATCCAGATCCAAAGTTGCGGCTAACTTTGACCATTCTTCTTTGTTTAAGACAACGATGGTGGAAATGAAGGGCCGATTTTCACCGATAACGTAAGCTTGGTCAAAAAGAGGATCAATTTCAATCGCCAATTCCAAATCGGCAGGTGGCACCTTTTCGCCAGTGCTTGTAACAATAATTTCCTTGATTCGACCAACGATTCGCAAAAAGCCCTCATGGTCAAATTCTCCGACGTCTCCGGTCTTTAACCAACCGTCATCGGTGAAGGCCTCACGAGTGGCTTGTGGACGATTCCAGTATCCCTTCATGATAGAAGGTGATTTAACCTGAATTTCGTTTTCTTCACTCAAGCGAACATTCGTTTCGGGTAACGGTTTGCCGACTGTGCTTGGGTGATTGTAGGTAAGAGAATTACCAGCGATGATGGGGCTGGATTCTGTCATTCCGTAGCCCTGAATGATAGGCAGACCTAATCCGCAGAACGCCTTGGCGACTTTAGCGTTGAGTGCTGCACCACCGCTGATGGCGATTCGAAGTTGTCCTCCGAATTGATTCAAAAGTGTTTTTGAAACCAATCGTTCAAGAATCGGCCAAATGATGGGATCAAGTACGGTTACGCCGCCTTTTTGAGCAGGCAATCCGTATTTTTTACAAAAGCGTCTCCATCCGACATCAACTGCCCAATTAAATAAGAATCGAACGAAGCCGGATTCACGAGCTAATTTATTTTGAACTTTGGCAAAGATTCGCTCGTAGATTCGGGGAACAGAAATGATGACATTCGGGCGCACAATTCGGAAGTCTTCAGCAAGCTGTTGGATGGATCGGGTAAAAACAATGGTGCAGCCCATACCGAGCGCTAAGTAGTAGCCGGCCATGCGTTCAAAAGTGTGAGACAGCGGTAAAAACGACAGGAAAACGTCGCCGGGCTTCGGTGAAACAGTCTTCAGAGTGTTGATAACGTTACTGACAACATTCTTATGAGTGAGCATGACGCCTTTAGGCCGTCCGGTCGTTCCCGACGTGTAAACAATGGCAGCTAAGTCATCTTCTGTGGGCGGCTCAGGCAACTCTTCTACACCGTGGCCCGTTGCAAGCCAAGACTCCAGATCCCAATGATGCACACCGTCTTGTCGAGGTTCGGGGGCGGACTCTTCCGTAAAAATCACATTGCGCAAATCCGGCATAACAGTGTGAGTGAGGTAGATGGAGTCCCAGCGGCTCTGCCGGTTTGTAACGAGAACGGTTGCTTGGCTGTCAGCGATGATAAAGGCACTGGATCCCGCAGTATCAATGGCATGCAGCGGGACCGGGACGTGCCCATTGGCAAGCACGGCCTGATCGCAGCAAATGGCATCAACGCCGTTTGGCAGCAAAATAGCGATGCGGTCTCCGCGCTTGAGTCCAAGCTTGCTGAAAGCCCGTCTCCACTGTTGAATACGTTCGTAGAGGTCTCTGTAAGAAATGCGTTCCCACGTATTGGAACGACGGTCAAATTGTCTCAGTGCCTCTGTGTGGGGAGCAATTTTGGCTCGAGCGGGAACGAACTGATCAAGTGTCTTCAATTGGCTGAGTGCCTGAAAACGAATTTCGGTGGAATCAATAGCCACAATGAACCTCAAAAACAATAATTTTCTTAACCCGCTTATTGTAAGACGAAAGGGATTTCTTTAGGCAAGGTTCGATTTGTGTGAGTTAGTTTTTCGTTTTGTAGCCCGTTTTCAGGAGCCAGATGCTGACAGAAAAAACCAACGCACAAGCACCTATACCCCAAATTGAAGCCATAAAGGGATTTGTTTCAAAATGACCTAAAAAACCGCCTCTGAAACCATCAATTAGGTAGTAAAGAGGATTAAAAGCAGTTAAATCCTGCCATGGGTTTGGCAGTGCTTTGCAAGAATAAAAAACACCCGATAAAAAAGTGAGGGGCATGATGAAAAAGGTTTGGATCACCCCCATTTGTTCATACCGATCTGCCCAAATGGCAGTGATTAAGCCCAAGGCGGCCATAATGAAAGCCCCCAATAGTGCAAAGCTAAAAATCCAACCGACAGAGTAAAGCGTGGGTGTAATCCAAATAGCAGTGCCCGCCCAAACACAAAGCCCGACAATCAGTCCTCTTAATGTGGCTGAAAGAATGTAGGCAGCAGCGATCATGGTGCTTCCCATCGGCGTGACAAGTAAAAAAGTGAGTGTCCCCGATATCTTTGATTGCACAAAGGATGAAGAACTGTTAGCAAAGGCGTTTTGCATAACAGCCATCATGACAAGCCCGGGCACAAGGAAGTCTAAATAAGGGGTCTGAGTGTCGGTCGGTACTCGACCCTGCAGAGCTACCCCGAAAACAATCAGGTAAAGCAACGAAGAAAGTACGGGGGCCGCAATTGTATGAAAGGCTACTTTTTTGAATCGAATAATTTCCTTTTTCAATAAAGTGAAAAAGGCATCACGGGCACAAAAAGTTTGAGAGCGGACAGTCATTTTTAAAAGGATTGAGTGACTTTAATAAACAGATCTTCCAAAGTAGCACGAGAAGTTTGAAGATTTTCAATGCAGCAGTCTTCTTCCTGAAGGGCCGCAAGAATAGTGCCAAGATCCTTGGCATCCGAAAATCCCATCACAAAGGTTTGTGCTTCAGAGTGCAAAATACGGGGACGAAGTGTTTCGGGCACAGTGCCTTTTACCAAGCGAAACCGAACGGTATTTTGTTCTACAGAATTGAGCAGTTGGTCAGTTGCTCCGCTTGTGACGATTTCCCCGTGATTGATAATGGCAATCTCCGAGCACAGATTTTGGGCTTCTTCCAAATAATGGGTAGTCAGCACAATGGTATGGCCTTTTTTGTGCAGTTTTTCGATGAATTGCCAAAGCTGATTTCGAAGCTGAACATCCACGCCGGCTGTCGGCTCATCGAGCACAATGACGGGCGGTTTGTGCACAAGAGCCTGTGCGACCATAACGCGTCTTTTCATGCCGCCGGAGAGCAAGCGGCACGGGGTCTGCATCTTTTCACTCAGTCCCAGACTGTCAATAATTTCTTCAATCCAGGCGTCATTATTTTTGAGTCCATAGTAGCCGCTTTGGAAGGCGAGCATTTCATAGACGGTTAAAAACGGATCGCAGAGAATCTCCTGAGCAACCACACCGATGTTCATCAGAGCATCGGCAGAATCTTGAGCGATGTCAAAACCCGCAATTCGGATATGCCCCGAGGTAGGTCTGACCAGTCTGACCATAGAATTTATTAATGTGGACTTACCGGCGCCGTTCGGACCTAAAAGACCGAAAAAAGCACCTTCTTGGATTTGAAGAGAAATGCCTTTGAGTGCTTCAAATCCGTTTGCGTATGTTTTGTGCAAATTTTCAATATCAATGATGTTTGAACTCATACCGATCAATCAATTTCATATCGAACCGGAATTTCTAAAGTAGCCGCACGGCGTACCTGGGTTTTTAAACCTTTCAAATGTTGGGCAGCCGACAGAGTTGCTCGTCTAAAGAGTGCGTTTCCTCCATCCTTAAGACGATAATCGGTCACCAGTCCTGAGGCATCAATGGTGACGATCAAAAGTGTTTCACCTTCAAGACCGATATCGCGGGCACGTTTGGGATAACGCTTGTGCTGCTCAATGACTTGTACGATTTGCAGGAGTACATTGGACATTTCATTGTTTGTTTGTCCTGCTCCGCTTGTACTCGGCGCCTGCTTGGCACTGCCGACACTTTTTTTCACCGCTTTCCGCGGTGCAGTTACCGGCTTTTTTTCAACCTTTGGTTTTTCTTTGGGCTTGACTTCAACGGGTTTCGGTTCTTCTTTTACTTTTTCAATGACAGGCTCGGGCTTTTCCAAATGAATTTTCCAAGCACTCGAGGGGACAGTCATGATCACCCAGCGAGGTTCTTTTTTCAACGGTGTTGCAACATTTTCAATGGGCTTAACGGGATTCTGTTCAACACTGGCTTTTTGAGGCATGGCCAGAGGATCAGAAAACTGCAGAAAAGCCAGAGTCAGCAAACTCATTGAAATAACACTTGTCAGCAGTCTGGCCGTAAAGGTCGCCTGCCGATCGTCCGGCCCCGGTTTGAGCGTGTTATAAGCGATATGTTTTATCGGTTTCATTGCTTGGCTTGGGTGCTGATCACAAAGCGTCCCTCATTTTTTTCTTTTGCTAAATCCACAAGTGGAACAAAAGAGTCAAAGGAGGCTTTCCCGTCCATATGAATATTCAAAATAGTATTCGGGGTGGCAATAAGAGCCCCTTCGATTTCAGCCAGAGTTGCCGGTCGGTTGTTCATCCAGTAGGAGCCGTCTGCACGCACGTTGACACTGACCTGGCGATCGGCACGTTTGACTTCAGCTGTTTCACTTTCTGGCAGCATGATTTCCAAAACAGGTTTGGAAAAGCTCATTGTGACGACAAAGAAAATGATGAGCATGAAAAGACAGTCAATGAGAGGCGTCAGATCAATTTGCGGATCGTCATCAATAGGCGAAAGACCGGGCGGCACAAAAATACTCATTTACATTTCCTCGTCGTCATTGATCGCATGGGAGTGATTTTTGCCACGGATGCGATTCATAATCTCAAGGGCACGGTAGCTGTGTTCCACCGCTTCAATATGAAAACCTCGGAATTTCAGCATTAAGCCGTAGTACACCATCAACACAGGAATCGCGATACAAAGTCCCATTACGGTTGTGATCAAGGCTTGCCAGATACCGGCGGCTAAAAGTTCAGTGGAAGGCACTTCTGTAAAGGACAGGGTTTTGAAAACTTCCACCATTCCGAATACGGTTCCAAGCAGACCGAGCAGAGGCGAAATGACGCTGATGAGCTTGAGCCACACCAAGCCGTTGCTAACCCGTTTGAAATTTCGATGAAAGAGGTAAGCAACCTCTGCTCGAATGTCATCGGAGTGGGAGCCGTGCGTGGCGACGATGTCGTAGATGATGCGAATGAGCGGATTAGCGGTGTCCGGATCAATATTTCTCAAACAGCGGTCTTTACCGTTTTCAAGATCCAGAAAGTCGCGTCGGAAGTTTTTCCAGACACGATTTAAATAAGCAACAAGCCACACGGAGACGTACAAAGCGTATAAAGCCACAAAAATCAGAGCAACGCCAGCCGGACCAACTAATGTGTAAAGAGACTGTAAATTTTCCATGACAAGTGACCTCATGCCAAAAATTCGCGGAATGTTTCCGCAGCGGCTCGATAGTCCTCTTCATTGGGATGCTTAGCCGCTTCTTCTCTGCGGGCAACCGATTCCGGCGTTTCTTTATAGCCGGGCATTTTTTGCATTTGTTCAATCAAAACAGGATTAATTTTTCCCTGACACAAGAAAGTCACTTCCAATCGATTGTCACGATCCTCTCCGACAATCGTTTTGCACTGGCGGCTAAACCAGTCCTTTGCCCGTTCGCTTTGCGGGTTGCCGCCCATTGTGGCGTAGATAGCCAGGGATTTTCCTCGGATATAAGGAACAAGTTGGGCCAAATCCGGAGGAAGGCCGCCTTTGTCACACCAAAAACCAACAATGATGCGGTTGTATTTATCCAAGAGTTCAGTGCACTTCAAAACGTCGGTTGTTCGTTTGAGTGAGCACTGGGGATAAGCTTCAGTGAGAGCTTGGCCTACTTTCCAGGTGTTTCCGGTGATTGAGCTGACAATGATGAGCGCAGACATTCGTATATTCCTTCTCGGTTAGCAAAATTGGGCCTTAGCTTTTAAGAAGCCTTCTTTGACCGATTCGATGAGCTGATGATTTTCTCTGCCGACGTAGATACAGAAATGCAGCTTTTGATCTTTTCCGAAAAACGCAACGTAGTGGGATTCGCGTCCCATAAAAGGCATTGAAATGAAAGCCGCGGTTTCTAAGGAATCCGGATTGATATGACCGCCGATGACAGCATCCTTGGCCAAAATGTTGTAATAACCCATGGCGCGTTTTCCGGCAGAAAGTTTGGATTGAATTTCAAAGACATGGCCTTCATGGATAATGAAAAGCGTGACTTTTTCCCACTGACTCATTTCAGACCAAAGGTCATCAAACATATTGATATCTTTGATAAAGGAACAATTTTCAGATGGCAAAGCCTGGGCAGCTTCCAAATCAGAGCAATCCAATTCTCGAGCGATCAACCCCAAAGTAACGGGCTTTTTAGCATTCATCAATTCGTTAATCTTTTCTTGTTTATCCATTGAGATTCTCCGTATTAAATAATTCTTTTCTTTTTAAAGTGTTCATTCGCAGAGCTTGGTCGGCACACAATGTCAAGAGCTCTAAATCGTGGGTAATCAGCAAAACAGCTTTGCCCTGATTGGCTTGCTCCCTCAGAGCATCGGCAACACGTTTCATGTTTGCGCCGTCTAAACCGCTGGTGGGTTCGTCCAAAATTAAAATGTCGGGGTTTTTAGCCATGGCACAGGCAATCACCAGTCGCTGTTTTTGACCGCCTGAAAGTGATTGGGGATGACGATCGGCAAGCTCCTCAAGTGAGAATGTTTTCAATAAAACATCGATTGTTTCCTCACTGGATTGAGATTGGCCGGCAGCAAATAGGCAGGCATGAATTTCTTCGCGAACGCTTTGCATCTGTAACTGATGATCTGCGTTTTGAAGCACAAGACCTGTATGTTTTAACAATTGATTGGCAGAGGTTTGCTGACCATTAAGGTAAAGCGCGCCTGTTCCGACATTTAGTCCTGTAATTAATCTGGCAAGCGTTGTTTTACCGCTGCCGTTTTCACCGATAAGGGCTGTAATGCCGGAGCCCACTTCAAAATGAATATTTTTGAGAAGAATATCGTTTGTATTCTTCGAATTTCCTTTGAATAGTTTTTTGAACTTTGCCAGTTTTGAATGATGGTTGGCCTTCTCGTAATCAAAGGTCAAATCCGCAGTCTTCAATATGGGAGACGGCACATGTTTTTCAGGCAGCGTATTGCGAACATCTTCTACACGGGCTTCGCGCAAACCGTAGCGCTTTCGCATACCGGCGTCTTCAAGAATTGCAAAGGGCCCTCGCTCTTTAATCTCTCCGTGCTGCATCACAATGACTTCATCGGCGACATGGCTTAACCAGTGAAGACGGTGATCCACAACAAGGATGGCAAAGCCTGCTTGTTTCAGACGAAGCAGTTCCTGGGCGAGCCGATCGGTTGCTTCCGGATCCAAGTTGGCCGATGGCTCGTCCAGGATTAAAGCCTGAGGTTCAGAGACTAAGATTTCTCCTAATGCCACTCTCTGTTTTTGTCCTTCTGAAAGGGCAGAAATCGAGTGGGATAAAAGATTTTCAATTGATAATCTCTGAGAGACTTGCTCTATGCGCTCGTTTACAACGGATGGTGCAGTTCCGGATACTTTCAGAGCAAATCCCATTTCATCTTTGACATTTAAAGCGAAGAATTGATCCTCGGGATCCTGAAACAGAGTACCGACTTTGTCTGAAATGGCTGAAACAGAAGTTTTTTGCGAGTCTTCACCAAAGACTGTGACGTGCCCTAAGATTTCGCCTGTGTAGTAATGCGGACACAAGCCGTTAGCGAGCCGCATCAGCGTTGTTTTCCCGCAGCCGGAAACGCCTGTCACTAACAAAACTTTGCCGGGCAGAACCTCCAGATCCAGGTTCTTAACTGCCCAAGTCTTTTGAAACGGATAGCGGTAAGAAACGTTATCGAATTTAATCATGTCGAAAACTCCCGCTATCAAGGCATTCTCGGGACATTAGGGTTTAGGCCCCAGTCGCCCAAATAAATTTCAGCCATCAAGGCAAGGATGATGGTGCAGACACTCAAACCCAATGCCAGCCAATCTTTTTTATCGAATGTTTGTTCAGAAGAAAAAGCACGGGCGGCGTGTTGGCCCAGTCCCCGATCTAATCCCTTTAGTTCGGCGGCAACACCTAACGCTTCACTGCTTTTGAGCGCTCTAAAGAGAATCGGCGTAAAGATGAGCCTTGCGCAAAGCAGTGGATGAAGGCAGAGCATTTTGAAATTTAACTGCCAGCCTCTGATTTTTAGCGTTTCCCAGACTTGGGAGACATCATGGGCAAAAGTTGGAATAAAACGGATCATTACCGTTGAGGGGAGTGTGATGACAAAAGGCAGCCGAAGCTGTGAAAGCGCTGCCATAATATTTTCAATCTTGGTTGAAAGGGCCAGTCCCATGACGAGATTCATCATGGTGAGACCGCGAAGAAAGGGGATGAGTAAATTCTGTACTGTCATCTCTCCCAGAGCAGGGATGAAAAACGTTATAACAAGCGTGCACCCGATAGCCAATCCCATCATGAGCGCCATCAGTAGGTACAAAATAAGAATAAGTGAGATTCTTTTAATCATCAGAGCCATGATGAGACTCATGGCAAAGAGCACTAATTGAGCAGCTAAACTCGAAAAGGCAACCGTTGTAATGGCGCCAAGCAGAGTCAGCAATAATTTAGTGCGTGCGTCGATCTGTGTCAGGATAGAAGTATTCATGTGTTAGCTCCTGACAAGGCCTGCGTGGCGTAATTCTTTCAGGGCTCGGTAACCTGTAAAAAGTCCCAGAAGACAGCCTGAGTATCCAATGAAAATAATCGGTAAGACAGACAGCACCAAGGCGGGTGTTTCACGCATCATGAGATAAGAAACAGCTATCGAGAAGATTTTTGTTCCTAAGTCGTAAACCGCTACACCCACGTATGTTGTCCAAGAGTGTTTAAAACCGCCCGTAATCAAAATAGCTAATTCAGCCGCAAGAGCGCCCACGAGAGCGGCCGGCAAAAGCGTAATGCTGCCGCCCATTAAAAGGACACTCACGATCATTGAAACGGCGGTAAATAACAGAAGTGTTCCGCTTTTTTTGACCTTAGCGAGAAGGACAATTAAGAGTGTTGTAAACACGAGGTTTTTAAGCATGAGCGTGACCGGGTTCATGCCGCCGCCCGCCAAAGCTATTAGGAGAGAGGATAGCTTGATGGCGGCGGCAAAAACTCCGATCATGACGAGTTCTTGCGATTTCCAATAGGCCGGTTTAGCGGTCATTTTCATCACTCGTCAAAGGGCTTAGAACTTAGCATTTAACTTAACCGCGAAGTGCCGTCCGGCTTCGTAGGTTGAACCGTTGTTCTGATACTTTTTATCAGTGATGTTGTAGAAGCCAGCATCTAAGCTGTAAGCATTTTCAGGACCAAATGAAACACCTCCCGTTAAATTGAATGTGGTAGCTCCACCATAGCTTGTAATAGTGGGTTCATCAACACTCATATTGTGACTTTCTGTGGCACTTTGGGAAATTGCGAAAAGGTCTGTACGGAAGAAAGCTCCATCGTACTCACGTTGATATCTGACCCCATAACGAGCAGTTACTTTAGGTGTACCGGATTTCGTTGTCTTAATCCCATTTTCCTGATATTCACGCCGTAAAAGAGTGAGAGTGGTATAGGGTTCAAAATTTCCTATGTTAATGCCCGCATCCAACTCAAAACCCAAAGTTTCTGCTTTAGCAACATTTTGCATCTGAGAATCTCTGTCATTTATATCAATTGCAGTAATGTAATCATCTGCATTGGTGTAGAAAACGGTTGCGTCTAAAGTTAATACCCCGTTTCCGTACCTTGCTCCAATTTCAAAATTGTCAGAAGTTTCTGGTTTGAGGTTTTCGTTTGCTAATTGAATGCCGCCATCCATATTACCCATGGCAGTATCTACATATAATTCTTGTAATAAAGGATAGCGGTACCCTTGTGCCCAATTTGCACGCAAGCTCAAATTCTCAGTAGCTTTCCATGTTGCGCCGAGATTGAACACTGCCTTTCCATCGCTAGAGTCATACTTTTCTTTTCCGACTTTGAAGCGATCGTTATTCAGCACACGATTAGTGCGAACATCCATATCGCTTTGTACCCATGTGTACCGAACTCCATAATTGAAAATAAAGTCAGTCAGCAGGGAACTTTCCATGGTTGCAAAAACTGCATGCCTGGTTTGACTGCCGTTAAAATCCTGATCCTTAAAGGTAGGAATAGTCGTCATAATTGGTGGACGAAATGACACCATTTTTGGTTTATGTCCCTGGGATATGCTACTAGCATCGAGATCATCATTCGAGAATTCGTAACCAGTGATTAAGTAGTGGTTATCTCCCAGTTGCCAGTCAGCTTGAGCGGAAAAACTGGTTGTGTTAGTAACATTGTCTGCACTATTGTCCGATAGAACAGAAACGTTCATAGCAGGAATATCTTGGAAAACATGATTAACCATTTCCTTATGGTTTCTCTCGTAGTATGCATCCAGTCTTAACCGAACCAATTGCTCCGAAAGATTTTTGAATTCTCCGAAAATGGCGCCTTTTGTACGTTGCCACTTTGGTACTTCTACCCAAAACTCATTTGGAGCTACGGTAGATATGTCTGTTCCCTCATAGTCCAGGTCAAAGTGGTTAAAGCTAAAGCCGATTGTTTTATTCGGATCGATATCGTATGAAAGGAAAAGATCTGCGGCTTTGGTATTGGATGCAGTATGGTTCAATTCTCCAACAGGGGTGTCGAGATCATCATTATTTATCGTTGAGGCGCCAATTCTGTAGTTCCAACCGTTGTGTGTGCCAAAAATACTTGCTGATGCACTCTTTCCATTTGAGGAAGAATCAAATCCTGCAGAAACAGATGCTTCAAAAGGCTTTTTCCCACCCTTTTTAGTGATGATGTTGATCGCTCCGCCAATAGCATCAGAGCCGTATAAAACAGAGGCCGGTCCGCGAATTACTTCAATTCGTTCAACTTGAGACGGATCAATGAGCAATGGAACACCGGACATGGATTTTTGTTCCGACATTCTTTGTCCATCAATCATGACAACGGTTCTAAAGGTCCCTTCACCACGAATAGATACACGGTCAAGTCCCTGACCTCCGTCGTTAGTAACGCGGACGCCCGGAACTGTGGATTCCAATAAGTCAGCAATAGTTTTCGCGCCAGAATTTTTCTCAATCTCCTCGCTGGTAATAACAGAAACACTCATATTGACATCAGCAAGTTGCTGTTCAACACGGGAAGCCGTCACAACAACGTCTTGAGCTTTATAACTTTCAGCAGCTTGAGCGCTAATGACAGGGAGAGAAAGGGCCACAGCTAATGCGAGGCTTGTTTTTTTGAAAGAGAGACTTTTTGTCATCTTAGTCAGTAGAGAAACAGTTATTAGCTTTTCTCTTTGGGTTGAAAAATCTTTACTTTGCTTGGGCTAGTCGCTTGCCTAAAACGTTGACCAGTAATTGGGCCATCGTGGTGTGCCAGAATTGACCGGCAATGGTCTGTACCATCCAGTCTCCTACCGGAGTGATCAGTCCGGCTTGGGTCCATTGATCAAAGACATCTTGACTGAGCTGTTGAAGAGGCAGTGAATAAACATCACTAAGGCAACGCATATTGATACGTCCGAGTTCCATTTCAGAAGAGACAGTGCGTAAGGCATGCCAGTGCTTGCTCGGCGCACTTGCAAAGGCAATCGGTTTAATGCCCGCTTCAATTTTCTTAGCCCATTCGTCGTACTTTCGTTCGATCATGAAACTAAAGCCATTGAGTTTCCCGCCGGCCCCGCTACCGAATGCCAGGCAGTCTGCGGCGCTTTTACCGAAGCGGTTGTAAATATTGCGTTCGCGGGAGGTTTGACACCAGTGATTGTTGGACAAACGGCGCCACTGGGCTTTTGTTAAAAGGTCAACAGAACGGGCAAACATCTCGCCTCGTTCTTCTTTGTCAGCTCCTGCAGGCAGTTTGCCGTTTGCGATGAATTTTCCAAGAGGGGACTTTTCGAAGACATTCAGTTGGTAACAGTCCACTCCGTCCAAAGGCAAAGAAATGGCGGTTTTGACGTCATCTTCCCAAACAGCCATATCTTGATAAGGAAAGCCATAGATTAAGTCACAAACAATGCTGGCTTGATTGAACGAAGCGAGTTTTTCGATGGATCGAATCATGGAGTCTCGATCATCGACACGTCGCATGGTTTGACGCACTTGAGTGTTAAAAGTTTGTACGCCTAGGGAGACTCTGTTGACACCAGCTTTAAAGGCAGCCTCCATTTTTTCTTCGGGGAAATGGTGAATCCGTCCTTCAAGAGTGATTTCACAGTCGTTGGCTAGGGGAAGATAGGTTCTGACGGCTTTAATTAAACGATAAAGGTCATGGGGTTCAAGCGCAGTTGGTGTGCCGCCGCCAAAATAAACAGCATGGATTGGCTCATGATTTTGAGCGGCCAAATCGCTCCAAAGTTGTAATTCTTTGATTAAAAGATCTGTGTAATGAAGGCTGGATTCTGGTTGTAGGGGATTTTGGTAAAAAAGGCAGTACAGACAACGCGTTTCGCAAAATGGGATATGGATATAAGCCAAACTTGTACCTTGTCGACTATATCTGTATTGATTCTTAATTACAGAAATAGCCTCATCTCCAACGTAACTTTGTCCAGGAATATGAGTGTGAACGGTAGCTTTTCCACGGAAAGCGTTCTTTAGGGGATTATCAGTGATTTCTGCTTCAAAGTTAACCATGTCCTCAAGCGCAGAGACCTGGCTTCCCATCATGGAACGTTGGGAAGATTCAAAGGATTTATGAAGGCTTTTTAACTGCATTACCAGCCCTTATCAAAAAGATTAGACTAAGAAAATCATTATTAGAAATGATAATCATTATCAATGGAAGTCGAATAATAAGGATCTATTTGATAATTTTCAATAAATCCTAATTATTGGATAGAGAAAAACTATCGAAAATTAAATCTTGATAGTTTTTATAAATGATATAGATTCTTATTTAGTGCTTTCGGCAAGGGCTCTTTTATTTTCTAGCTCTTCCCAACGTTGGTAGCCCTGATTAATTTGCGTTTCTAAGTTTTGAAGGAACTCCGTTTGTTCTTTGATCTCTTGAGCATTATGGCTCGTGTAATAATCTGGAGCATTCATTGACGAAATTAACTCGTCTCGCTCGGCTTCCAACTGCATCAGGTGTTCAGGCAAGGTCTCCAATTCTTTATTTTCTTTGTAGCTTAATTTGATTTTGGTCTGTTTAGGCTTTTTTGGTACAACTTTGTCAGCGATCTCAGCCTTTTTAACAGCTGACTCTACTTTCGGTTTGTAGTGTTGCCAATCTGAGTAGCCGCCAACATATTCTCGCCAAAGGCCATTGCCTTCGGGAGCCAAAACTTCCGTTACAACATTGTCCAGAAATCTTCGATCATGACTGACAAGAATCAGAGTGCCGGGATAGTTTTGGAGTGTTTGCTCAAGTAACTCCAAAGAATCGATATCCAGATCGTTAGTCGGTTCGTCTAACACAAGCAAATTGGCTGGCAGAGCGAATAATCGAGCGAGAAGCAGACGGTTGCGTTCGCCTCCGGATAAATTGGAAACCGGAACATTGGCTCTTCTTGGCGGAAAGAGAAAATCGCCAAGGTAGGCCATGATGTGTTTCTTTGAGCCGCCCACTTCAATCCACTCACTACCCGGTGAAATGGTTTCGGCCACGGTTTTATTGGGATCTAATTGGGCTCGCAATTGGTCAAAATAAGCGATTTGCAGGTTGGTTCCCAGTTTGATTGTTCCGCTGTCAGGCTGGCGTTTCCCCAAAATAAGAGAAATCAAGGTACTTTTACCAACACCGTTGTGACCGACTAAACCTAAACGGTCTCCTCTTAATAACCTGAAATTCAAATCTTTGACAATGATTTTATCGCCAAAAGCCAAGCTGACCTTTTCCAACTCAGCCACAATCTTGCCGCTTTTCATGCCGGCATCAATATTGAGATTGATTTGTCCCAAACGATCTCGTCTGGCGGCACGTTCTTCACGCAAGCGCTCCAGTCGCCTTACCCGACCTTCGTTTCTGGTTCTTCGCGCTTCAATCCCTTTTCGTATCCAGACTTCTTCCTGAGCCCAAAACTTATCAAATTTTCTGCGAGCAATATCTTCAGCCGCCAGTTCCTGCTCTTTTCGGTTTTCATACGCTTCGAAATTTCCGGGGTAACTTCTGAGAACCCCTCGATCCAACTCAATAATGCGGGTGCTGACAGAGTCCAAGAACGCTCTGTCATGAGTGATCACCATTAAGGATTTAGAGCCTCGATATTCTGATTTAATTAACTCTTCCAGAATCAAAATGGCATCAATATCCAAATGATTGGTCGGTTCGTCCAAAAGAAGGAGATCTTTGTTTTGGGTAAAAGCGAGTGCTAAAGCGGCGCGTTTTTTCTCTCCTCCGCTGGCTCCCTGCAGAGGTCTGTCACCGTCAAGTTCAAAACGATGTAAGTACTCATCAAGCCGTGCAATTTGCCGCCACTTTATCTGCTCATCATTTTCTTCGTTAAGTTTTCCACGCAAAATGAGAGATTCTCTGAGTGTATTGGCTTCAGGTAAAAAGGGTTCCTGCTCAACATAGGCAATTCCCAGTCCATCCATGACCGTTTTAGAGCCATCATCAAGTTTGTCTGCTCCGGCGATAACGCGCAAAAGAGAGCTTTTTCCCGTGCCATTGCGTCCAATGACACCAATTCTCTCACCGTCCATCACGGTGAGGTTGGCGTGATCCAAAAGGGGCTGATCGCCGAAAGCCAATTCGGCGTCCTGAAGTGTCAACAAGGTGGTCATAAATGATTTATGGGCGTTGTAGAGGTTGGGCAAGTTGCTCAGCGGTTAGCGTTTCAATTTTCCCATTTAAAATCATGGCAGGCTGGGCAATACGTTCAACATTGGCCGTTAGTCCTTGTCTGAACGATAACGTGCCCGTCGTTCCATCCATATGGATGTCTGGTTGCCACTTCATCCAAACGCAAGCTAAACGATAGGCATCAACACCAAAAGCAAAAAGTCTGCGTTCAAGTAAAGAGGCGGGCGGATTAACACCAAAACTTGCCTTGAAATCAGCATCGTTGTAACGAACAACCAAAGGGGAGTCGACAAAACCGGCGTTTTGAAGGTCATAGGTCAGCGAAGCTGTAACGCTTTGTTCCGTATTGCCGGGATTAATCATGCTTGTGCCCCATACTCGTGTTGTTCGTGGAAGGCGGGGCTTTACGAGAGCCGCCGTTCGAGCATCCATGGCCAAAAAAGCGGCCTGATAAGGTGCTTCTTCAAATTCGACTTTTGCTCTGTATTGTGCCATCAAACGTTCATTGCGCAACTTTACGCGTTGGTAACCATAAGGATCTTCAGTCGCATCCGGCAACTTCTCAAGAGTTGGTTTGGGAATAGAGCTGTTTTCGATGCTGTAAAACTTAGATTGAGCCATGAGCTCTTCAGTTAGTGTCTGCCGAGTAAAGGGGATATTGGCTGCCTGTAATTGTTTGGCATACGTATCGGCGATTCGATGCTCCAGCGGAGAGTCTGCTTCAAAAATAGCGACACTGGGAATAACGCCATCGGTACCGATGGGAAGAGCTTTAATGGCGATGGATGTGATTTGTTTAGCCTCTTCTTCTTGTGAAAGAGAGTAATTCATCATCAATTCCGGTGAAGAGACGCCATTTTGCGGCAAATTTAATGAAACGACCGGAAGCGGCAAAAACGGCAAAAGAGAAATTTCATTGACATCATCGCGACTCACTGGTCCTATCGCTGCTACTGCACCCATCAAAGCGGCATCCTGCAAGTGAGATAAAGCGCTTTGCCCCGCTTTTCTCGGCAACAGGATGATTTCATACGGAGAGGATTGTTGCGAATTCTCGGCCTTGATACCGTTGACAATTGAATTGGCAAAGACGGTTAGAGGATTATCAACTTGCGGCATTAATACGGCTATCTTCAACTTTTGTTCTGAGGTTGTGGGAACAAAGCCTGATTCAGAAACAGCAAAAGAGACAGCTTGTTGAGCTGAGCTCAGCGAACTAAAGCTCGCTACAATAGCCAAACAAAGAAAACGGATAATAGAACGAGTTCTCACGATGCAATCCAAATCTAATCAATGGTCGGAACAATTATTAATGCAAATGGCTGGTCTCGAGTCACAGACCCTCCCTGACTCCACATTGTATGTTGTGGGTCTTCCGATAGGAAATGCCGCCGATATTACTCTCAGGGCACTATGGGTACTCGCTGGCGCAGATATTATCGCAGCCGAAGATACACGAGAAACCAAAAAACTTTTAGAGCGATTTTCTATTTCTGTTCCGACTGTAAGTGTTCGGGAACACAATGAAATTGCTCAGTCCCATATGATAATTGAACGACTGCAAAAGGGCGAAAAAGTAGCTATGGTGACGGATGCGGGAACACCGGCGGTTTCAGATCCGGGAGCCAGACTCGTTCGAGAAGTGATTAAACATGGGTTCCGCGTCATTCCGATTCCCGGAGCAAGCGCTGTTATTACTGCTTTGTCAGCGGCAGGTTTAGAGCCTGCAGGTTTCCATTTTGTGGGTTTCTTGCCACCACAAACCAAGGCTAGACATGAGGCATTGACTTCTCTTGTCGGACAATCGGATAGTTTTGTTTTATATGAAGCGCCTCACCGAATTAAAGATGTTCTCAATGATTTAGGAGAACTGGCACAGCCTGAGAGGCGTATTGTTGTGGCAAGAGAGTTGACTAAAAAATTTGAAACCTTCTCTGTGATGCCAGCCAAAGAACTTTGTGCATGGTCGCAACATCATGAACCGAGGGGCGAATATGTGATTTTGGTTGATGTCGCGCCTCAGTCAGAAGCCTTTCAACTTAACGAAAAGGACAAAAAATGGATCCGTGCGCTGGCTTCGGCAATGTCAGCATCCAAAGCCGCTGCAACAGCGGCCAAAATCGTCGGCAGTACACGTGATGAAATCTATCGCTGGCTTTTGTCCGAAAAGGAAAATGCCTAGAGTTCCTCAACAGATTTGTCTTTCAAAGCATCTGGGATCAGTGCTTTGAAGTCGTAGATGGATTTATCCATCAAATGAGAAGGGGCTACGCGAGTCATACTCATAAGAATGTTGTAGATTCTGCTGTCGTATTTTTGATCCCATTCACGCATCAGAGCCTTGATTTCTGCTCGTTTTTTATTTTCAATTTTCCTACAAATTTCTTTAGAAATAATCGGGTAGTCACGGTACTTGATCCAACGTTCGATTTCATATTCCCGAACATAGGCTAGCGGTCGAATGATGACGTTTTGGCCGTCATCACTTCTTAAAATGGGAGGCATTCCTTTGAGTCTTCCACCGTAAAACATGTTCAGCAGTAATGTGCTGACGATATCATCCATGTGGTGACCCAGTGCGATTTTTGTAACCCCAAGTTCTTTGGCAACTCGATAAATAATCCCCCGACGAAGGCGTGAACAGACTGAACAGACATTTCTTCCTTCCGGTATGACGCGCTTGACAATTGACCACGTGTCTTGATCTTCGATATGGTAGGGCACACCAATCTTTTCCAGATAGTTGGGAATAACCTCTTTGGGAAAGTTCGGCAGATGTTGATCAACATTTAGGGCGATTAATTCAAAAGGAACAGGAGCCCTTTTTTGAAGTTTCATCAAAACGTCAAGCAACACGTAACTGTCTTTGCCTCCGGACATGCAAACCATGACTTTGTCGCCGCCTTCAATCATGCCAAATTCTGCGATAGCTTTTCCGGCCAAGCGCATGATGCGTTTTTCATTCTTTTTTTCGGCGACAGATTTTTTGGTCTTTTTTTCTTCATTGACAGGTGTATCCAAGTCATTTTCAATGACAATGGCGCTGTCTTCGATGATGGGGATAATTTTTTTATCAGTCATGTCGAGTCCTGAAGATTTCTACTGCAGCACTTTTTACATTGGGATAGGCTTGGGTTTTCTCACTTCTGACGAGAACGGCCAAAACAAGCTGATTATTTAAAAGTTTATTGGCAATCTTGTCAATTAGAGTTTCTTGCAGACAAATGTGACCGCTTTGTAGGACCGCGTCAATAGTCTGAATCACTTCATCATAGTTGTATGCATTGTCCAACTGATCTTTTTCGTTTTCTGTCTGCACAAACACTTCGACATTGATAATGACGGGTTGTTTGCCATGCATTTCATGTTCATACGCCCCTATAGAGATATTTTTTTGAATATCTTTGATGACGATATGACGACAAGTTTTAAGCAATGGATCTGTGTACCAACACATCTCAGTTGCACTCCTCAATTGCAAGTAATCGTGCTTGATGTATAGCCTCTCCTATCTTGGATTTATCCAAACAAGAGGCGGCAATTTGTGCGTAGTCTATATGCTTGATTCGATCAAAGGCGTTTTGCCAAACATCAATTTTTAAGTCATAGACAATTTGAGCCAAATGCAAAACGTGATTTAATCTTTCCGGTCTTCTCACCGCATCGCACATTTCAATGAGTTTCAAAACACTTTCAGAATCTGTCTTAACGAAACAACCTTTGAGTTTATTCCAAAGGTTAATCAAATCAATGATTTCGGCCGGTGGTTTCAATCGAGTGATAAAAGCTTTTATCTGTGCGGGATTGTCTTCGCAATGGGTCAGCAATACAAATTTTTCCGATTCCGGAATATCAGTGTTTTGATCCAAACGATCCAAAATATTTTGGCTGATAGGTAAATCGAAGAAAAAACGTTTCCATAATCCACAGGAACGTAAAACAGTCACGAATTGAGATGGTGACTTTTCTTTTAATGTTTTTCGCATTTCAAGAAACACTCGTTCTGCAATCAAGCTGTCAGCCTCACCATTGGCTACCATTTCATTGAGCAATTGTTGTGTTTCTGTAGCGATACTGAACTCCGGCAACTTAGCCTTGAAGCGAGCGATCCGCAATATGCGGACGGGGTCTTCTTTAAAAGCCTCGGACACATGCCGCAATGTTTTTGTCCGGATGTCGGTAAGGCCACCGTAAGGATCTATCAATGTTTTACCATCAAGCGCCATGGCATTAATCGTCAGATCTCTTCTCTTAAGATCCTCTTCAAGCGTGACGTCCTTGGATGCGTGAAACGTAAAGCCGTGATATCCCGGAGCTACTTTTCTTTCTGTGCGGGCCAGCGCGTATTCTTCGTGTGTTTGGGGATGTAAAAATACTGGGAAATCTTTTCCGACCGGCAGAAAGCCTCTATCCAATAAATCCTGAGCGGTAGCGCCGACAACAACCCAATCTCGATCTCCTTTCGTTTCGGGATAACCGAGTTCCTGAGTCAAATACAAATCGCGGACATAACCGCCAACAAGATAAATATGCATAACTAAATTTTTTCTTCAGTGGTAGTGTCTGCCTTGGGATCTATTTCACCAAGCCATCGTCTAAATGAGGTGATTTTTTGATCTTGTTCATAGGCGTATTCAACCGTATTGGCCAGTACATTTTGCACGTAGTGGCGTGTTTCCGTAAAGGGGATGGTTTCGATAAAGATGGCCCCTTCGGAGACTTGCGGTAAAGATTGTTGCCAGCGGCTGGCTCGATTGGGCCCCGCATTGTATCCGGCTGTAGCAAGAATAAGCTTATTGTCCAAGCGATTTAGCAAAGAACGAAGGTACGAAGTTCCAAAATAGATGTTGGTTTCAATCTCGTAAATTTTTTCAGGCTTGAAGTCCTCGATTTCCAATTGTTTGGAGATCCATTTTGCTGTAGCGGGCATGATTTGCATCAGGCCGTTGGCGCCGACATTGGATTTGGCCGCAGCGATAAAGCGAGATTCTTGACGCATGAGCCCGTATACCCAGTTATCATCAATTTCGGCTTTTTCCGCGAATTCCTCGATTTCATCTTCAAAGGGGCGAGGGTAAAGCAACTCGTGTTCGAGCGGATAATGCTCTGCGACTTTAATGGCGGTATTAATAGCGCGGTGCAAAAGAGAATGCTTTTCAGCCCATTGTGCGGCAGCCAATAGTTCTGGAGCGTTCATTGTACGGATTCCCCATTGCCACTCTCTATTTCCTTCGACAAAAAGTCCTATGTCATAAAAGTATTTTGCTCTCTGCAGGCTGGGATTTTTACCCATGGAATCGATTGCTTCAGGTGTAGCCTCAACCGTTTTGTTGCCTGAGTAGTAAAAGGATTGCCCCAGTGCTTCTGAAGCCAATTTACCGTAAAAGGTTCTCTTGGTAGAAATGCTTTGCCAATATTGTGGAGCCTGTTCCGGGTGACCGATTTCAACTAACGCGCGTCCTCGCCAATAGGCCCAATTTTCTTGTTTGGCCATATTGGCCGGCATGTTTGCAATAAAGTGATTGAGTTTTTTCCAGTCCCTAATTCTCAGTGCCGCTCTGGCTTGCCATTGAATGCAGTCACTGGGCAACGCACTGTATGGACCTGAACAAACGGATTGTCCGCCTTTGGCGTACCACTGAAGTGCGTTTGGGTTGTGATTGATGGCTCCCACGTAGCCTAATCGTCCCCATAAAGCGCTTTTTTCTGCCTTATTGAGCTTACCGTTTAGGGAATTGGCTACGCGAACTGACTGATCGATGTCAACGGATGTTAGACGATAGGCGGCAATCAGCCGAACATGTTTGTTTTGAGTAGCCAATTTGTTACGGTAGGTTCGATACCATTTGGCGGGGCTATTAAACGCTAATCGCGAAGCTCGTGCCGGCAGACGTTTTTTCTGAATAAGTGTGTTTAAAACACTTCTTGCCTCTGAGATTCGGCCTTGCTGGATTAGGATTACGAGACGTGTAAAAGCGGTAGAAGGAACTTTCTTAATTAAGGCACTTGAAACCTTTCGGCAAATATTATTGCCCTTGTATTGGGGAGCGTTGATAATTGAAAGCGCTTCATTAGCCAAATTTTTCGAAATAGTTTTTCTGCTTGAAATGGTGTGATACAGATCCCAACAGACAATATTGGGGTCGGATTTGTTCCATAGCAATTGCTTGCGCTCGGAATTAAATGTTTTCCATTGGTTGTGCTCGTTCCAATAAGAGGCCATGACCAGTAACCAATCGGTTCTAAGCCACTCGGCAATGTAGTCATTTTTGTGTTTGATGAGGAAATTTTGAATCTCGTTTTGGGTGTTTAGGTCCTTTGGCTGCTGTTGAGCTTGAGACAATAAAAACCATGCCTGAACATAGTCAATAAGGGGAAACTCTTCGTCAAAATACTGTGTTGGATTTTTAAAAAGATGAATTTTTTGTTTTTCAAAAGCTTCACGGAAAAAAAGAAACTTTTCCGAGTCGTTAGCTTCTTGTAAAAACGAAATAAGTTCAACGTTATTTTCCGGTTTTGGTGACTTTAAAATTTTTGCACTGTCAATGGAATCAACCGTTTGGGCAAGAACTGCTGATTGGCACACAAAAAGACTGCCCAATAAAAATATTGAGTGTCGGATGACTGTCAGGTAACGGGTCAAAATTGTTTTAAACTGCATAAACGATACTTTAATCAAAAACGAACTGATCAGTCATGTTTGAAAAATCTTTTTTCAGAAAAGAGTGTCTAAGAAAGCGTCGTGACATGGATTTAAGGGATGAAACTGAGAAAATCAGCGTTTATCTTTACTCTTTTTTCAAACAAAACCGTTACGACTGTGTAGGGCTATACTATCCAATTAAGAATGAAATTGATATCCGGTCGGTTCTGCTTGAGTTGCAAAGTGAAGGCGCGATTAAAACATTGGCCCTCCCCAGGATTTTAAATAATGACATGACCTTTGCATCTTGGCGGTTTGGTCAAAGTTTATCTCCGGATCAATACGGAATCCCTGCCCCTTTAGCCTCTGAGGTTCTTTGTCCTCAGTGTTTGTTAATTCCTTGTGTTGCTGTCGACCTCGATGGGTACAGATTGGGATACGGTGGGGGATGGTACGATCGGATGCTCAGCAGTCAGCATTTTGAATTAACCATAGGGGTTGTGCCGGCTTCCTTTATTTGTAAGACTTTTGTGCACGAAACCCATGACAGAGCGTTATCCGGTTGGGTATGTGAAAACGGCTTCACGTGGGTGGTGAAGCCGTCTTGCAGATAGAGAGCTAGTTAGTAGCGGTATGCATCGCTCTTATAAGGACCTTCCTTCGGAACGCCGATATAGGCGGCTTGTTCATCGGTCAGCTCAGACAATTGAGCATTGAAGTTTTTAAGCTGCAGACGAGCCACTTTTTCATCCAAAATCTTCGGCAAAACATAAACGCCCACCGGATATTTATCTGTGTTGGTAAAGAGCTCAATTTGAGCCAACGTTTGATTGGCAAAAGAGCTCGACATCACATAACTCGGGTGACCTGTGGCGCAACCTAGGTTCACGAGGCGGCCTTCTGCTAACAAAATAATCTTGTTGCCGGAGGGCAGAACAATGTGATCAACTTGGGGTTTGATATTTTCCCACTTGTATTGGCGCATACTGGCGACATCAATTTCGCTGTCAAAGTGTCCGATATTACAAACGATGGCTTCGTTTTTCATTCGAATCATGTGATCGTGCGTGATCACGTTGATATTGCCGGTGGCTGTTACGAAAATATCGGCCTTATCGGCAGCCCAATCCATCGTTACAACACGATAACCTTCCATGGCCGCTTGGAGCGCACAGATGGGATCAACTTCAACGACCCAAACTTGGGCAGCCAGTGCGCGAAGTGCTTGAGCACAACCCTTGCCCACATCGCCGTAGCCGACGACGACCGCCACTTTGCCGGCGATCATGACGTCTGTTGCACGCTTAATGCCATCAACGAGTGATTCACGGCAACCGTAGAGGTTGTCGAACTTGGATTTCGTAACAGAATCATTGACGTTCATAGCGGGGAAACGCAACGTGCCTTTGGCAGCCATTTGATACAAACGGTGCACGCCGGTGGTCGTTTCTTCGCTCACACCTTTAATGTGGACAATACGTTTGGAATACCAATGCGGATCTTCTTTTAGATGGCGATCGATAGCGGCAAAAAGAGCGGTTTCTTCATCACTCTTCGGATGTTCAATGACAGAATGATCCTCTTCTGCTTGAGCGCCTAGATGCAAAAGCAATGTGGCATCACCACCATCGTCTAAAATCATATTGGAGTAACCGCCGTCATCCCATTCCATGATCTTATGGGTGTATTCCCAATAATCGTTTACGCTCTCACCTTTAACGGCAAAAACAGGAACGCCATCGGCTGCAATAGCGGCGGCTGCATGATCTTGAGTTGAGAAAATGTTGCAACTGGCCCAACGAACTTGAGCACCCAATGCCACCAGTGTTTCAATTAAAACGGCGGTTTGGATCGTCATGTGAAGGGAACCGGAAATGCGCGCTCCTTTTAAGGGTTGGGCGGCTGCATATTCTTCACGAATAGCCATCAATCCGGGCATTTCCGTTTCAGCGATTTGAATTTCTTTTCTGCCCCAGTCGGCCAAGCCGATGTCGGCAATAATGTAAGGCGTACTCATCAAAAAGTCTCCAACTTTAAAGTATTTACGTTGTGTGAGCGCCGTTAGGATTTGTCTCAAGCCTGGGAGCTATCAGTGCTGATAGTCTCGCAACGCTCCTTGAGAAAAACAATAGAGAAAGCCTTTTAAAGGCTTTCTCCCTTAATTGTTACTGTGCATTCTTTTTTTGTTTTTCTTCTTCAGCGGATCGAATGGCACATAAAGCGCTTTGAATTTCTTCACGGCTTACACCAGGACAAAGCTGCACGCACTTTACCGTAACGCTTTCACCATCCTTGATAACCGCGATGACAGAAGAGTCATCACAAAGACCAGAGCATTTCAAAGAGGCAACCACGCGACCGCAGTCTTTACCGCTATCGAAAGCGATACTCTGCAAAAGTTCTTTACCCGAGGCACTCGTCAGCTTAAAGTAGAACTTGCCGTCTTTCTCACGATATTGTTTAAAAACAGGTAAAGAAACTTTTTTCTTTTCGGTGGTTTTACGTTGCATTTCACCAAAATGAGCAAAATTTCTGAGTCCGACGGCTTGCCGAACCTTCTGCATAAAGGGAACGGCAATTTCACGGGCTTTACGAGCACCTTCTTGCAAAATGGCTTCGATTTGTTCCGGATGCTTCATTAGCTCTTCATATTTGGTACGCATCGGACCAATTTCGGATTCTATTTTTTCAAAAAGTTCTTGCTTGGCCTCGCCCCACCCGAGACCTGCTTTAAGGCGTGAGCAGAATTTTTCGTATTCTTCAGGCGTGGAGAAAGCTTCATAGATGGCGGTCAAGGATGTTGACGTCGGGTCCTTCGGCTCGCCAGGAAGTTTTGAGTCTGTTTTAATTCCAGCAATAGCTTCTTTCAACGCTTTACTGCCGCCTTCAAAGAGAGGAATAACGTTGTTATAGCTCTTACTCATCTTCCGACCGTCAAGCCCAGGGAGTACTTCGTGCGTTTCATCTACGACAGCTTCCGGCATCACGAAGAAGGGGTGATCTTCTGTGGCATACAGATAATTGAAGCGCGTTGCAACGTCACGAGCCATTTCCAAGTGTTGGATTTGGTCTTTGCCGACGGGAACCTTGTGAGCATTGAACATCAAAATATCGGCTGCCATCAAAATGGGGTAGCTGTAAAGTCCCATGGAAATACCGGCGTCAGGGTCTTCTGCATTTTCTACATTGGCTTCCAATGCAGCTTTGTATGCATGAGCTCGGTTCATTTGACCTTTGGACGTAACACAGGTGAGCATCCAACTCAGTTGCGGGATTTCAGGAATGTCACTTTGGCGATAAAAAATGACGTGTGAAGGATCCAAACCAGCGGCCAACCAAGTCGCTGCAATCTGAAGGCGGGAGCGTTCAATTCGATCCGGATCTTGGCACTTGATGAGCGCGTGCAGGTCTGCCATGAAGAAAAAGCTTTGAACGTCCTTATTGTGGCTAGCTTGAATGGCCGGACGTATAGCACCGACGTAGTTGCCGATGTGTAACGTGCCGGTCGTATTGATTCCTGTTAATACTCGAGTGGTCATTTTTATCCCAAATACAGAGAAATTTAAAATCTCTAGATTGTATGGCTCTGTTTGGCAAAGGTCAAAAGCCATCAGTAAGCAAAAGAAAAAAGAGTTCCCAAAACGTTTAACGAAAGTTAAACTGAAATCAGTACGCTATTGGGAGGACTGAACAATGTCAATGGAAAACAAAATGCTCCAAATCGCTCAGGAGCGCTACACGACAAAACATTACAGTGGGAAAAAAATTCCACGGGAACAATTCAATGAATTGTTAGAAATCCTACGCTTAGCTCCTTCATCGGTGAATGCTCAATCCTGGAAATTTATTGTTGCCAGCAGTAAAGAAGCTAAGGATAGGATTATGGAGGGCTTTTTAGACTTTAACCAGGAAAGAATAGCGAAGGCCAGCGACATTATTGTTTTCGCTGTTCCTGAAAAAGTTTCAGAAGAGCACTTGCAAAAGGTACTTAATAAAGAGATTGCCGATGGTCGTTATGCAAAAGAGTCTGTAATTGAGGGCTTGGATGCAGGGCGCCGGCATTTTGTAGGGCTGCACAGTCATTCTGTCTCAGATACTTTAGCTTGGGAAACGGCTCAAGCCTATATTGCCTTGGGATTTATTCTTTTTGCCTCTGCCGGTATGGGAATTGATTCGACAGCTTTGGAAGGGGCTGATTTTGATAAGCTTGATGAGATATTAGGTTTACGCAAACGCGGTCTGAGAAGTGTTGTGGCGGTAAGTCTTGGGTATAGAGCTGAAGATGACAGCAATGCCAAACGACCCAAATCACGTTTAAGTAAAGAAGACCTATTCGAAGAGATTTAAAAAATTGCCTCAATCTGTTATCGGATTGAGGCAATTTTCAGCAATGCACTAAGTGATTAGAAGGCATCGGCCTTTAAGAGTTCGGCTTTGTCTGTACGTTCCCAGGTAAATTCGGGTTCTTCTCGACCGAAGTGACCATAGGCGGCCGTCTTGGAATAGATAGGACGAAGCAAATCCAACATTTGGATAATGCCGCGCGGACGCAAATCAAAGTGACGGCGAACCAATTCAGCGATCTTATCATCAGCGATCTTACCGGTGCCGAAAGTACGCACTGTGACGTTGATCGGTTGAGCAACGCCGATAGCGTAAGAGACCTGAACCTGGCAGCGGGAAGCTAAACCGGCGGCAACAATATTCTTGGCTACATAACGGCAGGCGTAAGCTGCAGAGCGGTCAACCTTGGAAGGATCTTTGCCGGAGAAAGCGCCGCCGCCATGCGGGCAGGCACCGCCGTATGTATCCACAATAATCTTTCGACCGGTTAAGCCGCAGTCGCCTTGAGGACCGCCTACGACAAAGCGTCCCGTCGGGTTGATTAAAAAGCGAGTGTTTTTAAGCCACTCTTGAGGCAGAACAGGCTTAATAATGTGTTCGATAACGGCTTCGATGAATTCGGGCTTCATTTTGTTGCCGTCGCTCATACGAGGATGATGCTGGGTGGACAAAACGACGGTGTCAATCGCAACAGGTTTGCCGTTTTCATAGCGAAGCGTTACTTGGCTCTTTGCATCCGGGCGCAAGAAGTCAAGTGTGCCGTTGCGGCGGACGATAGATTGTTGTTGAACCAAGCGATGAGCGTAGTAAATGGCTGCAGGCATCAAAGTCGGCGTTTCATCGCAGGCATAACCGAACATTAAGCCTTGGTCTCCGGCGCCTTGTTCAAGGTAATCGTCGCTTGCACGATCAACACCTTGAGCAATGTCGTTGGATTGTTTGTCGTAACCGACTAAAACTGAGCAACCCTTGTGATCAATGCCGTATTCCGAGTTGTCATAGCCAATGCGTTTTAATGTTTCACGAGCAATGTCGATATAGTCCACATTAGCTTGAGTGGTAATTTCACCGGCCAAAACGACTAAGCCGGTGTTGCAAAGCGTCTCAGCTGCTACACGGCTATAAGGGTCTTGAGCCAAAATGGCATCAAGAATGGCATCGGAAATTTGGTCTGCAACCTTATCCGGATGGCCTTCAGAGACCGATTCGGAAGTAAATAAATAAGAATCCATGGTGCTACATTCCTTTTGAAGTGAGATCCTGTGGAACGAGCGTCCACCGCGGAAAGATCCGGAATGCGGCTGACGCTTTAGCGGTATTTGTTACGCCCCGCAAGTTGTCCTTAACTCGGCGTGATCCGATATGCTACTCTCGCTGATGGAAAAATCAAGTCTGTTTCCCGAAAAGTTTGGCAAAATCCTTCTCATGGAATTCTTAATTTATTTAATCTCACGTTTGCCCCTTAACTTTTTACGTTCTGTCGGGCGGTTGGTCGGTACGCTTATTTATCGGTTTGATAGCGCTTACCGAGAGGAAATTCGCCGTAATCTGTCAAGAGCCGGGATTTATTCTCCCGAAATGGCTCGAGTTGTGGCACGTGAACAGGGCGCTCAGGCTGTAGAAGCGCCTTGGGTGTGGGGGAGAAGCCGTCAAGAGGTCCTTGCTAAATGCACAATAGATGATGAATCTATTCCACTTTTAGAGGAAGCACTGGGAAGCGGGCGTCCTATTGTCTTTTTGACTCCTCATATTGGTTGCTACGAAGTAGGACCCATGATGATTGCCGAGCGCTGGCTTAAAGGCACAGATCGTCAGTTCGCAATTCTTTATCGAGTTCCTAGGAAAAGCTACTTGCGCAATATTGTTGGACAGGGGCGCGTCTCGGAAAATATTGTCCCCGCTAGCGCAGATCTCAAGGGTGTTCGTCAAATTCTTAGAATCATGAAATCTGGGGGAATTGCCGGTGTATTGCCCGACCAGGTGCCTTCTCACGGCGAAGGCGTCTGGGTTCCATTATTTGGTGAAAAGGCTTATACCATGACTTTTCCTTTGAAGTTGGCAAAACAGTTCAAAGCACAAGTGATCATGGCGAGGATGCAAAGAGAGAGCGAAGGTTGGAGTATGCACGTTGAAAATTGGGATTATTCTCTCACCGGAGATGAAAAGCAGGATGCTACAGCGATGAATTGTTTGATTGAAAAGACGATATTGTCTTGTCCAGAACAGTATTTATGGTCATATAAGCGTTATAAATGTCCCCGTGGAGTCCAACGTGAACAATAAGAGAGAAGAATGCAGCCGATTTTGAATTTTTTCACTCACATTTGGTTAGCCGTCGTTGATATGATGGCCAATTGGTCACCTTCTTCCAGAGCTAAGGCTGCAAGGGTTGTGGCTTGGCTTTTTTGGCATGTTGTGCCTAAGCGAAGAAAGGTGGCATTGACCAATCTGAAATTGTGTTTTCCGGATTGGAGTGAAAGTAAACGGGAACAGGTCGCTAAGCAATGTTTTTTCAGATTGGCCAGAGCAGCTTTGGATCATAGCGTTTTGTGGAAAGGAAGTGCCGAGCAGGTTCGGCAATTTGTTCGCTTTGATGATGGTGTCATTGAAAGAATTACGAATACAGAAAATCGTCCTTTAATCGTAATCGCCCCGCATTTTGCTGGACTTGATGCGAGCGGGATTGCTCTTAACCTTTACGTTAGAGGTGTTTCCTTATATCAGCGTCAGACCAATCCTGTTTGGGATAAGGCGGCTTTTGACGGTAGAAAACGTTTCAGTGATCCTATTTTGATTGCCAAGGGAACTCATCACGATTTGCGTCCGATTATTCGCGCGATGCGAGATGGTTTCCCGTTTTACTACTTGCCGGATATGGATCACGGCAAGCGAAATAGCATTTTTGTTCCTTTTTTCGGTATTCCTGCGGCCACGCTTCCGATGGCTTCAAGATTGGCCAAGCTTACTAAGGCTAAGGTCATCATGCTTGTGGCTGAAATGACAGAAACTGGCTATCAGGTACATTCAACAGATCTTTGGGAAAACTTTCCGACGGACGATTATGAAGCCGATACGTTGAGAGTGACACAAGTACTGCAAGAGTGGATTAGAAAATATCCGGACCAGTACATGTGGACTCATAGGCGCTTTAAAACTCGCCCTGAGGGAGAGGCTTCTTTATATCAATAACGAGATTGAAATGACGGATTTAATTTTAAAAAAGGGAAAGGAGCGTTCGCTTTTGCGTCGTCATCCGTGGGTTTACGATACTGCGGTTCAAAAGTTAACGGGAAAAGCGGTTAGTGGAGACACGGTTCGAGTCTGTTCCTATGATGGGCGTTTTTTAGCTTGGGCCGCGTATTCTAAAGATTCCACTCTGAGAGCTCGTTGCTGGTCATTTGACGAAAGCGAGCAGATTGATGCTTTGTGGATAGAGACGAAAATAAAAAAAGCGTTGATCGCAAGACAATCCCTTTTTGCAAGAACAAGCGCGGTGCGGGTGATATTTGGAGAGGCAGATCAATTGCCGGGATTGGTCGTTGACCGTTACGGAGATTGGTTTGTGACGCAATTCCAAGCGGCAGGCGTTGAGGCATTTCGAGATGTTATTGCTGATGTCTTGATGAGTGTTCCGGGAATAAAGGGAATTTTTGATCGCTCTGATGCTGCCACCCGACACAGAGAGGGATTGGCTGAACGAGTAGAACTTCTACGTGGACAAGAACCACCTCAAGAAATTGAAGTGGTTGAAGACGGCGTCCGATATGGTGTTGACGTTCGGAAAGGGCACAAGACAGGTTTTTATATTGATCAACGAGAAAATCGTTTTTTGGCCCAGCGCTTGGCTCATGAGTTTAAAGCTCGTACGGGGCGAGGCATGAGGGCTTTGAACTGTTTCTGCTACACCGGTGGTTTTTCGCTTGCATTATTGGCTGGAGGAGCCGATGAAGTGATATCAGTGGATTCTTCTGCGGAGGCACTCGCGATGGCTGCTCGTAATGCTGCTCGAAATGGTTTCGATGACAGCAAAGCAAAGTGGGTACAGGCCGATGTATTTGAATATCTGAGAAAGGCTCGCGAGGCTGGTGAAACGTTTGATTTAGTTATTCTTGATCCACCGAAGTTCGCATCAAGTCATAGGCATATTGATCGTGCCGCCAGAGCCTACAAGGACATTAACCTCAATGGACTTCGGTTAGTTACGCCCGGGGGAGACTTGTTGACGTTTTCCTGTTCTGGAGCAATGGACGTGGATTTATTCCAGAAAGTCATTGCTGGAGCGGTTATCGATTCAAAACGCGAAGCCTGGATGATTGCCAGACTGGGGGCAGGAGCGGATCACCCCTTAATGATGACTTGTCCTGAAGGCGAATATTTGAAAGGACTACAATTAACGCTTCGTTAATTAAGCGACCGAAAAGCCGCACTTTGAAAAATGAGTTAGAGGCTGAAAATGGATGTAATGGATATGGTTCCTCAAATTCCGGTGACAATTCTCACGGGTTTTCTTGGGGCGGGTAAAACAACATTGTTGAACCGTATTTTGCGTGAAGATCATGGGCACAAGATTGCTGTGATTGAAAACGAATTCGGTGAGGAAGATGTTGACAGTACGCTGCTAGTGCAAACGGATAAAGAACAAATTGTTCAGATGAGTAACGGTTGTATCTGCTGCACAATCAGAGGCGATTTATCTCGGGTTTTAACAAATCTTCGTCACCGTCGGGATAAAGGGGAAATTGCATTCGACCGTGTGATTATTGAAACAACGGGGGTGGCCAACCCAGGTCCTGTTGCTCAAACATTCTTTATGGATGATGCGGTTGCTGCGTTTTACCGTTTGGACGGGGTTGTTACGGTTGTGGATGCCAAGCACGGTAACGACACCTTGGATAAGGAGTTAGAAGCTCAGGCTCAGGTCGGATTTGCCGATAGGATATTTTTGACAAAGACTGATTTGGTGACTCCCGAAGAGACAAAAGCGATCAGAGCCAGACTTCGTGCGATGAACCCGCGGGCTCCGATTAAAGAAGCTCACATGGGTGAAGTGGCTATCAGTGACGTTTTGGATATTGAGGGATTTAATCTCAATACGGTATTGGATATTGATCCGGAATTCTTAACGGACACCGGTCACCATCATCACCATGGTGACGAAATTGGCTCGTTTGTCTTTACTTCATACACTGCTTTTGATCCGTTCCGTCTGGAGCGTTTTTGGGGAACCATTACACAGGTGTATGGTCCTGATCTTTTGCGCTACAAGGGAGTTCTTTATCTAGAGGGGACTGATCACAAAATGATCACCCAAGGGGTTCATATGCTAGTAGCGGCAGACTTGGGTCCCAAATGGGCTGCTGATGAAAAGCCGATGAGCAAAATTGTTTTCATCGGACGAAATCTACCGGAGCAAGCCATTATTACGGGTTTGGAAACGTGTCTAGTTGATGCTCCGTAGGTTTATGAAAAATTTGACAAATTATCAGAATTAAGACACAATTTGCCCTCCTTCTTGGAGGGCGTTTTATTGCCCAGACTTTTGAGTTTTAACAACAAGTTTTGGGTCATAATTTCGTTTATACTCCGAAGAGTTTTTTGATGTAACAAAGACGGTGCTGGGTGAAAGTTCAGTACTGCGATTGAAGATATATGGCCACGAAAAAGAAGTTGTTGACAGAGCAAGAATTGCTCGCGATGTCCGAAGATGATTACATGAATGATCGTCAATTGGCGTTCTTCCGTCATCGTTTGGAGGAAATGGAAAAAGAATTGCGCAGCAATGCCGGTCAGACGACTGAACATTTACGGGAAACGACAGTCGTGCCCGATCCCGCAGATCGAGCAACAATTGAAGAAGAGCATGCTTTGGAATTACGTACACGAGATCGTGAACGCAAGCTCTTAAAGAAAGTCCAAGCAGCTATTCAGCGAATTGATAATGGTGAATACGGTTGGTGTGAAGAAACCGGTGAACCGATCGGTGTAGCCCGTTTGTTGGCTCGTCCGACGGCGACGCTTTCCTTGGAAGCTCAAATGCGTCGAGAAATTCGCCAAAAAATGTACGGCGATTGATATTTAAAGTCGACTTTATCGTCTAAGTCTTTAGCTATTAAAAATCGCGGGCGTTTTGCGCCCGCGTTTTCTATTACTGAAGGGGCTGTAGCAAACTATGCACGAAAATTAGCTGGGAGCGTCCTTCAGCTTTTTGTAGCAAAGAGTGTCCTTGCTTCAGTTCCTTTTGAACGGATTCAGGTACACCAACCAATCCCAAAGGATTGAACCAATCTCCAAAATTTTCACGAATCATTGATCCAAAATCGGGCTTGGAGTCAATTAAATAAACGGCGCCAGCATTAGTATCCATTTTCGCTAATGAGCGCGCTAAGGAAAGAGCATCCCCGAAGTTTCCGATTTGATCCACTAATTGACGAGATTGAGCCTGTGTTCCGGTCCACACTCGTCCTTGTGCAACCGATTGCACGTATTGAGTGGACAATTTTCTTGATTGAGCAACAACGTTGATGAAATTGGAATAAGTTCTTGCCACCGACTGAGTCAAAATACTTTCCATACGAGGATCCATCGGTTGACTTAGCCGTTCAGCATTAGCTAGCCATGTGGTTGTCACCGCTGCTTGGCCGATTTTTGCCAGTTGCAAAGTGCGCTCAAAAGTAGGTGCCAGCCCAAAAACACCGATTGATCCGGTTACCGTGGCCTCAGAGGCCAACACACGAGAGCCTCCCATGCTGATCCAATAGCCACCCGATGCGGCCATATCCCCCATGCTTACGACAACAGGTTTAACAGCTTTGGTTCTTTCCAGAGCGTGTCGAATCAGTTCACTGGCTACAGCGGAACCTCCCGGAGAATTGACTCGCAAGACAAGTGCCTTAATGTTTTTATTCTCTCTGGCCCGATCAATAAGTTTAACCAGTGACTCCGCCCCCATGACGCCGGCTTGTGATTCGCCTTCCTGAATTTCTCCCTCGGCAATGACAACGGCAATTTCACCGCTTTGGGTGTTGAGCCGAGCGGCATAATCGGCGTAACTGACAAGATTAGCTTCCCCTTTTTGCTTCGGTCCCAGTTTATTTTCGATGGTTTTGATCATTTGATCGAAGGTCTGCGTGCCGTCGATGAGATTGGCATTTAATGCCGTCGTCGCTAAATCACCGTTAGCATTTTGCAGTCTTGTCGGTAGTGTTTCAATGTACTGTGTTATTGAACCGGGCATCAGACCCCGAGAATTTTCAATCTCTCTTGCAAGCGTTTTCCAGGCATCATCAAGCCAAAAGCGCTCGCTTTCGATCCATTCTTTGGAAGGTTTGTTGGCAATGAAACTTTCAGGGAAACTCTTGTAAGCGCCAGCCTTGAATACGTGAACATTCACTCCCAGCGCTTTTAAAAGATCACCATAGTACAGACGATTGGAGGCGAGGCCTTTTACAAAAACTTCTCCCATCGGGTGCATATAGATTTCATTGGCGTGGGCAGCAATAGCGTATTGTGCTTGTGAAAAGTTGGTTCCCCAAGCCCAGATTGGTTTACCGCTTACCTTGTAGCGATCCAAAGCTTTACCAATTTCAATAGTGGAGGCTAATCCCACTTTATCCAGACCATCAAGCTTTAATAACACACCGGAAACTAAAGGATCTTTTGCCGCCTTATCAATCGTGGCCAATAATTCGTGCAGAGACACGGACGAATTGGCCGGAGCCAGTGCTAGCGGCAACGCAGCTTCATTGGTTGGCGACTCTTTCACTGTTCCTTGCAAATCCAACAGTAAGATTGAATTAGGTTGAATTTGCGGGGTGTGGAAAAAGGAAAAAAGTCCTGCGACAAGAACAACAATGACAATCAGCTCCAAAACATAGAGCAGGGTTTTGTTGAAATATTTCAGGCAAGTAGCAACGAAGTGAAAAGCTTTGCCAATCCAGCGAAAGATAAACAAAATAACCTCGAATAATAGAGTGATGGCTAATTATAGGGATTCAAAAAAATTGGTCGCCTATGTTTTTGCTTTTTAGGTGTTGGTGAAACCAAGATTTTTTTGATATCACGAATATGAGAGATAAAGGCATCAACATAAGGAATAGGTCGAATGACTTCGAGTCCATGATGATGCCAACCTTTGCAAAGAACCGTTTGAATTCCTACGGTTTTCGCGACTTTAAGATTGTTCAGATTATCGTCTACTAGGCAGCACTCATGAGGTTTTACATGGTGGCAAGCCAATACATTTTTGAGCATTTTCGCAGAGGGTTTGGGACGCCAGTGTCCAAAGACTTTCATGTCTTCGGCTCGGTATTGATCGACGAAACAACTACTTAAATTAAGCCGTTCTAACACTTGATCAACAAAAGAGTTAGGGGCGTTGGTAAAGAGGATTCGTTGCCCCTTTAAAGACATAATGGCTTCGCGCATTCTGCCTTGAGTGTGAATGCTTGAGGTATCAACTTTATGTGTTGCAGTCAAAAAATCGTGGGGATCAATTCCATGATGCAACCAAAGGCCGTAGTAGGTTACTCCGTATTTTCGCCAATAATACTTTCGCAACTCGTTGGCTTGTTCCGATGTTAGTCCGAGTCTTTCAACAATGTAGGCATCCATCAGAACATGGATGTCATGAAACATACCGGCAGAGGCTGAGTAGAGGGTGTCGTCCATGTCCAGAAGCCAAAGTTTCGGCTTTGTGATCTTTCCACCGGAGGGACAAAACTTGAATATGCTCATCGTCGAAAAGAGCGCCTGTTGGCGCTCTGTTAAAGTTAGCGGTCTTCGGCAACCCGGATTGCGGTCACCATTCGTTCGGCGTCTTCATCAGACAGCCAAGGAACCCAGCAGTAGATCGGAGATGGTTCACCAGCCAAAACAGCCAGCATATGACCTAAATCCGTTAACGATTCCGCCCCTTTAATGCCTAATGCATACTCGGACATTTCAGCCGTCGGCAATTTCAGGGAAATACGATTGCCGAAATGATCCCGAACTTCTTTAGGCAAGACACGAGGATCCGGCCACTGGGTCGCCAAAATGAGGTGATAACCCGTGCTCCAACCTTTATTGGAAATCGCGTTCAAGGCTCTCAGAAGTTTTTCTTTGAAGTCATCATCAATCATCCAGACAGCCACTTCATCAATGATGACAAAAGTGCGTAAAAGACGCTTTTTGAGTCCCAATACTTTATTGCACTCTTCCAGAGTTTTGACTCCCAAGGTCTCGAAAAGCCGTTCGTGGGCCTCAATGGATTTTGTAATGCCATCTAGATAGCTTTTCGCCGTTTCAATGTTGGTTTCCACACGCATGCGGTGCAGACCTTTCAGGCTTTCAAAAGCCCAACCACCATTGGGATCGAACACTTTAATGGCGGCCAAGTCAGGAGTGTTGGTAATGGCAATGTCTAAAATCAAGTTTCGCAGGAAAGAGCTTTTACCACTGCCAGTCATCCCTGTCACTAAGGTGTAAGGGGCGTGGGCAGCAAATCCTTCAAAAGCAGATTCAAAGTTGAGGTAAAAAGGCTCGTCTTTATCAGCAGTGCGGCCCAATACAAAAGAATAGTTTCCACCATAGGCATTATGATTGACCTGACGTTCACGCCAGACACTCCACATACTATCACTGCCTTCATTAGCGTGTTTTTCGATTAGTGCCTCAATGGCAGCGGAATAACGAAAACTGTTTTTATTAAGCATACTTCGATCCTTAAAAAACGGATACCTCTGTACTTATATTAATCACTTTTGAAGCAGAGAAACATTTCATAAATCAATTTTTCTTTTTTAATGTCACAAGCGTAATTTCACTGGGGATGCCTAAACGGATGGGGAAGCCATACCAAAGTCCAGTTCCGCGGTTGACATAAAGGAGCATATCGCCGATCTGATATTTATCTTTTACAAAACCTTTATTAATAATTTGAGCAAGCCAGTGCATGCCGAAAATTTGTCCGCCATGCGTATGACCGGACAATTGCAGTGCAATCGGGTATTTGGCGTAATCCCGACTGTATTTAACTTGATGAGACAGTAAAATGGAGACGGTTCCTTCGGGTATCCCGCTCATAGCTTTTTTAATATCTGGATACTCACGGTGATAGCGGGCGGCCATGGGGTCGGTAATACCGACAATGGCAAGTTTGGCTCCATTAACGTCAAGAATTCGGTGACTGTTATGCAGTACAGTCATATTTAATGTGGGATAAGTGGCCATCCAGGCGTCATAATCCACATAGTGTTCATGGTTGCCTTCAACTGCGAAAACACCATATGGGGCGTGAAGTTCTTTAAGCGGTGAAACGTCTTGCAGTCTTGCTTCTGTTTTACCGTCAACAATGTCACCGGTGACAGCAACCATATCCGGTTTCAAAGCATTTGTTCTTTCAACAACCTTAACCAGCCGGCTTCGGTCAAGCAGGGGACTGGCGTGAATGTCGGATAATTGAGCAATCGTAAAACCGTCCAGCGAATCAGGCAGATTTTTAATCGGAACGTCTAAACGGTAAATCGGCGGTTGAGACAGGGCGCTGTAACTGCCAAATGCGGCGATTAACATGGCTATGCTCAGTAAACTCACCGCCGTTGTTGTTGGGTGGGGAAGTTTAGTTTTGCGGACTAAACGGTAAATGAGTCCCACAAAGTCTTTGGCAAAAGTCGCCAAAACGAGTAGTAACTGGGTCGAAAATAACCAACAATACAAAACGATCCCTAAATGGGGAACTCGGTCATCATAGCCGACAAAAAAAGAACGACAAAACGCGGGATATTGGCAGGAAATAAGAAATAAAAAGAGCAAAACTCCGCGAATTGCCCAATGCAGGCGAGTCTTGTGAAACAAGCTCACGTACATATATAAGGCGAAAAAAATCGGAATGACATGAATGAGTACTTGTTGCATGATGTTCTTTTTCCTCTTTTATTGCCGGTTACTTTTTAGTTTGTCCCTCCGTTTTTTTTGGATTTTCTTTCGTTACCTCTGGCTTTTTCTCAAAACCGGTAATGTATTTTTCTCCTTTGAGAATCTTGACAGCCTGCTGCAATTGGAAGTCCTTATCATCACCAAAGAAATAGCGTAATTCCGGTTGCTTGGCGTCATCGAGTTGTTTTTCACTTTCTTCTTTCTGTTTTTTCTGGAAAGCTTTTTTCTCTTCTTCACTCTTTAGGTGATGTGCAAGATCAGCTTCTCGAATATTGAAAGTCGCGTAATTGCCTTCGGCGGTATCAGCGATTTCAATATCGGGAGTAATACCCTTAGCTTGAATTGACCGACCGTTAGGGGTGTAGTAACGCGATGTTGTCAGTTTGATGCCCGTTGTGGCTTCGCCTCCATCCAAGGGTCTTAAAGGTAAAACAGTTTGAACGCTACCCTTGCCGAAAGATTGTTGGCCGATAATCTTGGCACGCTTATGATCTTGCAAGGCGCCCGAGACGATTTCGCTAGCGCTGGCGCTGGCCGCGTTAATCAGGACCACCATGGGTACGGTCTTGGCTTCCTTGGGGACTTTTGCAACCCAGTCACTAGAGGGGCTTTGATCGAAATTAAGGTAGTCTGACGGTCTGGTGAGGAAGCTTCGGTTTGCTTCGGCTGTGCGTCCTTTTGTGCTAACGACAACTTTATCTTTATCAATAAAAGTTGATACAACACCGACAGCGGCATTAAGTAAGCCACCGGGGTCATTTCTTAGGTCTAAAACCAACCCCTTAAGATGATTCTTTTTATTCAGATCAATAAGGTATTTAGCAAGGTCATCGGCCGTATGTTCTTGGAATTGTGAGATACGGATGTAGGCGATGCCATCCTTTAGTTCCTTCATTTTCACCGACTGGACTTTAATAATGTCACGCGTGATGGTGAAGTTCAGCGGCTTATCCACTCCTTTTCGAGCAATGACGAGTTTGATTTTTGTTTTGGGTTTACCGCGCATGAGTTTGACGTTTTCAGAAAGCGTCATCGCTCGGGTCGCCTGTTCATCAATCTTGACAATAATGTCACCGGCTCGAATTCCTGCCCGGGCAGCAGGTGTGTCATCGATAGGAGCGATGACCAAGACACCAGAAGCATCCATCGTGACTTCAAGGCCAAGTCCGCCGAATTCACCTTCGGTTCCCTCTTTCATTTCCTCAAACGCTTCTTTGTCCAAATAAGCAGAGTGAGGATCAAGCCCTGAGAGCATACCAGCCAATGCATTTTCCAATAACTGGCGGTCACCGGTCTGCTTTTCATCGACATAAAAAGCTTTTACAGCCGCATAGACATCGGTAAATTGACGAATTTCCTGTAAAGGTAAAGGAGCTTTAGCGTTTTGAGCGTTTGTTTCAGCTGCCAAAAGAGCAGGAGTAAAACAAAGCGCCAAAGAAGCTGCAATTACTTTTTTACGTAAGGGAGATGAAAATATTGTCATGTTTTTCTTTTAATCTTTACCAATCCACGGCAGGGGATTGAAGGGTTGTCCGTTTCTGCGAAGTTCAAAATATAGGCCTGGGCGCTCTTCTCCGCCAGTGTTGCCGACTGAGGCAATCGTTTCGCCGCGCGTGACCTTATCGCCAACACTCTTGTAAAGGGATTCGTTATTTGCGTAAATGGAGAGATAACCGTCACCGTGGTCAACAATAATCAAATTGCCGAAACCACGAAGCCAATCAGAGAACACAACCTGACCATTCGCACAAGCCAAAACGTCACTGCCTTGGCGAGCTTGAATCATCAAACCTCTCCACGTTGTGCTCTTACCGGAAACATTCGCTCGAGCTTGTCCATAGCGTCCTGTGATTTTACCCAACGCCGGCATTAACAATTTGCCTTTTTGTTTAGCAAATACGCCGGAAGGAGTCTTTCCTCCAACGGATACTTTTCCGCTGGCCGGTTGTTTCTTGCGAGCCTGCTGAGCCCTGCGTTCTGCTTCTGCTTTGCGTTGGGCCAGCACTTTGTCAATATTGGCAACCAATTGTCCTAATCGTTGCTGATCTCGCTCCAACTTATCAATGGAGGCTCGTTGCTCGGAAATTTGTTTTTTCAGTTTCTCCAAAGTCTGTTTACGAGTTTGTTGTTCTCGCATCAGTTGCTCACGGCCTTTTTTTTCATTGGCTTCAATGTTCGCGAGCTCTTTGCGTTTGCTTTGCGTTTCCTCGGAGACTGAGTGAATACCGGCCTGTTGTTTGGACAGTTGATTGACGGCCTGTTGCTGAGCACGAGCAAAATACTGAAGGGAAGCGGCGTCTCGGGCTACTTCATGGGGATTATTTCCGGCAATTAATGTTTGCCAAGACTGACGCCGGGAATTCAGAAATTGGGCACGGGCAATCGCTCGACTTTGCTTTTCTGCGCTAGTCAATTGTCCGCTCACAGATAGCTCTTGTTCTCGCAATTCTTTTAGCCGTTTTTCAACTCGTGTACGTTCAGTGCTTAATTCACGAAGACGGCGATTGGCTTTTGAAATGGCTTCTTCACTGGCCGCTAAAGCATCACTTGCCTCATTTTGACTGGCTTCAGCTTGGGACAATTGTTTCTTTAAGGAACCGAGTTGCTCTTGCAAAGACTTCTGTTGACTTTGCAGTTCATTGCGGCGTTTTTCACTGACTTCGTCTGTACTTTTGGCAGCCGTTTTTTTAGTGGCTGTTTTTGAGTTGTTTTTTTGAGCAACTGTACGTTTTGTAGTGGTTTTAGCGGAAGAGCGCGTCGTTTTCTTGGTGTTAGTTTTTTTCTGAGTCGTTTGAGCATACACCTCTCCCACCCCGCAGTATTGACTTAGCGGGGAAACGCTCAGACAGAGCAAAGCGCTCGCTAGACCGAGCGCTTTTAAAAATACGCCTAAAGGACGCGCAATCAATCTCACTTCTTCGCTTTACCTTGAGCCGCAACAGCTGCCATTGCGGCTTCAATTTCCGCCTGATTACCGAGATAGTAGTGACGGATAGGTTTCATATTGTCGTCGAACTCGTAGACGATCGGTCGAGCAGTCGGAATATTCAAGTGAACGATATCCTCATCGCTGATATTGTCAATGTACTTGATCAAAGCGCGAAGAGAATTGCCGTGAGCAGCGATCAGTACGCGCTTTCCTGAACGAATCGTCGGTTCAATTTCTTCCTTCCAATACGGAATAACACGGGCAACGGTATCTTTTAGACATTCAGTAGCCGGGATTTCTTCCGGCTTCAAACTTGCGTAACGGGGATCTCTGCCTGCCCAACGTTCATCATCGGGAGAAAGGGGATTGGGCGGAATAGCGTACGCGCGACGCCAGATCAAAACTTGATCATCGCCGTATTTGGCAGCCGTTTCAGCTTTATTTAGGCCTTGAAGTGCACCGTAATGTCTTTCGTTTAAGCGCCATGAGTTTTTAACCGGCAGATACATACGATCCATGGCATCCAAAGCGATCCATAACGTACGGATGGCACGACGTAACACGCTTGTATAGGCGATATCAAAATCATAGCCTTCGGCTTTTAACAATTCTCCGGCTTTGCGGGCCTCTTCGCGTCCTTTTTCTGTCAGGTCAACGTCGGTCCAACCCGTAAAACGGTTTTCCAAATTCCACTGGCTTTCGCCGTGTCGCATCAGTACGAGCTTAAACATAGGATCAATCTCTATAAAAATGAGAAATGGGAAGTTAACCCCACAATTTTAAAAGAAAAGGCCAATTCGGAGAATCGCCAATGCACAAAAAGTTGTAATTTGTTGTACTATCCCAAATCAAGATGCGATTGGGCTTTTTGTGACCGACCGCTTTTTCTTTGACTGATCAGTAGCGAGAACATCGTGTTTGAATTTTTACTTGACAATATTGTGTTGGTGGCCGTGATTTTGGTATCCGGCGCCTTTTTGCTCGAACCCGTTATTCGTAAGCGTAGCATGGGTCCCAGTCTTAGCAACGAAGAGGCTATCGACTACATTAACAAGAAGAACGCCTTCGTGTTGGATGTGCGTGCCACGAAAGATTTCAAGCGTGGAGCCATTGCCAATTCAAAGAGCATCCCTATGGAAGGTTTTGAAGGGCGCATCAATGAAGTTCCGAATGATCGACCGGTCATCGTGGTCGATACCGTGACATCGTCGAGCCAAAAGGCAGCAAAGATTTTGCGTGCCAAGGGCTATAAAGATGTTTTTGTCCTTGAAGGCGGTATTAAAGGTTGGGTAGACGCCAAGTTGCCCTTTACCCGCTAGAGATCAATTTAACTGAAACACCGAAAGGATTTAAAAATGGCTGAAGAAAACAACAGTGTTGCCCAGCAAGATCAACAACAAGACGCTTCTGCTAATGCGTTCCAACTTGAACGCTGCTACATGAAGGATGCTTCTTTGGAAATGCCGCATGCTCCGGAAGTTTTTGTGACTCCTCTTCAACAACAACCGACGGTTGACATGCAGTTTGAAGTTAGTTTAAAGAAGCTTGATGATGCGCATCGTGAAGTAACGGTTCGTGCCACAGTGACGATCAAGGCTGCAGAAAATGTCATGTTGATTGCCGAAGTCAAACAAGCCGGTATTTTCCAAATTCGCGGCTTTACGGATGAACAAATGGCTCACATCGGTAATGTTATTTGCCCGACCATTGTTTACCCGTATTTGCGTGCCAATGTTGCTGACTTGATCACCCGTACGACAATGGCTCCGGTTAACTTGCCGGAAATGAATTTTGAAATGTTGTATCAACAACGTTTGGCTCAAGCAGCAGCCGCTGCCGATCAAGCAAAGGCTGAACAACAAAACTAATTCGGATTCATACAGACCGTTGAAGGGGAGAAGACATCAGCAAAGGTGCTGAGAAGCTTTTCCCCTTTTTTGTTTTATGACAATGAAAAACGTTACAGAAGCTCCGCAACTTTCCAGCCGTCTGTTGAGATTGGCGCTGCTTTGGGTGATTTTGCTCATCGCCTCGGTTGTTTATACGCTTTTTTTGTCTAAACAAATGGAAATCACAACGGAAGTTATGCGCCGAGCAGGTGATATTCGTGCGGAGTTATACCAAGTTGGCTACGACCTGACCACGGTACATTCGAAGAATTTAACTGTCGATATCCAAGGGGTTGTTTGGCGTGTTGACCAGACGCTAAATTTGGCTATTTTGGATGACGGATCTACCTACCGCGTGATGGCTCGTGATGAGCGAATTGACAAAATTTTGAGCAGAATCGACGAAACATGGCGCCAAAGTGTCAAACCTTTACTTTTAAAGTGGAATGAGACTCATAGTGTAGGAACCAGCAGCAGACAGGAAATATTGGCAGGCCTCGATTCTCTAAACAGTGAACTTGATGAGTGGCAAAACTTAACCGATGCAGAAGTCAACCGTAATATCGTCGTATTGCGCTATACACAGGTTGCCTTGGGAGGTTTGTCGATTCTGAGTGTCATCGTTGTGATGTGGTTTTTGTTTGCTTCTGTACTAAGGCCGCTGAATCAACTACAGGCTGGAATCGAGCGCTTGAAAGCAGGTGACTGGAAGACAAGGGTGCATGCGGAAGGAACTCAGGAATTTTCTGAAATTTCTGCAGGTTTTAATGAATTGGCTACCCACTTGGATGATATTTACTTCAATTTGGAAAGTAGAGTTGAAGAAAAAACCGCTTCTTTAGCAGAAAAAAATGCCCACTTAACCGCTCTATATGGTTTAACGGCGTTTTTGGGTGAACAACATTCCGTTGAAGAGATGTTGGAGTCTTTTATTGCCCGTGTTTTAACTTTAACTGGGGCTCCGGCAGCGCAAGTTTGTTTTTGGAACGAAAACCGCAACCAATTGGAAAGCGTCTTGAAAAAGGGCCTTAGTGAGAGCGGAACTAAGGAATGTGAAAAAATCTCTGAACAATTCTGCCAGCAAATATTTGCCAGTCCTTATCCGGTCAGAATTGAAGAGCCTGATCAGTCTGTCAACCTGGACGCCTCCCATAATCGTTTCATATTGAAGGTGGTTTATCACATTCGCTATCGGCAAAAAAATATCGGTATTTTTGCCCTCTTTTATCGTGACAAACTTTCCGAAGACAGAGCACTAGATATGCTTCTTGAAAACTTGGGTCGTCACTTTGGGGCCGCTATTGAAAATATGCGCTTGGCGGCTTTGGACCAACAAATGGCGGTTGCTCAGGAACGCAATATATTGGCGCAGAATTTACACGACTCCATTGCACAGACCTTGTCTTTTGTTAATCTTCAAGTGCAGATGTTGGAAGGGGCATTGAAGGATCAGAACTCCGAGCAAATTGATGATGGCATTAAACAAATTAAAGCCGGCGTTCAAGAGTGCTACGACGATGTAAGGGAGCTGCTTCTTAATTTCCGAACACGTGTTTATAAAGAGGAATTGGGTGAACTTGTTCAAAGTGTGTTGCAACGTTTTGAGCGACAGACGAATGTGAAAACGCATTTAAATATTCAGGATGACGGAATGACATTGTCTTCAACCCAAAAGTTGCAAGTCATCTTTATTTTGCAAGAAGCCCTATCCAATGTTAGAAAGCATGCTCGGGCGCGTACGGTCATGGTTAACATTCGCAATGATGACAGTCGTTTTGAAATGACGGTGATGGATGATGGCATCGGAATTGATCCACAATTGTTGTCCGAACGAAAGCAAAGCCACGTCGGATTGTCTATCATGCGAGAACGTGCTCAGAAAGTAAACGCTCAGATTGAAATTGAATCTGAAATTGACCAAGGCACTACTGTGAAATTGATTTTGCCCAAAGAGGGACGCTGATGAGTATTCGGATTTTATTAGTAGATGACCACACTTTATTTCGGTCTGGTTTGAAGGCACTGTTGAGCAGGCAGGCAGATTTCGAAATTGTGGGTGAGGCTTCAGACGGATTGGAAGGGGTGAAGTTAGCCGAGCAGCTGAAACCGGATCTGGTGCTTTTGGACTTGGATATGCCCGTGATGAACGGGACCGAGGCACTCGCTCAGATGTTGGCCGCTAATCGCGAACTTCCGGTCGTTATGTTGACAGTCAGTGAAGATGCCGAGGATTTGAAAGAAGCATTTGTACTTGGAGCCAGAGGTTATCTAGTCAAAAACATTGATGCAGAGTATTTGGTTAATGGCGTGCGTCAAGTCGTGGCTGGCGAAAGCGTGATGTCTCCGGAGATGACCAGTAAATTTGTCAATGGAATCAGAGCTAAACATCTTTCATTAATGCCCGAGGTTCGTCCGGAAACGGTAAAAAGTCTCACTGAACGTGAACGCCAGATTTTGGGTTGTTTGGCTCAGGGAGCTAGTAACCGTGAGATGGCTAATTTGCTGAACATGTCTGAAAGCACTGTCAAAGCTCATTTACAGCGCATTATGAGACGGTTTGATTTCAGCTCTCGCGTACAGGCTGCTGTTTTCGCAGCAGAGCGGCACATGGACCGCTATTTACTTGAGAGCCTAAATCAGAAAAAGACAAATAACAGTTAAATTCTCTAAGGGCGGCTATAAGCCGCCTTCGTAGTTATTCTGTCTCCAAGCTTCATATACGGTAATGGCAACGGTGTTGGAGAGATTCAACGACCGATTGTGAGGACGCATCGGCAAGCGAATGCGCTGTTGTTCAGGGAAACTGTTTCGAATGTTATCGGGAAGCCCGTGTCCTTCGCTACCAAAGACAAACCAATCTCCGGGCAAGAAGTGAGAGTCCGCAAAAGGATGAGAGCCCTTTGTGGTCATGGCAAACATGCGGTTACGGTTAGGATGCTCACTTTCTAAAAACGCATCAAAACTTTTATGCACTTTTACTGTTGCATATTCGTGATAATCCAGTCCGGCTCGGATCATATGTTTGTCTTCTAATGTAAATCCTAGAGGTTCAACGAGGTGTAGTTCACAGCCCGTGTTGGCGGACAAACGGATGATATTACCGGTGTTAGGCGGAATTTCTGGAGCAACGAGAACAATTCTAAACATACTCATCTGACGGCGCAGTTAGCGCTTTCCTCATTTTCGTTAAAGCATTTTTTTCTATTTGTCGAACCCGTTCAGCCGACACTCCCAACTCTTGAGCAAGTTCCTGCAATGTCTTGGGAGTGTTATTGCCATTTTCATCGACATTGAGCCAGCGGGCCATAATCACATGGCGGCTGCGTTCATCAAGGCTAGCCAGCGCTTGGCGGATGCCTTCTTGCTGCATTCGCTCTTCGTCTTTTTGCTCAAGGATGGTGGTAGGTTCATCGGCTGTTGAAGACAACCATTGGATCGGAGCGCTGCTGTGATCTTCATCATCAGTATTGTCTGCAGGCAAATCAATGGGCGTTTCATTGCCATACATCCTCTGTTCCATCTCGAGAACTTCGGATGGTTTAACATCCAATTCTTGAGCGATTTTGTCTGCCTGTGAATAGGTAAGCGCATTTTCTCCCCGCATGGAGCGGAGATTGAAAAACAATTTTCTTTGGGACTTAGTTGTGGCCAATTTCACTTGGCGCCAATTTTTCACAATGTAGTCTTGGATTTCAGAGCGGATCCAATACTCTGCGAATGTCATTAAGCGGGCGCCGTGAGTGGGGTCATAATGTTTAATGGCTTTCAATAAACCGATGTTGCCTTCCTGAATCAGATCCGCGTGTGGAATTCCGTATCCAAGGTAGGAACGAGCAATAGCAATGACCAGTCTCAGGTGGGCCATAACCAAAGTACGGCCAGCATTCATGTCATTATTTTTGTGTAAGCGTTCCACCAGATCCCGTTCCTGTTCATACGACAGAATAGGGAAGCGATTGGCTGCCTGAATATAGGCATCTAAGTTCCCTAAACTAGGGATGACACTAGGAACCTTGCTCTGATAAGGAACAAGGGCATTAGCGCCGGAGGAAGCTTTTTTGATATCAGCCATGTAGATGCCTAAAAAGATGGGGAGGACTTGTATCAGTCAAAGCGCTCAATTTTTGCGATTGCGCGTTGAGTAATGATACTCGCGATTAATCCGCCAAGCAGAGCGCAAAAAACGATGAAGCCCGCGTTAAATTGCCAAGGTAACGGAGAAATGGCTATCTGAGTGCCATATTGTTCACCAACGGCCAAAAGAGCTTCATTAAGGTAGCCGGTAGCAAAGGACGATAAGGCAATGGCAATCACAGCCGCCAGACCCATCGTCAGAAAACCTCGCCATGCATAAGGTCGAATGGAAAAAGACGGGGTCGCCCCAAAAAGATAAAGCATATTGAGCTCAGTCTTTTGGGTGTCGGCAGCCAGTCTGACACTAGCGGCAATAACACAGACGATCAGCGATAGAGTGATAACAACAAATATCCAGCCTAAGTTACTGATTGTGTGAGAAATTGCATCCAACTTTGTTAACCATGTGCTGTCATAGGCAACAAGGCTGACGCCTTTTAACTTTTCAATATTTTTTGCCGTCCGCTCAATGTCGGCAGCTGGCATTTGAGCATCAAGTGTCACAATAATCAAGTCAGGCAGCGGATTGGCAGCCTTATCTTGAGAAGTTTGCTTGATACCTAAGTTTTCATTGAGAGATTTAAAAGCTTCGTCTTTCGGAATCGTCGTAATTTTCATTACGTGTTCGTGCCTGCCAATTCGCTCCCGCAGATTATCCATTTGCGCTTTGTTGAGGTCTTGATACGTAAAGACCGTAATTTCCGGCGCCACAGGAATTGCCCTGATGGGTTCAGAAAGACTGTAGAGAACACTTGCAACAAAAACTGGGATTGTTAAAGACAAACTGGCGAGCATCAACGCTAGGAAAAAAACACCCTTAGCATTTTTAATGCCTCGAAAAACTTGCTGTAAGGCCCAAGCACGAGAAGAAGTAAAGCTCATGGCATTCCTCCGTGTTGAGAGGCAAATTTGACTTCCCTGTAGGCAATGCCACGTGGAGCCAAAAGAAGGTGAGAGGCTACAATAACGGTCACCCCAGCGCTGGCAAATTCTCCCAGAAGATTGATGACCGTTTGAGCATTATTGGCATCTAAATGTGCCGCCGGTTCGTCAGCCAAAATTAAAACAGGCTGGTTAACCACGGCTCGCGCAAGACTGACTTGTTGTCTTTGACCGGAAGATAAATCAATCGGATAGTTTTGAGCCCAGTCGGACATGTGGCAGCGAGAAAGGGCTGCCAATGCTTGTTGTCTAGCTTGATCAGTACTGGCATCGGCGGCCAAAGCGGGCAGCATTACATTTTCTAAAATGGTTCTGTCTTCCAGTAAAGGCGAATTTTGGAGCATCAGTCCGATCGCTCTTCGAAGCCAACGACGTTGAAGGGTAGAAAACTCTTGAACATCTTCCCCGGCCACCCTGACCGCACCCCGAGTCGGGTTCAACAGGCCGGCGATTAGCCGCAAAACGGTTGACTTCCCACATCCTGTATCTCCGTGCAGGACAACAAATTCCCCTCGGTAGATATCTACCGATACGTCGCGAAGTACTTGCAATTGGTCAAATTCCACAAATACATGTGATAACTGAACCAAAGGCTCTTCTTGAATTTGGGCAGGTAGGGAAGTGTCAAACATCAATAAAAAAAATTATTTCTCGAAGTCAAACTGATATTGTACGGCTTTCCAAGCATCAACTTCTCTTTGTAGGAGAAAATGTGTTAGAGGATGTTTATTGAGCCAACTTGAATCTTTAAATGATAAGCGCCAGTGACGCTTACCTTCTTGAGTCAATGAGAAATCAGGCAGTTCAATATCCTCGCGTTTATGTGCAATGATGCTTGCTAAACGTAGCGCCAATAGCGATTTCGCCCACGTCTCATTGTCTAGTTGAGACTCAATTTTGTAGAGTCTGCCTCTGTGGCCGAGAACCAACTGCGAAACCCAATGACGATCATTAATGGAAAAACCCTGCAGATCAAAATGTTCAATCAGGTAGGCACCTAGTCTGTGAAAACGGTTATGGCTAATGAGATTGCCTGTTTCATGCAACAGTGCAGCCCAATGAAGGCGTTTTTTTGTGTCCTCCGTGGCATCGGGGAAAAGGCGTTGAAGAAGCTTTTGGGCAAGCAGATCGACCCGTTTGGCCTGCGCTTCGGAAACAGCGCTGTAACGCAATAGTTCCCAAGCGCTAGATTCTCTTAAATCGTTACCATTCAGGCGGGAAAGTTGCTCATAAAGCAATCCGACCCGCAAAGCGCCAGCCGAGAATTTTATGCTCTTAATGTTGAGCGCGTCGCAGGCGGCATGAAGAACCGCAAGCCCACCGGTGATTACTTCTTTTCTTGAACGATGCAGATCCGGGAAATCTAGTTTATCAACGTGTCCCTTAGCAATCATTGCATCACGAATTTCACAAAGTCTTTCCTGAGAAATCGTGTAAGAGTCCATACCAAAAGATTTGGCAAGACTGCAGATTGCTTCCATAGATCCGGATGAGCCGTAGGCTTCATCCCATAGGGTTGAATTAAATCGTTCACGACCTTCTTGAAACTCAGCCATCGCAGCTAATTTTGCGGCTTCATAGCCTTCACGCGTAATTTCTCCATTCGGAAAATAATGTAGAGATAAATTGACGCAGCCGACGTGGAATGATTCACAACGGTCAGCATGAAGTCCCGATCCTGTAACAAGCTCTGTTGAACCACCACCGATATCAATGACCAGACGTTTTTTATCAGAAAGAGGCAAGCGATGGGCACAACCTTCAAAAACCAGTCGGGCTTCTTCTTGTCCGGGCAATATTTCAATAGGAAAACCTAGTACGTCTTGAGCACGCCGTAGGAACGCTTTGTTATTTTGGGCAATTCTGATCGTTTGGGTGCCTACGGCTCGCACATGTTCCGGTTTGAAGTCTTTAATTTTTTCTCGAAAACGGGCTAAGGTATCAAGCGCTTTTTGTTGAACTTCTTCAGTCAGATAACCGTTGCTATCAAGTCCGGCAGCTAACCGAACACCTTCTTTACCGTAGTGTTCGCAGATAATCTCGTTACCTTCAATGCGACCGATTTCTAAGCGAAAACTGTTGGATCCTAAATCTATAGCTGCCAGACGGATACTCATTGATTGGCTCCTAAACGCTTGGCTTCCAGTGCTTGCGAAACAATGGGGCTGACAAAAGCGGAAACATCGCCGCCCAGACGATGAATTTCTCTGACTAATGAGCCGGAAATAGACTGAGTGCCGTTAATAGGCGGGAAAAATATTGTTTGAACATTACTGTTTAATGCATGATTGACACAGGCCATGCGCGTCTCGTAGTCGAAATCGCTTCCGTTTCGAACACCGCGGATAAGGACTGAAGCACCGGTTGCTTTGACAAATTCACTCAACAAGCCTTCAAATCCAACGACTCTGACGCCTTCGATACCCGCTAAAGATCGGCGGGCTAAGTCGACTCTTTCTTCAAAAGAAAAGAAGGTATTTCTTCCAGTATCAGCAGCGACTGCCACAATGACTTCATCGAAGATTTGACGGGCACGATCAAGCACATCTTCGTGTCCAAGGGTAAAGGGATCAAACGTACCTGCATAAATGGCAATTGTCATTTTTCTTCCTGTGTAGGACTAACCAGTCGAAAGGCCACCGCTCCGGTCTCAGACTCTCTTACAACTGCTAATTTTAAGTCAGCCAAAATTTGGGTATCCCATTCTTTTGGTGACTCGATGTAAATGAAACCGTTCTCTTTAAGAATCGAAAGCGCTAATTTAATGGCCTTTTCGTGTAAATTCAGTGCAAATGGGGGGTCGATAAAAATAATGTCGTATTTTTTATTGAGGGAGCGAACATCGGCCAGAGCGTCTGCGCAACGAATATCCAGAATGTCTTCTGCCCGTAATTTGGTTCGTGAAAGACAGAGCTTTTCATAAACACGACGATTTTTCTCGAGCAAAGTAACGCTGCGCGCTCCTCGGCTGGCTAATTCAAAACCCAGAGCGCCGGATCCGGCAAACATATCCAGACCTTCAATTTCAGAATAATCACCGAGAAGGTAGTTGAGCCAATTAAAAAGTGTTTCCCGAATCCGATCACCTGTCGGACGTAAGCCGTCAAAGTCCGCGACAGCTAAAGGCGTACGACGCCACTTGCCAGAGATAATTCTGACAGTACCTGCTGCGCGCGCTCTTGGTAAACTTACGCTTTGTGATTGATTTTGTTTCTTTAATGGACGCATACGCTAATGATAACGACTGAAAATAAAAAAGCGGGATGGTTAGATCGGTTAAAAAACGGTTTACATCGAACTCGAGTCAATATTATCGGACTTTTTACCGGTGGTAAGGTCGATGAGGATTTTTTAGAGGAACTCGAATTCGCTTTGATTTCTGCCGATATGGGCGTTTCAACGGTATCGGAGTTACTGGGAAAGTTAAGAGATACTATTCAACTGAAAGGGCTGAAAACACAGGAAGAAGTTCGTGAGGCCCTAAGAGAGGAAATTGTTGCTCTTTTAACACCAGCGCAAGGTCGAATTAACCTAGATAGAACCAAGCCACTTGTGATGATGATGGTTGGGGTAAACGGCGCAGGTAAGACAACATCCATTGGGAAAATCAGTAAATGGCTTTCTTCGCAGGGTAAAAGTGTTTTGTTGGCAGCAGGCGATACTTTCCGCGCTGCTGCTCGCGAACAATTGGCTGTTTGGGGAGAAAGAAATCGTGTAGAAGTTATTTCCCAGACAGGCGGTGATCCGGCGGCTGTAGCTTTTGATGCTGTCAGTGCAGGCAAGGCCCGAGGAAGCGATGTTGTCATTGTTGATACGGCAGGTCGCTTGACAACGCAGACTCGACTCATGGAGGAACTCAAGCGAATTGCTCGTTCGCAAAATAAATCATTGGAGGGTGCTCCTCATGAAGTGATTCTGGTCATCGATGGAACGAATGGTCAAAATGCTTTGGCCCAGGTGAAAGCTTTTGATGAGGCGGTTCCGCTAACCGGATTGATCATTACTAAATTAGACGGGACGGCCAAGGGAGGTGTTTTGGTGGCTATCAGCCGCATGCGCGCCGATAACCCCATCCCTATTTATTTTATTGGTGTCGGCGAGTCCATCGAGGATTTGCAACCGTTTGACGCGCAAGAGTTTGCCAAAGCTCTTATTGGTTAAAAGCAGAAGGAGTGGTTTGGCCACTCCTTCTCGTTATTAGAAACGATTTCTGAAGAAATCTTTCAATTTGTCCCAGCCGGACGGTTTCTTTTCTTCCTTCGGTTGCGGTTTGGCAACAAGATTATTCGCCTTGCGGATTTGCTCAGTATCTAACACCGCAATTGGTGATTGCCATTGGCCGGCCAAATTAATAGTCAAATCCAGTCCATTGCTTCTGCCCGTTAATTGTCCAGTTAGTGAATGGTTGTTTAAATCAACTTGAGCTTGTCCCCGGGCGCGTGAAGATCCGAAATTCACCCCTAAATTGTCAATAACTGCCCGACCATCGTGTATCGTCACAACACCGCCAAAATGTTCTGTTTCTGTAAAAAGATCATTCTTCTGCTCGGGTTCCTTATATTGCTTTAAGGCAACTGTCGCGTCTTCGAGATTAAATCCAAAAAGTTTGGCCTGTGACGCAGAAAAACCGATTTGCCCATTTAAAGCTTGCTGCGTAAAGCCTCCGCCATACAAATTGGCCTGCAGGTTCAATATTCCTCCCACCTTACTATTGCCGCTTGCATCATTGAGAAGAGAGGACAGGTTAATGCTTTCGCCTCGATAAACTACATTCCAGTGGCCTTGGGCATTCAACTGAACATCTAATTCGGTCTTACCATCGTATGTTAGAGCTTTGGCTTTGGGGAGTTTTAAAACACCCTTCTGAATCTGCATATTCGATTTCAGCTGCACTAATTTAACCGGTCCAGTCGATAACTCACCAATCACTATCGAACCGTTGAAGTCAAAGTGGTTCAAAAAGTCAAAGGGTAAAGATGAATCAATGTCCGCGGTTTCATGATCGCTAATTTCCGAAGTAGCTACTGAAGAGACTTCATTTGAGCCTTCGTGAGAGTGTTCTTTGGTTACTTCACTCTGATCTCCATCCGCCTGAGAGACACGAGATGTGTCAGTCTCAACCGTTGTTTCAACGGAGGTATCTTCTTGGCTGCCGGAGGAAGAAAGTTCTGACGGTTGCGCTTCAACGTTCGCTTCGTTAGACGCACTTGTTTGAACTTCCGACTGCTGGGGCAGTAACGTTGCTGGTAAAGTTGCTTGAGCTCTTTGTAGTGATCTGAAAACAGATAAATCACTTAATTCCAGTCGGCCAAAGACAAGGTCTCCTTTGATGTCAGGGAAATCAAAGCCAGCACTCTCGCCTCGAAATGTCATAGGCGCTCCGTGAAGTCTGGCAAAGATTTCACTATGAATTTTTTCTTTATTCCAATCAATTTTCACATTGCCGGAGACGGGAATGCTCTCTGCTTGTTCAGGCAAGGAAATTGATCCTTGGATATGATCGGCAGTAGTGAAAGTTGTTGCTGTGTCAAAAATGATGGGTGAACGCAAATCAACTTTCAAAGTCTGATCTCCTGCTCCCTTGTTGTATTGAATATGGAAGTCAGGAGCTTGCCAACTGTCTTGGCTGATGTGTAATTCAGCCACGGACAAAGAGACGTCACCAAGGGATTGATCACCGGTTATTTGTACTTTTGCGGTTTTTGTGTAAATGGCCTCAGCGGACAATTGGGTCAGAGGTGAATCCAATTGCGCTTGGAAAGATTTGCCTTGTTGGGTTCCGCTGGTTTGAACGGAAAGATTTTCAATGGCGACTTTGCCAGAAGCTAAATTCAGGTCCAAAGAAAAGCCTGCCTGTACATCCAGGAGGAGATTTTCAGGCAATATCTGAATCTGTGTGCTGAGTGCAACCGGCGCATGCATCTGCGGAGCAGGGCCAGAGATAACTGCTCTTAAATTTTGAAGATTGAACAGCCTTCCGTCATGCTTCAGGTGAATGTCGGAGTCGTTGAATTCAATAGATTCAACCGTCAAACCATCAATAAGAGCAGTGTCGGTTGTTGAATTATTTTTCAACCATTCAGGCAATGACGGGCATTCCGTTTCTTGCAACGAAAATCCGTCAACCAAGATCTTCTCAATATGGATTTGGCCGAAAATAAGCCAAACAGGGCTTACGTTAAAGTGAGCAGAACGGTAAATGGCAATCAGTTTGTTTTGGGAGTCAAATAGTTGCGCGCTGGGCAGCTCAACCGATATCGTTGGTAAAACCCTAACGGTCGGAAGTTCGTTTGCGCGCATGACAAAGCCCATCTGATTTAAGGACGATTGCAAACGATCTTGAACGGATGCAGGGGTAACCAGGAAATACAGGGCAACGACGCTGCCAATTGCCAACAGCGCCAATATGCAGATCACCCAGAGAATTTTGCGGATAATACGCATGGGATTTGTCCAGAACACAGAACCACTTTGCCAAACATAGCACGAAATGCGATCCGTTGCAGAGCCAAAAGAGCACTATTTATTGCGCCACTTATTTCGAATGGTTTGACGCAAGTTAGGAGCAAGACGCTCGAGAGCGTCAAGCGTCATGAAAATAGAATCTCTTCCACGGTTAGAGAGTTCTCTGAAACGGGCCAGCAGCTCACTTTCTTCCTCAACGGGATTGTGGCGCTCACTAGTGATAATGAAGAGAATATCGAAACCACAGTCGTTGAGTCGGGGCATCCTGAAAATTCCCGGATCTTCTTGCCCCAACTCATACTTTTGGTACATTTCCAAGGGTACGCCAAGCAGCTGGGCAATTTGCAATTCGGTATAGCCCAAACGTTCCCGTTCGGTTCTTAACCGTTCACCAAATTCTCGACGACGTTTCGCAAGAACAGTTGCCATAATTTAAGGTCTAATAAAAATGTACCTAAATGTCTATCGGTTAGATCGTAACGATCCCTCTTTTTATTTTAAACATTAAAGAGGAAATTCATGACATCGCCGTCTTGAACGATGTAATCCTTTCCTTCAGCTCGCATTTTCCCGGCTTCTTGAGCACCTTTTTCACCATGATGAGAAATGTAATCATCAAATGAAATAGTCTGAGCGCGAATGAATCCACGTTCAAAGTCAGTATGAATCACACCGGCGGCTTGAGGAGCAGTGTCTCCCTTATGAATCGTCCAGGCACGAACCTCTTTAGGGCCGGCCGTAAAGTATGTTTGCAGACCAAGCAGGTCATAGCCGGCTCTAATGACGCGATCCAAACCTGCTTCATGCATTCCCATGTCTTCCAAGAAGAGGGCTTTATCCTCTTCGTCTAATTCTGCGATTTCGCTCTCAATTTTTGCGCATAAAGCCACCACGGGAGCATTTTCTTTAGCAGCAAATGCTTTGACGGCATCGAGCAAGGGATTATTGTCAAAGCCGCTGTCATCCACGTTGGCTACGTACATGGTTGGCTTAACAGTCAAAAGGCAAAGAGGCTTAATAATGGCCTTTTCCTCAGGCGTCAACGATACCTGACGAGCCGGCTTGCCTTCGTTGAGCACGGGTTGGATTTTTTCCAAGACCGTAACCAATTTCAAAGCCTCTTTGTCTCCGCCTTGGCGAGCTTGCTTAGAGTATTTATTAAGCATCTTCTCAACCGTTGCCAAGTCCGCCAGAGCTAATTCCGTATTAATAACTTCAATATCTTCCGTGGGGTTGACGTGACCGGCGACATGAACGATGTTGTCGTCATTGAAACAGCGAACGATATGGGCAATGGCATCGCACTCACGAATGTTGGCTAAAAACTGATTGCCTAAGCCTTCACCCTTACTGGCGCCGGCAACAAGACCGGCAATGTCTACAAATTCGACAACAGCAGGAACAATTCGGGCAGGATGTACGATATCGGCTAGCTGTTGGAGTCGGTTATCGGGAACTTCAACAATGCCGACATTGGGTTCAATCGTGCAGAAAGGATAGTTTTCTGCTGCGATGCCCGCTTTAGTTAAAGCGTTAAAGATGGTGGATTTGCCAACATTGGGCAAACCGACGATTCCACATTTCAATCCCATGATTTTATTTCCAAAAAGTTAATGCGTGCATTTTAGCATTGACATGTGATACTACGAGAGAGTCATTGAGGCGAAAATCAAGATTTTTCAATTGCAAGCATTAATTGGTGAATTTGGTTTTCGCTGAAAATTTTTATTCCTGATTGGTAGAGCAATTCAGCTAAAACTCCCCGACCCTCTCTAATTTGTCCGTCAAAATTTCCAGAATGAATAAAACAAACCCCACAGGCCGGACTTTTTTCTTTTAATAGCGCAAAAGAAGCATTAATGCTTTGGGCTGTCTTTAAACAATGCAAAGCTCCTTTGCGGTATTGATCGGAACAATCGCGACCGTTAACACTTAAAACGCGCGACTGTTTATCTAAGACCCCTTTAGCATTACCTGAAAACTCAATTTCACAAGGGCTGCGCGGGATGGGTAAGCCGCCCGCGCATTCAGGACAGATAGGTAAGAGAAGACAGCCTTTATTGATTAAACAACCAAGATCGGCCGGTCGACTTTGTCCATCAAAGCGAACTTTTTGTCCCAAAAGACAGGCACTAACGAGGATGATCGGAGGGCACTTGTCCAATTATTGTTCCTCATTCTTTTCGGGATTTGTTTTTGGCTTAGGAGAACCGTATTTCGCCAATGAACGCTGAACTCGAGCCATATCACCACAGGCAATGTCATTGGTTGTTTTAAGAGCAGCAGCAATACACTCTTGAATCATCTCTTTATGCTCAGAACTTGGAGCATGCAGAACAAAATCAGCGACGGGTTGCGCCATTCCTAAAGATCTCGGGTGGCCGGTACCTAAACGGAGTCTCCAAAAGTTCGGTGTGGAAAGTTTTTCAGTAATATCTTTTAGGCCATTATGACCGGCGTTTCCGCCGCCTTTTTTCAATTTCATGCACCCAGGCATCAAATCAAGCTCGTCATGGACAACAAGAATTTCTTCCGGAAGTATCTTGTAGTAAAGGGCCAGAGCAACGACGGCTTGTCCTGAGCGATTCATGAAAGTTGTGGGCTTTAAAAGCCAAATATCCTGCCCAGCTAAACGAACCCGAGCGACTTCGCCTTGAAATTTTTTCTCTTCATGAAAAAAAACTTTTTCTCTTTGGGCAAGTTGATCCAAGAACCAAAAGCCCGCATTGTGACGGGTGTCGGCGTAGTCAATACCGGGATTTCCCAGACCAACAATTAATCGAATCGCAGGCATATATCAGATATCCATATTAAAGATGGGAGCAATTCTATATTTTTGTATCGAGCTCGGTTATAAAAAAAGGGCGCCGAGGCGCCCTTTTTTCGAGTCTAGTCGAAAATTATTTTGCTTCAGAAGCGGCGGGCGCAGCTGCAGCAGCAGGAGCAGCGGCGTCAGCAGCGGCAGCATCAGCAGTCGTATCTTCTTCTTCTTCGACTTGAGCAACGACAGACACAACAACCGGGTCTTCATTGCCGTGAACCACAGCGGAAACACCTTCCGGCAATGCGATGTCAGAGACGCGCATCGTCGTTTGAGCGGTCAAACCAGACAAGTCAACAGAAATGAATTCCGGCAAGTCCTTCGGCAAGCAGCTGACTTCGATAGAGCTGCGAGCGTGGTTGATGAGACCCTTGCTGATCTTAACGGCCGGGCTGTTTTCAGCACCGAAGAAGTGCAACGGCACGCTCATGGTCACCGGTTCATCAGCATTGACACGTTGGAAGTCAATGTGCATGACTTGCGGCTTGTACGGATGCATTTGGAAAGCGCGCAAAACAACGAGCTGATCCTTACCATCCAATTCCATCGTCAAAATCGAGGTGTGGAACTTTTCCTTGCGCAAGGCGTAGAAAATAGGATTGTGTTCGAGCTCGATCGGCGTGGCCGCAACGTTGCCGCCGTAAACAATACCGGGCAACTTGTCGGCGCGGCGCAGACGGCGGCTCGCACCCGTACCTTGCGCTTGACGCGTGGTGGCGATGATTTTCATAAGATTTCTCCAAAATTAAAATTCCCGGGACGCGACCATCCACTAGGAACAAAAAAAGATTGTTAAAAAACAATCGAGTGTGCAATTGTACAGATTTTGCACAAAAAGGCGAGTCGTTTTTCCGACTCGCCTTAAATTCACATTAGCAATTTTCGAACAAAGCGCTCACAGAGTCTTCACGAGCAATGCGAGAGATCGTTTCACCGAAAATATTAGCTACAGAGACTTGAGTGATCTTCGGACACTTAAGGGCATCCTCACGTAACGGAATCGTATCCGTGACAACCAACTCATCCAAGTCGGAATTCGTAATGCGTTCAATAGCCGGGCCGGAAAGAACCGGGTGGGTAATGTATGCACAAACTTTGATTGCGCCGCGTTCTTTCAGTGCCTTAGCAGCATTGCAAAGTGTTCCGGCGGTATCGACGATATCGTCGGTAATGATGCAAGTGCGGCCAGCCACTTCACCGATGAGGTTCATCACTTCTGCCACGTTGGGACGTGGACGGCGCTTATCAATGATGACCATGTCCGTGTTGAGGGACTTCGCCATGGCACGAGCGCGAACAACGCCGCCGACATCGGGGGAGACCACGACAGGGTTTTCATAGTTACGGCTTTGAAGTTCACGCAACAAGATAGGCGTTGCGTAAATATTATCAACCGGAACATCGAAGAAGCCTTGAATTTGGTCAGCGTGCAAATCCATCGTCAAAACACGGTCGACACCAACGGATTGGAGCATATTGGCAACCACTTTGGCGGAGATGGCCACTCGAACCGAGCGCGGGCGACGATCTTGACGTGCGTAGCCGTAATAAGGCATCACAGCAGTGATACGGCGTGCAGAAGCTCGACGCAACGCATCAACCATAATCATCAATTCCATCAAATTGTCATTGGTGGGAGAGCAGGTGCTTTGCAAGATGAAGACATCGCGACCGCGGACCTTTTCGTCAATTTCCACCATGACTTCACCGTCAGAGAAATGACTGACAACAGCTTCACCAAGGGGAATATTGAGATGTTCTGCGACTGCATGGGCAAGTTTGGGATTGGCATTGCCCGTAAAAACCATGAGATTGTCCGGAACCATTGGGACCATGATATGACTCGCCGAAAGTTAGGAAGAGAGAACTCTTCGGTTAGTATTTGGCGGCTTAAAAACCGCTTCGTAAAAAAACAAACGGGAGCTAGCACAACAATGCTTGCTCCCGAAAGTTGGCAGGGGAGGAAGGATTCGAACCTTCGAATGCCGGAATCAAAATCCGGTGCCTTAGGCCAGCTTGGCGACTCCCCTACAAATTTTGGTTCAGCATGATAATGCTGACAACGTCGGGTGTATTGTAAGACTTTTTACCGAAAAATGTTTCCAACTGGATGGCAAATTTTCAAACACCCTTTCCGCCTCATCTTTTGGCATCACGGCAAAAACTGCAGAGCCAGAGCCTGTTAGGCGGAATTGAGGTAAATCCGTTAGCAACTTATTTACCTCGGGATTCACAATTTTTACGATCGGTTCTAGATCGTTGTGTCCCAATCTCATCCACTCACCAGATTGCTGAGCGGCGTCGAGGATCGACATTGTGACGTATTTCGTATTTCTTGTCAAGTCCGGATGTGAAAAAATTTCTCCCGTTGCTTGATTGACTCCGGGCCAAATGATGGCAAAAGGAATGGATGGGATGGAAATGGGGATTAATTTTTCGCCAATACCTTCAACCCATGCATTTGTTCCCAAAAGAAAAAATGGAACATCAGCTCCCAATTGAAGCCCTAAACGCATCAGTTCATCTTTTGTTAAATGCAAATTCCATAGATGATTCAATCCCATCAGTGTCGTGGCTGCATCAGAAGAACCACCTCCCATACCTGCACCGGAAGGAATGCGTTTGACAACGTTAATCGTTGCTCCAAAAGAAGAGCCAGTATATTGTTGCAGTAATTTAGCCGCTCGAACACATAAATCTTTTGATGGATCTCCGACAATATCACCAGTACGAACGACTTCAGGGTCATTGCGAGCGGATAAGCTGATGGTGTCACAAAGGTCTACCAAAACAAAAACAGATTGCAACTCGTGGTAACCGTTTTGTCGACGACCAACGATATGCAAAAAAAGATTCAATTTAGCTGGAGCAAGCAAATTAAGAATCATGATCTCGGCTCGAGACAACAAGAAGAACAGAAATGCTAGGGGCAAAAGAGGTTGCTTCTCTCGTCAATCTTATACGTTTGGGTAAGCCCGACTCATCGTAATTTTCATAGGTGATCAACCAACCGCTTTGTTTGACTTGATTATAAGGGGGAGCACTGGGGATGGTGGATGCCGTCTGGTTGGGAATAACTTTACCGTCGATCCAATAATTTAGTCCATCAACTGGTACGCTGAACCCGAGGCTCTTTAGTAAAAGCGACTCGGCGTCGTTGGCGTACACGGTCGGATTGCCTAACGTCTCCAAAGATACTTCTGTGGGAGTTCGCGTGATTCTCGCCAAAGTGTTCCCTAAAGCACTTTTTAAATCCAAAATAGTTAAATCTGTGTTAGCTTGCGTTAATGTAAAACGGCCGCTGTGATTTTCCTGCTGAGAGGCAGAACGTGCAATCAATGAAAATCGACCTTGCCAAGATTGCTCAAGTTCGGGAGTGGACAGGGCGACACACCCTGTCAACAAGATGCTTGCAATGCCGGTGGCGATAAGTTTAAAAGTCATTTTTTACCTAAAAACGCAGATGTAACCGATCCATCAATGAGTTAATCTCCTGATCTTCCGCATTCTCTTTGAGCATGGGTCGAAGGATATCCATCGCTTTGGGTGTTTCCCCTTGAGCTTGGTAAACCTCAGCAAGGTGCAGCAGTATTTCTTTGTCATTAGACAATTTGGCGGCTTTTTCCAAATAATTTTGAGCTTGCTTGAGACTTCCTTGTTTGAAATAAAGCCAACCCATGGAATCTAAGAAGGCAGGGTTCTCAGGTTCTTGTCGAAGAGCTTTTTCAATGAGCAGCTTGGCTTGATCCAGCTTGACGCCGTTTTCTACCCAAAGATAACCCAGCGTATTGTAGAAATTGGCGTTATCGGGATAGAGTTCAATCGCGTTTTGTAAATATTTCTCAGCTTCATCAATGCGTTTAATCTCATTGGCAATAACGGCGCACTGGAAAAGTAACGTAGCATTATCTTTGTCAGTGGACAAAGCCTTTTTCATTGCTTCATAAGCTTGCGGCAGTCGATCGGCTTCGTAAAGTATCTGAGCACGTTTATGGAGGAACTCTGTTTTCAGTTGATCATTAACTTTTGTTTTATCAAGAACGTCAATTGCTTCATCAAAATGCTTTTCCGCAGCGAATGCTTGAGCTAAAAATAAACGAGACTGCGGGAAGAATTCACTGGACTGATCCACTTGACTAAACCAGTCCGCAGCAGCGGAGAAATGACGTTGTTTATAGTCAATCATCCCAAGAGATAAATAGGTTCTGGGAAGTCTTTCAAGAGAAACTTTTTGCTCTTTGGCCAGACGCTCAAAGGTCATTAAATATCGCTTAGTTTCATCCAATAGTCCGACAGTATCGCAAATACTGGCTAGAGTAAAAGCCAAATTAGGCATCTTCTGTGAGAAAGGATCCAAAATTTGGATTTGTTTTTTTACGCCTTTTTTATTCTGTGTACGTGCATAAGCTTTAGCTAAACCCAGTTGAGCATCGTAGTCTTTTGGGTGACGTTTGACGAAATTTTCAAGAGTACTGACCGCTTTAAGCGGTTCTTTTGCGATGAGCGTATCGGCGTATTCCAAAAGTGCAACCGTACTATCGGGAAGTTGTTGCCAAGCAATTTTTGCAAAATGTTCTCCGAGTTCCGCATTGCCTGTTCGGCGATATAGCTTGGCTAGTGTCAATGCTGCCTCTTTCTGGTCTTTGCACAAACTTGCCAAAGGACGCAAAAAGGTCAGTATCTGTTGAGGTTGGGCTGAGCTGAACTGAGCTTGGAGAGCAATCGCTTGAAACCGTTTTAGGCGTTCTTGCTGGTTTTTCGCACTTAAAATGAGATCCTTTGCGCTCTGCTGCCGCTTTTCAGACAAATCGCCCTGGCGGATTTGAGTCAGCGTATTAGCCAATTGAGCATCCGCATTTGACGGAGAGAGTTTCTCCCAAAGTTGTGCCGCTTCTGAAGCCTGTTCAAAGGCGTGAGCACCGTCTGCTATTTCAAAGGCGCGTTTCGCCAAACGAGGGTCTTTTGTTGTTCGGGCGGTTTGCATATAAGTTTGAAATGCCGTGGCAGGGTCATTGCGCTGCAGAGCAAATTCTGAAGCAATGATTTGGAAAAGAAGTCCCCCGGTTAGTTCAACATTCGGAAGCGTTTCTTTAGCCCAGGATGAACTCACCAAGCAAGTCAGACTTAACGCGGTGCAAAGGGCTCGTTTAAAAGTAAATAGATTAAGAGGCATGTCTTTATAATCAGCAAGGATTTCGCTATTGTACTGTTTTCCTAAAAATCCATGATCTCGGAACAATTTTCTCAAACACTTATTGATTGGCAAAAAGTCCATGGTAGGCATCATTTGCCTTGGCAATACGCACACCCTTACGCACGGTGGATTTCCGAAATCATGTTGCAACAAACTCAAGTTTCTACGGTCATTGAATACTATGATCGCTTTATGAAACGTTTCCCGACCGTCCAATCCTTAGCAGAGGCTTCTGAAGATGAAGTCATGCAATATTGGTCGGGATTGGGTTACTACTCACGAGCGAGAAATTTACATAAAAGCGCAAAAATCATTGTCTATGATCACAAGGGCGTCTTTCCCACAACTCGCCTTGAATGGGAGTCCCTTCCAGGAGTTGGCCGCAGTACAGCTGCGGCCATAGTAGCTTTTAGCTTTGGGGCTAAGGAAACTATTTTGGATGGGAATGTCAAAAGGGTTCTGATGCGTTATTTTTGTCTTGACGCCCCTGTTGATAATGGTGAAACAACTAAAAAGCTGTGGGATTTGGCTGAAAATCTGTTACCTCAAAATGATATTGAAGCCTATATACAAGGGCTAATGGATTTAGGCGCCACAGTTTGTACAAGAACCCCTAAGTGTGTCATTTGCCCATTTCGAGAAACTTGTCAAGCTTTACTGAATGGCAAACAAGGGGATATTCCAGCTCCCAGAAAAAAGCTTAATCGTTTGGAAAAAGAGAGGACTTTTTTCCTTCTTTGGCATGAGGACGGTTGTTTGCTGCAAAAACGATCGGCCCGGGGTGTTTGGCGGGGACTTTTTAGTTTGCCTGAACGAGAAGGCGAAATGTCGGAGGAAGACATTTCGGAGGCGCTTTCTGCTCAAGGCTTCATGATTAAAAATATTCGAAGGTTAGAAAGTTTTCATCACGACTTTTCTCACTACCGTCTCGTCTTGCATCCTTGGGCAATTCATATCAAAAACCCTGATACAGTGAAAAACGACGAGCGATGGGCAAAAGTCGCAGAGTTGTCCGACATTGGGCTTCCCGCTCCTATCAGAGGTCTACTAGAGCGTTTTTTCGCTAGAGAGTCTGACGAAGACCTTTTACCGGTTTTTTCGCTTGACCGATGATGCGGTGACGGATGGCGACAGAGGGAAGTTTCTGTGCAAAATATTTAGCTAGAGTTTCCGCGACATAGACAGAACGATGCTGACCGCCCGTACAACCAATAGCCACGGTTAAGTAGTGCCGGTTTGTTGCTTGGTAGCTGGGCAACCACTTTTCGATGAAGAACTCAATGTCTTTAACCATTTCAGTGACCATCGGCTGCTTTTGCATAAATTCAACGATGGCTTCATCTTGTCCCGTCAGTGGCCGCAGTTGAGGATCGTAGTAAGGATTGGGGAGATTGCGGACGTCAAAAACTAAATCTGCCGCGGTGGGAATGCCGTGTTTATAACCGAACGATTCAAACGTCAAACTGAGATCGGCATGAGGGGCATCGGCGAAGTCTTTCACCCAAGTGCGCAGAGTGTTGCTTTGCAAGTGAGTTGTATCCAGAACGTGTGCCTGCACACTATAAGGCTCGAGTAACTCGCGTTCTCTCGTGATGACTTCTGAGAGCGTGACTTTTTCATTACCGGCGCTAAAGCGCAACGTTAACGGATGTCGGCGTCGGGTTTCAGAGAAGCGTTGAATCAGTTCCTGAGTGGAGGCAGTCAGAAATAAAACGCGCACATCCCAGTCTTTTTGTGCGTTAAGTTCCTCAATGAGTTTTTCGGGAGCGTAGCCCTCAAAGTCACTTCTTGCATCAACAGCAAAAGCAACATAGTCCTGAGTTTGTTGCAGGGCTTTAGCAACCGGGATAAGAAAAGACAGAGGGAGATTGTCAATGCAGTAGTAGCCGGAATCTTCCAACTGTCGGATGGCGACAGATTTTCCTGAGCCCGAAAGACCGGTGACAATAATAAGCTTCATACAAGTCCCCCCACACAAAGTCAGACTATTGTAGCGGAAAGCTTAACTATTGTTTTCAACAGCTGCCACGGTCAAAGAGGTAACGCCTTGTTCTTGCTTGAGTTGAGCTTTGACTTCTTCGTTAAGGATATCCCACTCGTTTTCAAGGGCGTCTTCTTTACTTTCTCGGGCTAAAACAGTGGGAGCAACCCAATCCATGATACAAGCACAGACCTCAACGGCGTTCTCTGCTTTTCGGATTTTTGCACACAACGTTTTATCTTCCATCATGGCGATGCACTCGCGCAAAAGCGGCAAGTACTCATCGTCATTGTCTGTTTTTGGGACGATGAGGAAAAAGAAGATATCAACCGGTTTGGTGTCATACGGTGTTGGGTCAACGTGAATCGGACGTTGAAGAAGGACAATTGTGATGATGGGCTGCTTCAGTCCCTCAATTTCACAGTGAGGCAGTGCTACTCCAGCTCCCAAGGCATTATTACCTAAACGTTCCCGTGCGTAAAGTGCTTCAAAGACCTGTGTGTGCGGAACGCCTGACATTTGAAAAGCTAAGCAAGCCTCTTCGAACACGCGTTTTTTTGTCGCGCGTTGCATTGAATTGAAAAAAATAACGTTTGAAGATGAAAGATATTGATATATCTGATTCATAGCACGCACTACATGCGGAAAGCTTCACCCAAGTAAGCTCTACGCACGTCTTCATTTTGAACGATGTCTTTCGGATGACCGCTAGCCAAGACGCCGCCATCGCAGATGATGTAGGCATGATCACAAATGCCGAGCGTTTCTCGGACGTTGTGGTCGGTAATTAAAACACCGATACCCCTGTTTTTTAAGAAGCGAATAATCCGCTGAATTTCAATAACAGCAATTGGGTCAACACCGGCAAAAGGTTCGTCCAACAAAATAAACTTAGGTTCCGCAGCCAGTGCTCGGGCAATTTCGGTTCGGCGACGTTCACCGCCAGACAAACTCATGGCCGTATTGGTTCTCAACCGTGTTATTTGTAACTCGTCAAGCAAGTCGTCAAGTTTTTTATCAATTTCAGCCTTTGAATAGCTTTTCCCGTTCTCGTCTTGTTGAAGTTCCAAAATGGCGCGGATGTTTTCTTCCACTGTCATACGACGGAAAACGGAAGCCTCTTGCGGTAGATAGGAAACACCAAGACGAGAGCGTTTATAGATAGGCAAGTGGGCGATAGATTGACCATTAAGCTCAATAGAGCCTCCATCGGAGACAACCAATCCAACGACCATGTTAAAAGTTGTGGTCTTGCCGGCTCCGTTTGGACCTAACAGACCGACGACTTCTCCGCTTTTAACTTCGAGCGACACGTCTTGCACAACCCAACGACTGCCGTATCTTTTTTTCAGACCAATAGCTTTCAGCGTATTGACTGGAGCCTCTACTTCTGTTTTTTCTTGATTATCAGAAGCGACCTCATCTTGCGTCGGTTGGACGGAGCTTAGTTTTTCTTCATTGGTTGGCACTATCGGAATCCTTTTGGGTAAATGTACGACTGAGCATTAGCGAGTACTGCTGCGTGGAGCTATAACGGTACTGGCTCGCCCGCCTTCGCTACCTTGGATAATTGTACGTGAGCGGATTGTATCGTAGACGATTTTATTCCCCCTTGCACGATCCTTAACGACTCCGTTTTCGGATCGTTCAACCAGTGCCTTGCCTGTAAGGGTAATAATGCCGGTACGTTCCTCATAAACGATTTGCTCAGCCTTGCCAGAGACCCATTCCTCAATTCCCTTTGTTTTGGGATCTCGTTTTTGGCGAAAAGTTGCTAATTCTCCGGTGAGTGTTCCTTTTTTGTAGCCTTGAGCGGTTTCCTGAAGCACTAATTTTTGTCCGGTTAAACGCATAGTCCCCTGATCAACTCTAACTGAACCGGTATAAGTGGCGACCTGTTTCAATTCATCGCCAAAAAAGTGATCAGCTTGAATCTCAATGGGTTTTTCTCTATCACGGCTTTCGGCCTGCACGGTCGGAACGGCTAAAGCTAAAAGCAGAGCAAAAACAGTTAAAAATTTCATCTCAAATCCTGGGGTGTTTAAGGAAGCAAGTTCTTTGAGCTTCCCTGAGGTTCTATCACCGTAGTAACTCGGCTTTTCAGTTCAACAGTTCGGGACATATTGTCAAAAACCATCCCCGTACCATGAGTTCTGTCGTTGCCGCTGAATATATCGACCTTGTCATCCGTTTCGTAGCGATTAGTGTCTGTGTATACCGTCATGCTTTGGGTTTCAAGGCGAGTTGCGGCAGTTTGACCACTGGCCGCTCTTGAGGCAACGACATCACCCTCAAACACAAAAGTTTCTCCTGCATCACTGCTATGCCCCTTTAAAGCTTGGGCGTGTGTAATCGGTTCATCTGGAGAGACGGTTGTAGCCTGGGGCTTAACCATGGTGATGGAATCATTGGAAAAATGCCGAAATTCTTCAGCCTGTAAGCGATTTTTGGCAACGCCGTTTTCATCAAACGTAACAATAGTTGCTTCAGAAGCGATGAAATCCGGAGATTCTTCACTCGGGATGTATCGCAATTTGCTAAAAGAGGCCTGCATGGCGTACCAGTAGCTGGCCGCAATGAGAAGCAGCAACAAAATAATAGCGATAATGGCAGTCAGTCTTTCTCGCATTCTTTCTCTCAATTAGTAGCGATGCCTGGCGTTAGGATCAGGGTGTAGGAACATTTTTTCCAAAGTACTTTCCCATTTTCCTTGAGTCTTCAAAATGAACTCTGCCAATTCTCTAACAGCACCGGCTCCTCCACTGTATTGGCTCTTAAAATCGGCCAATTGAACAATTTCTTCAACGGCGTTGCTTGGGCAAGCGGCTAAGCCTACCTTTTGGATAACGGCGTAATCAGGCAAATCGTCGCCAATATAAGCGATTTCTTCGGGCGACAACCCCGTGGCAGTGAGAAGTTCTCCAAGTCCCTTTACCTTGTCGCGCTGTCCCTGAAGGACATTGGTGATGCCCAATTCATGCGTGCGACGTTTGAGAATTTCAGAACTTCTGGCCGTTAGGATTGCAACATCAACGCCATTAGCCAACAACATCTTGATGCCGAGGCCATCCTTAACATCGAAAGCCTTGAACAACTCGCCTTCGTTACCGATGTAAATTTTACCGTCAGTTAAAACACCATCGACATCGCAAATCAGTAACTTAATTTTTCTAGCTTTTTCTGTGAGTGTCATAGTACTTTGGCTGTCATAAGATCGTGAATATGCAATGCACCGATGAGGTGGTTTGCTTCATCAACGACCAGCAATTGATTACAAAGAGAACGATCAAGAATGTGGGCAGCCTCAGCGGCCAACGCAGTCTTCGCAATCGTTTTGGGACTGGGAGTCATAACATCGGCGATGCAGACTTGGCGAATGTCGCCCATTCGCTCAATCAGTCGTCTCAAATCGCCTTCGGTAAAGATACCTTGAACACAATTGTCTTTGTCGACGATGGCAGTCATGCCGATGCGCTTGAGCGTAATTTCGCGCACAGCATCCAAAACAGACACCGTATTGAGTACGCTAGGTACCTTTTCGCCGGTTCTCATGACATCGGAAACATGAATCAGTAATCGGCGACCTAAGGCACCACCGGGGTGCGAACGCGCAAAGTCATTCGAGGTGAATCCCTTGGCTTGAAGGCAGGCAACTGCCAAAGCATCTCCCAACGCAAGTGTTGCCGTTGTACTGGTGGTCGGAGCCAGACCAAGAGGACAAGCTTCTTGTCTGACACCGACATCTAAGTGAATATCAGCATATTTAGCCAGTGCACTATCCGGCGCGCTTGTCATGGCAATCAGGGGAGTTCCCTCGCGCTTGATAACCGGAACAATGGTTAAAAGTTCATTAGTCGTCCCAGAGTTGGAAATGGCGATGACGACATCGTCTTTCGTGATCATTCCAAGATCACCGTGGGCAGCCTCACCCGCATGAACGAAAAAGGCAGGTGTCCCAGTAGAGGCTAACGTCGCAGCCAGTTTGCAACCGATATGGCCACTTTTGCCAACGCCGGATACAACAACACGCCCTTTACAATTTAAAAGACATTGCACGGCTTTTAAAAAAGTATCGCCTAAACGATCGGCGAGGTTAGTCAGAGCTTCGGCTTCTCTGCTTAAAACCGTTCTGGCTAGTGCTAAGGTGGAATTATTTGTGTGAGCGTGCTCAATCATTATTAAAAGATCCTTCTACTTTCCCAATCATAACTCAGCGTATTCATTATTTTTTTCTTAGTGATTGAGAATTTTCGATAGAAATTGTACGGCTCTTTCACTCTTAGGTTGAGTGAAGAATTCTTGTGTCGGGGCATTTTCCAGAATCTCACCGCTTTCCATAAATAAGACTCTGTCAGCAACGCGTCTGGCAAATCCCATTTCATGAGTAACAACCATCATTGTCATGCCGTCTTGAGCGAGTTCCACCATGACATCGAGTACCTCGTTAATCATTTCAGGATCAAGTGCAGAGGTTGGCTCATCAAACAACATGCAGACGGGATCCATTGCCAACGCTCGGGCGATGGCGACACGTTGCTGCTGACCGCCTGAGAGTTGACCGGGGAATTTCAAGGCTTGTTGAGATAAATGGACGCGTTCTAGGAGACCTAACCCCCTTTCTGTTGCTTCATCCCTGCTTCTACCTAGCACTTTCATTTGCGCTAAAGTCAGGTTGTCGATGATGGAGAGGTGGGGGAAAAGTTCAAAATGTTGGAAAACCATCCCGATATGTTGTCGCAATTTCGGCAAATTTGTTTTGGGATTGCCGACATCAATGCCATTGACAATGATTCTGCCTTCCTGAAAAGGCTCTAGTCCGTTTACGGTCTTAATCAGCGTTGATTTTCCGGAGCCGGACGGACCGCAGACAACGACCACTTCGCCTTTTTCAACACTGGCGGTGCAATCCTTAAGGACTTGGAAGTTTTCGCCGTACCATTTGCTGACATGTTGAATTTCAATCATTGCCATTATTTATTCTCCTAGTGGGAGCTGACGCTGAAGTCGGGTTTACGGCCTTCTTCAAAGGCTCGACACGCTTCTTTGACTTCATCGCTTTGAAGCCTTTGGGTCAATGCATCGTGCTCTGCATTTAATGCTTCACGAATAGCGATCCCTTGATGTTTTCTCATTAGGGCTTTGGTAGCTCTAAGACTTCCCGGAGGCAGTACGGTTAAACGAGCGGCACGAGCAAGCGTCTCTTTTAATACATCCTCATCCTTAAAGACTGAGGTGACAATTCCCATTTGCAACGCTTCAAAGGCAGAAATTGGTTCACTAAGCAATAATTTTTCCATTGCCTTCTTAAAGCCTGCTTTTTCACAAAGGCTAAATGTCAGTCCGAATTCCGGTGTCAGGCCTAATGCAGTAAAGGGGACTGAAAAAAGGCTTTTTTCTCCGCAGTAAACCATGTCACAGAAGCAAAGAATGGCTACGCCTAGTCCAACAGCAGGGCCTTGGACGGCAGCCAAAATCGGTTTATCAAAGGCGATCATCGATTCAATGAGTGTATCGTAGGCCTGTTGAATCTTTTCATCTCTGTGTAATGATTCTTGAAGATCTGCACCGGCGCAAAAGACAGTCTCCTCGCCGCTTATGATCACACAGCGAACAGCATCATCTTTTTGGGCTTGTGCTAAAACTTTTACCCAACTCAAACATGTTGCTGCATCAATTGTGTTGCGTTTAGCCGGGCGAGAAATCACTAAATGACAAATACCGTTTTGTACACTGACAGTTAAATCAGACATATTTTCTCACTCTAAATTCAGCGTGTAGACAACGAAAGCATCGTCAAGAGTTTCATCCTCATGGCGGACAAATCCGAGCGAATCCATTAATGCGAACATCCCGTCATTGCCGCGTAAAACATAACCGATGAGGACGGTAAGTTTCATAATTTTTGCTTGTTCGATAAGCTCTTTCATGAGTAATGAGGCCAAACCGCGCCGCTGCCATTCATCTTCAACAACTACACCGAACTCTGCAAATGATGTTCCAGGCATACGCTTAAAACGAGCAACGCCATGAATGAGATCAGGCTCTTCGGTGTCACACGCAACAATCGCTACTTCTCTGTTGTAATCAATATTTGTGAGTTCAATCAGTTTTTCTCTAGCCAACTCATTGGAAGAGATGTGCAGTCGCAAGTAAGTTGTTTGAGGCGAAAGTCGCTTCAAGAAGTCACGAAGAGAGTCGTAGTCTTGAGCATGGATACTGCGAAGTGATATTTGTCCGCCCTTGATGTCTCGCCAAGCAGAATCGATAGATGGCTCCGGCGCTAAAGTCAAGTGGGAGGCCAATGCGTCTTTGTCTAAGTTATTGGGAGATATGCCAATATGAGCGTCTAACACAATACAGCCACCTTCATCGACTAAAAGCGGATCAATCGTTAGATCACGGATAAGCGGGAAATCGGTGACGAGCTTGGAAATTCTCATCAAAATTTGAGCCAGAGCTTCTTTATTGGCAGCAGGCATACCTCGGAAATCACCGAGGTAAGTGCTTACGGTCGGCTTCTCGATGAGTGCGGCAGCCAATGGCTTGGTCAGTGGAAGCAGTTCACAGACATCGTCCTTGTAGATGTCTCCCATATGGCCGCCAGCGCCAAAGCTGATAACAGGTCCGAAGCGAGAATCTGTATGAACGGTAATTTTGACTTCCCGTCCATGAGGTTGACGGATGTAACGCTGGATATAAAGTCCCTCTAATTGAGCGTAAGGGGCCCTATTTTTAACGCTTTCCAAAATGCTTTGGCTCGCTTTCAAAACATCCTCTTCAGTTTTGAGGTCCAGCGCGACTCCGCCGACATTACTTTTGTGTATTACGCCCTTGGCAATGGCTTTGATAACAACAGGAAAGCCTAAATTTTTAGCAGCATTAACCGCTTCAATTGGAGATTGCACAAGAATACCGGTGGCAGCTGTTAAGCCCAGACAAGCCAATAGCTTCTTTGTTTGCAACTCATTTAAGCTGTAACGCTCGTTACTCTTATTTTCTTCCAGTATGTTTCGGATAGCCCTTTCATCTGCAGGCAATGGGTCGCTTTCAGAGGCGATTGTGGCTGCAAGATAACGTCGTGACTGGGCGTAATGAGCCATCCATGAAAACGCTTTTATTGCGCTCTCAGGGCTTTTTAAAACGGTAATAGGATGGTCTTTCAGCCGTTTTTTGGCCGCAATGGTTTGAGACTCTCCAATCCAAGCGGTGATGATGGGTTTATAGCTGGCATCTGTTGCGTAAGCGATGGCATCGCAAACTCGCTCAAGTGGCGCAGCAAATGTCGGAGCCGTCACAATGATGATGGCGTCAACATTCTCATCTTTATTTAAAGCATCGACGGCAAGCTTTATTCGTCTGGAATCCGCGTCAGCCCATAAGTCGACGGGATTAGTCATCGGAAGCGGATTGTCGAAAATCTTGTGTAACTTTTCCGTTGTTGTACGAATCAGAGTGGCAATTTTCACGTCACACTCTGAGGCGGCATCAGCGGCGAGAACACCGAATCCGCTACCGTTACTGATGATGCCTACGCGATTGCTGCGGGGGAGGCGTTTTTGACCAAAAATTTCAATTGCAGAAAGCATTTCTTCGAGACCGTAGACTCGAATTGCGCCGGCTCGTTCCAACAGGGCATTAAAAACCTTGTCGTCGCCGGCGGGCACTCCCATTCTGCTAGCCAGAAGTTGCGAGGCTTGAAGGCTTTTCCCGCCCCGAAGGACAATGACCGGTTTGTGTTTGGCCGCTTCTCGAACAGCCGAGAAGAATTCTCTGGGATTTCGGATACCTTCAATGTGCAAAACGATAACACCGGTTTCTTTATCTTGAGCAAGAAAATCAACGACCTCACTCATTGAAACATCAATTTCATCGCCGGTGTTAATTAGCGTGGAGAAACCAATATCTCGAATTCGTTTAGTTGCCAAAAGGGAAGTGCCGATAACGCCAGATTGAGCGGCAAAACCGACATTTCCGGCTAACGGAAGCTCTGACCAATAACTAGCATTTAAATTCATGCTGGGGCGCATAATGCCCAGACAGTCGGTTCCGATTAAGCGAAGCCCTAAAGCGTGAGCCTTATTGACAATTTTGGCTTGCCAATTCGAATCAGATGTGACGGAAGCATCACTGGGGGCAAGAGCTATCCAACGAGTGCCATGAGAGGCGATATCTTCCAGAACGCTCTCAATGGTTTTTGTGGGAACGGCCAAAATAGCCAGATCAATGTGGTCTTCAATGGCTTTGATACTTGGATAGCAAGGAATATCCCCTAAATAACGGTATTTGGGGTTAACAGGATAAATTCTTCCGCTAAAACCGGCACTGATTAGGTTTTTCCATAGCGGCGCTCCGCGAGAGGCTTCACGATCACTGGCGCCGATAACGGCGATACTCTCAGGAGCCAAAGCTGCACGTAATTGGTGGGACGTATCCATTAGAGAATCTTTCGAGCAAAAATTAACCCCTCAATTTTACTCAAAAAAGCCCTAACTCCCTATTTTTCCGTAAGAAAATATTGCTTCTCCAATCGACTTTGCTTAAAGCGATAAGAGAGGCTTTGCTAAAATTAAAAGATATCCTTCAATTCCCTTGTTTGACAGGGGAAAGAAGCTTCTTTTTCACTAAGAGCTAGTTTCAGGACGTCTTATATGAAAGTCAACGGCATCCCCACCCGTACGATTTGGTCAATTGAACATGGTCAAGCCGTAGGAATTATTGATCAAACTAAGTTGCCCTTCGAGTTTAAGAAGGAAAGACTTGATGATTGGCAACAAGTGCGAGATGCCATCGCGACTATGAAAGTAAGAGGCGCGCCCTTAATCGGTATTGCCGCTGTTTGGGCTCTTGTGTTGGCTATACGCGATAACGCGAGCGATGATTTTATTCATGAAGTCAGAAGTGAGTTGATTGCGACTCGACCGACCGCGGTTAACCTTCAATGGGCAGTTGATCATGTGGTCAAACGCGTCATTTCATTGCCGCAAAAGGATCGTTTGCCGGCGGTCTATAAACTGGCCAAGGAAATGACTCAAGCCGATGTTCTGACTAATCGAGCCATCGGAACTCACGGTGCGAAGGTAATTGCGGAGATCTACGCCCGTAAGCGTGAACCGGTCAATATTCTTACCCATTGCAATGCCGGTTGGTTAGCAACTGTTGATTACGGTACCGCATTGTCTGCCGTGTACATTGCGTTTGAACAGGGGATTCCTCTTCATGTTTGGGTTGACGAAACCCGTCCTCGCGAACAGGGATTGTTGACCGCTTGGGAGTTGGCTGGTGTCGGCATCCCCCACACCGTGATTGCTGATAATGCCGGAGGCCATCTGATGCAGCATCGTGAAGTCGATGCGGTTATTGTTGGGGCTGATCGAATTACGGCTATTGGCGACGTGGCCAACAAAGTTGGAACTTATCTAAAAGCGCTCGCAGCCAAAGATATGGACGTTCCCTTTTATGTGGCGGCTCCGTCGTCAACGATCGATTGGTCTATTCAAGACGGCAAGCACAGCATAAAAATAGAAAATCGAGCGGGAGACGAGCTGCGGATTGTTCGCGGCTTGGATAAAAAAGGACATGCTTGTGACGTCAGGATCATCAGTGAGCAAACTAATGTTGAAAATCCGGCTTTTGATGTAACCCCTGCCAAATTGGTGACAGGAATTATCACGGAAAGAGGCGTATGTGCACCGGAGTTTTTAACAAGACTATTCCCAGAAGGGGCAAGGGCTCACGCTAGGGGGTAATGGTGCATCAGGAAAAAGATTTAAGAGAGCTTGTTATTAAAACCGCTCGTAGCATGAATACATTGGGCATTAATGTTAATAAAAGCGGGAATGTTTCTGTGCGTGCTCGAGTTGGGGAATTAGAAGGTTTTTGGATAACGCCGACAGGCATCGCCTATGAAGATCTTGTTGCTCAGGACATCGTTTTTGTAGCCCTGGATGGTTTGCCGCACGAAGAATTCGCTAAGCAAAGAAAAGCCTCAAGTGAGTGGCTAATGCACGCAGAAGTTTATCGTCACCGTCAAGATGTCAGTGCCATTGTGCACACTCATTCGGTGTATGCCACGGCTCTTGCCTGCCAAGATCTTTGCATCCCGGCGTTTCATTACATGGTGGCTGTTGCCGGAGGCAATAGCATAAAATGCGCGCCCTACGCCTTATTTGGCTCAGAAGAGTTAGCAAAGATCGCGGCAGAGGCTCTTGAAAAAGAAAATGCCTGTCTTTTGTCTCACCATGGGGTGTTGGCCGTAGGCGGTAGTTTGAGCGCTGCGTTAAAGCTTGCTCATGAAGTTGAAAATTTGGCACACATGTATACACTGACTCGTCAACTCGGAGAACCCAAGTTGTTGTCTGAAGCTCAAATGCAAGAAGTAATGGAGCGATTTAAAACGTATGGACAACAGTAAAAACGCTATTCCCCGTTGGGAGAAGCCGGATGGCAGTCCGGTTTCCTGTACAGAAAAAGTCATGGTTTTGAATGAAAACTATGAAGAGTTGCGCTCAATGATTAAAGATGCATTAGAGGACGCATTAGTACTCGGATGCTCCGAAAAGCAGGTTCGAGAGAGTTTCCACGCTCTTATCGATGAAATTCAGTCTGACATCAAAGAATGTCAGCATAATCCTTAGTTTTCTGGTGTTTTACTGATCAATAGCCAAAGAGCAATCAAAGCGCATAATGCGGCGGTAGCGTAAAAGCTTTCAAAGTATTGGCCGAACGTATTGTGAATAACGCCAAAAATGAGTGGCAGAAAAATAGCGCCGGCAAAGGTGAAAAAGAGCGTGCCGCCGGTGGCTACCCCAGCTTTCCCTTCCGGAGCGATTCTGGCGACATGAGCTAAGTAGACTCCATTCCAGCCGATGGCTGAGCCACCCAAGCAAAAACATACAGCTAAGAGCAAAATGGTGGCTGTTTGGGGGCTAAAAAAGCCTACGCTGACAAGCATGGCAGCCATTAAGAAGCCCAACAGCGATAGGGTTAATCTCGGCGAATGAATCCAGTCAGCAAAAATTCCCCAAAAAAGACGTCCGCACATTCCGCCGATGCTGGCGGCACTCAAAGCCATCCCCGCTAAAACAATCGGAATTGAAATATCTTCAACCATGAAAGAGACGAGGTAGCTGAATACACACATTTGTGTGCCGTTATAAACGAAGGAAACGATACACATGCGGCGCAATCCGGCCTGGGAAGTGACCAGCCGCAAAGCGTTTAACACAGTGTGAATACTAAAGCGTGATCGTGGATCAAAGTGATCATCTAAACTGCTTCGGTGATACAAAACAAGTAAAGCGACGGAAAGCGCAAAAATAGCCATTACGTGAGGGCCAGCCTGCCAGTTATTAGCCCAAAGCGCAACGCTTGGGACAATAAAACCGGCCAAAGCGCTACCTAGAGGAACGGCGGTTTGTTTGAGGGAGAAAACAAAGCCCATCCGTTCTTTGGGTACGGTATGCGCCAAAATATCGCTGGAAGCCGGGGTGATGGGGCCGTAACTGAGTCCAAGTAAAAGCCCGCCCAAACAAATACACCAGAAATTCGCTACGGCGCTAAGCATAAGCCCAATGGCTGCCAGAATCAGACAACCTTGAGAAACATGGATGCCCCCATAACGGGTGACCATTGTCCCGCCGGCTACAGCGGCAAAGGCTGCACCGATATAAATAAAACAGACGTATGTGCCGATGAAGGAACTGGGCATTCCAATGGCTGCGGCTACCAGTGGAGCAATAGCCGATAGAGTTACTGTACTGGCTGTGGCGATTGACTGAATCGACATCGTCGAGACGAGCGCCAAACGAACAACGGTCATATCTGTTTACCTATTAAGCAAGATGTTTGTATTGTAATTCAAGGTCTCCACATACGGTGAGCAAAAAAGCCAGTCGAGTATCTCTATCAGTTGGTCTGAATAGGCATACAATCAAGACAGAGGACAAGGAGCAATTTTTATGAAAATATTGAAAACAATTAAAATTTGCGCGCTTTCAATGTCTGCGCTGATTTTAGCGGGGTGCGCTCATCCTGATTTGATTGATGTCGGTACACCGGAAAACGCGGTGCTAACCGAATTGGGAATGCCGGACTCAAAGATGACTCAGCCTGATGGCAGCTTTATTTTGGTGTATTCCATGCAGCCTTTCGGGCAGGAAGTTTATTGGATGCGCTTTGATAAGAATGGAAATTACATAGGCAAAGAGAAAACCATGAACGAGGATCATTTCAAATTAGTGATCCCCGGTAAGCACACCAAAGCGGACGTATATCAGATGTTTGGGCATTGCGCTCAGGAGTATGAATTCAAACTCCAAGACCAAACGGCATTCATGTATCGATTCAATGACATCGGCGGTATGGATATGGCTTTTTGGGTGCAGTTTGATTTAAATGGAGTTGTCACAGAGACCGCTGTCACTCAAGATCCCTGGGATCATGACGGCGGATGGTTGTTTAGTCTTTAATTCAAATTGAAGAGAAAAATAACGGGAACCCTCAAAATGAGCGGTTCCCGTTATTGATTATGGGCTAATTATTTCAATTAGTCCTTGGCCGGTTGCGGGTTACGCAAACGAATGTGCAATTCACGCAATTGTTTTTCGTCCACAGGGGCCGGAGCATTCGTCAACAAGCACTGAGCACGCTGAGTCTTCGGGAATGCAATCACGTCACGAATGGAAGGAGCACCAGCCATAATCGTCACGATGCGGTCAAGACCAAAGGCGATACCGCCATGAGGAGGAGCACCGTATTGCAAGTTATCAAGCAAGAAGCCGAACTTCGCACGGGCTTCTTCCGGACCGATATTCAAAGCGGCAAAAACCTTGCTTTGAATGTCTGCGCGGTGGATACGGATGGAACCGCCGCCGATTTCCCAACCATTGAGCACCATGTCATAGGCCTGAGCCAAGCACTTGCCGGGATCAGTACTCAACATGTCGACATGGTCGGGGTGAGGCATTGTAAACGGATGGTGGCAAGCAACCCAGCGATGTTCTTCATCATCGTATTCAAACATCGGGAAATCGACCACCCAGAGGGCCTTCCAACCTTCTTCATACAAACCATTCGCTTTACCGAATTCGCTGTGACCGATCTTCAAGCGCAAGGCTCCCAAAGAGTCATAGACGATCTTAGCGCGGTCGGCACCGAAGAAGATGACGTCGCCGTTTTGAGCGCCCGTTACTTCAAGGATATGAGCAAGAAGTTCATCGGAGAGGTTCTTTACGATCGGGCTTTGCAAGCCTTCACGGCCCTTTTCCTTTTCGTTAACCTTGATGTAAGCCAAGCCCTTTGCGCCGTAGATCTTCACAAATTCCGTGTAGGAGTCGATTTCAGAGCGCGGCATGCTGGCAGCGTGAGGCACGTTCATGGCCACAACCTTGCCGTCGGGCAACTCGGTGGCGGAACGGAACACCTTAAATTCAGACGTCTTTGCCTGTTCGGTGATTTCACGCAATTCAATACCCTTAATACGTAAATCGGGCTTGTCGGAACCAAAGCGGGTCATCGCTTCGTGCCAAGACATCACCGGATACGGATCAGGGAGGTCAACGTTGATCGTTTCTTTGAAAACGTCACGAATCATGTTTTCCATGATGTCGCGAATTTCTTGTTGCGTCAGGAACGATGTTTCAATATCAACCTGCGTAAATTCAGGTTGACGGTCTGCACGAAGGTCTTCATCACGGAAGCACTTCACAATTTGGTAGTAACGGTCAAAGCCGGCCACCATCAACAATTGTTTGAACAATTGCGGCGATTGCGGCAGGGCATAGAAATGGCCGTCATGGACACGGCTCGGAACCAAGTAGTCGCGAGCGCCTTCCGGAGTGCTGCGTGTCAGCATCGGGGTTTCAATATCAATGAAACCTTGTTTGTCCAAGTGATTGCGAATAGCCAAAGCAACCTTGTAGCGCAATTTTAAATTGCGTTGCATTTGCAAACGACGAAGATCCAAAACGCGGTAAGTCAAGCGAGTCGTTTCGGAAAGATTTTCATCGTCCAAATGGAACGGAGGCGTTTCGGACTTATTGAGGATGGTTAATTCACGGCAAAGTACTTCGACACCGCCGGAGATCAAATCAGGGTTGTGGGTGCCTTCGGGACGGGCACGCACGAGACCAACCACCTTCAAGCAATATTCATTGCGGACGGCTTCTGCCGTTTTGAAAACTTCAGGGGTATCAGGGTCACAAACCACTTGCAAAAGACCTTCGCGGTCACGCAAGTCGATAAAAATGACTCCGCCGTGGTCACGACGACGGTGAGCCCAACCGTAGAGGGTTACCGTTTGACCGATGAATTTTTCATTAATGAGACCGGTATATTCGGTACGCATAAATGCTCCCAATATATGAAGGGAATGATTTCCCAAATAATCAACCGAAGTATTCTAATATGAAAGCTTCGGCTTTTGTGAGCTTAAGGCAAAAACAGTCGGTCGAATGTTTGAGAATCCGACCGACTGCAAAGCTCAGACGTCAGTATTAATCTTCTTCGGCCTTGCGTTGATACTTACTGGCCAATTCAGCTTGAACTGAGGCAGGAACCGGTTCGTATGCCAACAATTCAATCGAATAGGTGCCCGCACCTTGTGTTAGAGCGTTCAGGCGATTAGCGTATCCATCAAGACCGGTGAGCGGCACCCGTCCGGTGATGAGCATCATGCCACCGGTCAGGTTTTCGGTTCCGCTGACTTGTCCGCGGCGACTTGCCAAGTCGCCGGCGATGTCGCCCATGCAGGAATCCGGCGCTTCAATTTCGATTCTGACAATCGGCTCAAGCAAAGTGGGCTTAGCATTGGCCAAAGCATCCAACATCGCTTTTCTGCCGGCAGCGACGAATGCGACTTCCTTACTGTCTACGGGGTGATACTTACCATCGTAAACCGTGACACGAACGTCATGGATGGGGTAGCCCGCCACGTAGCCGGAATCCAAAACTTCTTGAACACCTTTTTCAACAGCAGGAATGAAGTTGTACGGAATGGCACCGCCCTTAACCTGATCGACAAACTTGAAACCAGCGCCGCGAGGAAGCGGTTCAACACGAAGGAACACTTCACCAAATTGGCCGGCACCGCCCGTTTGTTTCTTATGGCGAGCGTGACCTTCAGCGGGAGCCGCGATTGTTTCACGATAAGGAACGCGAGGAGTGCGTGTTTGAACTTCAAGTTTGAACTGAGAAGCCATGCGTTTGAGGACAATGCGAAGATGTTGTTCACTCAGACCTCTTAAAACGGTTTCATTCATGACAACGTCATGCTCAACCTCCAAGGTGGGATCTTCGCTAACCATCTTTTCAAGCACTTCCGACATACGGCTTTCGTCACCGCGTTTAGCGGGGCTGACGGCTAAGCCAAACATCGGTTTCGGGAAGTTCAATTTCTTCATGTAAATGCCGCCTTCAATAGAGCTGTCATGAAGAATGCTTCCGTAAACAATATCGTCAACCTTGGCAACGGCACCGATGTAGCCGGGATTCATTTCATCGACTTCGAGGCCTTCTTTACCTTGAAGCATGATCGGACGAGTAATTTTGAAAGCTTTCTTTCCGTCGTCCACAAAGAGTGTGGAGTCTTTCGTGATGCGGCCTTGATGCAGACGGAATAGACCGATCTTGCCAATGTAGGGGTCGTTGACGACCTTGAACACATGGGCCAATACCGGGCGGTTGGCATCCGGGAATGTCATGTATTCTGAGCCGTCGGCCTTGTAAAAGAGCGGAGCATTAGCTTCTGTCGGATTGGGCAAATGACGGACAAAAACCTTAATCAAGTCACGCATACCAATTAAGTTTTTAGCCGAGGTAAAGCAAACCGGGATGATGTGACCCAAACGCAAAGCTTTGGTCAACGGAGCGTGCAAACTCTTGGGATCAACGGCCCCCTCTTCCAGGTAGCGTTCCATCGTCTCGTCGTCCATTTCCACAACACGTTCGACGAAAGCTTGGTGCACACGTTCAACAGAAGCAAAATTGGCTTCACCCTTGTCATTGTCAAAGCAGTCAATAACGTGAGAACAATCTTTGTTCGGCAAGTTAAGCGGTAGCACTTCGTTTCCGAATGCTTCACGCAGGTCAAGAATAAGCTTGGCCAAGTCCACGTCAGGCTGGTCAATCTTATTGACAACAATCATGCGGCAGAGGTTGCGTTCTTTGGCCCAGTGCATCATGCGTCTGGTCATCAGTTCAATGCCTTTTGTGGCATCAACAACCACACAGACGGTTTTTACGGCATCCAGTGCACCCAATGCCTGACCTACACAATCGGGGTACCCCGGGGTATCCAATAAGAAAATACGAACAGGCGTGCCATCGTCTTTTTGAGCGTTCAGATGAGCCACAGTCGTACGCAACGAATGTTTGACTTCTTTTTCCATCGGATCAAAGTCACCAACGGTGTTGCCTTTTTCAACAGTCCCAACTTCTTTAATGACACCGTTGCGATAAAGCAGTGCTTCCATCAAGGTTGTCTTACCGGTGGAGCCGTGGCCCACCAAAGCTACAGTACGGATATTCTCAACTGGATATTGACTCATAATGATCCCCTTTAATGACTAAATGGAAATGTCAATGGTTCTATTTTGCGCTTTTTCTTCTACAGTCGTTAAAAGAATGAGAAAGAATTTGACAAAAATCGCGAAAAAATAGCGATTTATCAAAAAAAGTCGTTTTTTATAGGGAATAGAGCAGCAATTAATCTTGTTTGCAGAGACGGTAACCGACGCCCCTTACACTTTCAATGCAAATATCGTCGCAGTGCAGTTGATGAAGTTTGTGGCGGACACTGGAAATGTGGACATCAATGGCTCTGTCAAATTGTCCGCGAGGACGCCCTAAAACTTTGGGGTAAATTTCATCTTTACTCACCGGGGCATTCAGGTTGTCGGCCAAAAGATCCAAAAGGGTGAATTCCGTGACAGTTAAGGTTAATGGAACGCCGTGAACACTAGCGGTAGCATTTTGTTTGTCAATGCAAAGCGATCCGATGGTGACAGGGGTGAGAGATTTTAATTTTTCATTTTGCCTGGACTCATTGGCGACCTTGATGGCTTCTAAAATAGAAACCAGGGGGGCTGGAAGCGATAAAAGCTGTTCCTGAGGCAAACGAAGTGATTTAATTACATCGTTCGAAACGCCCTCGTGGATTAAGGCGAGAATATCCAATTCGGGTTTAATGGCTAATAAGTATTCAACAAACTGAGCATCCTTTTCTTCTTTGATATCAATAACGGCCATGTCGAAATTGTCGTTTTGGCAGTAGCTGAGCGCATCTTGCTGACTGTATGCCGCCCGGACTTCATAGTTACAAAAAACTAAGAAGTCTGCGATCAGCGCTTCGAATACCTCGTCATGTAACGATAAAAGAAGATTTAAAGGCATTGAGATAGTACAAACACACTTTAATAAATAAGACCGTAATAATAATGATATTCGAGTATTAAGTTTGCCCCAAGTGCGATTTGCCACTAAGACGATTGCCTTACTTGAAAGCACTTGCAAAAAATTACTCGCTTCGGGAGATTGTTACAACTTTTTATGGCACACTTTGAATTAAGGTAAAAAGGGGAAAGAATGTGAAAAAAATTCTCACTCTTGCATTAACGGTGTCATGTGTTGTCGGACTGGCTGGTTGCGCCGTTCAGCCTGTGCAGTTGACTGAAGAACAAAGTCGTCTATTGGCCTCAACATGGAGTTACGGAGAGGGGACGGCAGAGGCAAAGTCGCTCAGGGTGCCTCCTGCGCAATGGTGGTCATCTTGGAAAGATCCGTCATTAAATATGTTGGTGGAAGCGACGCTTAAAAACAATACTGACATTGCTCAAGCCCAGGCGAACTTACGCTCGGCGATGGCTAGTCTGACGGCAGCGACTTCTCAACTCTTCCCGACAGCAACGTTGGGGGCTGATGGCGCCCGAAACCGTCGAAATAACACTTCTACGGAAAGCTTTGGTGCGGATGCCGCTGCGGCATGGTCTTTTAGTTTTGGTGGTAAGGATGTTTCTTCAAGACGAGCGGCTCAGGCCAGTGCATTAGCTTCTGAGTTATCCCTGGAAGACACAAAAAATGCAATGACAAGTGAGGTGGCGCTCACTTATGTCAATTTGCGCCTGGCTCAAAGTCGCTTGGCAATCGCCAGACAAAGTGTCAAATCTTATGAAGAGGCGAAGAATTTAACTCAATGGCGTTACCAGGCCGGGCTTGTATCGGCTACGGACTATGAACAGGCAAATGCCCAATTTGAAAATGCCAAGGCTAGTATCGCCACGAATATGCATAACATTTTGCAGTATGAGACCGCCCTATCAAGATTGACCGTTTTGCCGTTGAGTGAAATTCAAAATTTGCCTTCAGCAGATATTCCGACCCCTCCGGGAAAGATTGCGGTTTCTATTCCTGCAGATGTGATTTCTTTAAGACCTGATGTGTTGGCAGCGCGTGAAACGGTGAGAGCCGCGATGGAAAATGTTCGTGTTGCACAAGCTGATTACTTCCCGACTTTGTCACTTTCCGGTTCAATAGGTACCGCCGCGGCAACGGTTGGGGCGTTGGGAGCAAGTGGAACCGGAATCGGTGCCTTGGTTGGTGCTTTGTCGATGCCTTTTTTGAATTGGGGTGATGTTGTGGCCGGTACCGAGACACAGAAAGCTAATCTTGATCGCGCGCAGGCTCAATACACGCAAACTTTGGTTGCTGCTTTAGAAGAAACGGAAAACGCATTATCCGGTATTCGATCCAGTGCGGCTAAAAAAATGTCCCTTAAAACGGCAACGGAGAGTTCTCACTTGGCTGCTCAATTGGCTTTGCAGCAATATTCAAGCGGTCTGGAAGATTATCAAACGGTTTTGACGACGCAACGGTCTTGGCTAACGGCTCAGGATAATGAGGCCAGTAACCAAGCGGATTGGGCAATTGCTCATATTGATTTATATCGGGCGCTGGGTGGCGGGTGGGTTCCGACTGACCCGAACAATGAGGAAAAATGATGAGTAACGACAAAGAAAAGATCAAATCCTTACTAGGCGGCGATGATGCTCAGGGGCGTTCGAAAAGAAAAACTTGGGCACTGGGGGCTGCCTGTGTGGCAGTGGTTGCGGCTTTTTCCTGGTGGATGGGCAGCAAAGATGCTGGTCCGCGGTACTTAACTGAAGCGGTTACTCAAGGCGTACTGCAGGTTGAGGTGACGGCAAACGGGACGCTTGAAGCTGAACAAAAAGTGACGATTGGCTCAGAACTGTCCGGGATTGTTGAGAATGTTTTAGTTGATGTAAACGATCCTATTAAGCATGGTCAGGTGCTAATTGAACTTGATACAGCCAAATTGAAGGCTTCGGTTGAAAAAGCAAAAGCGGCCTTGGCCAGTGCACAAGCAGCGCAGAAAGAAGCTGAGGCAACGCTCAATGAGGCGAACGCTAAATACAAAAGACTTCTTAATGTGAGAAAACTTTCGGGCGGAAAAACACCGGCACAAACCGAATTGGATGAACAGGCAGCCGTTGTTGCTCGCGCACAAGCTTCATTGGATACTGCCGGCGCTCAAATTCAAACAGCTCAGGCTGAATTGGAAACCGCTCAGACGGATTTAACGAAAGCCTACATTTCTTCACCTATTGACGGTGTGGTTTTAGCTCGTTCCGTAGAACCGGGATACGCGGTGGCGGCTTCTTTACAAGCTGTTGAGCTTTTAACATTGGCGAGTGACCTAAGAACATTAGAACTTGAAATTGATGTAGACGAGGCCGATGTCAGTGTTGTGCAGCCAGGTCAGAAAGCAACGTTCACGGTCAGTGCATATCCCAACAAAAATTTCCCGGCAACCTTGACTAAAGTGGCTTATGGTCCCACGGAGTCGGAAACAAATGTGGTGACCTACACCGCTTATTTAAAAGTGAGCAATGAGGAGTTGCTTTTACGCCCGGGGATGACGGCAACAGCAAGAATTGTGACGGAAAAGCGCGATAACGCTCTGCTGGTTCCTAATACAGCATTGCGATTTGCTCCCAGCGTATCGGCTAAGGGTTCAAGCGCGGTCAGCAGCCTCATGATGGGGCCACCCCGTTCATCCAACAAAGTCTCGAAAGAAGTCGGAGGCGTGACCACACAAAGGAAAAATACCGTGTGGGTTTTGCGTGACGGTAGCGCTCAAGAGGTTGACATCATTACCGGTGCATCGGACGGAACACGAACAGAGGTGGTTTCGGGCGATTTGAAAGCGGGTGACTTGGTCATTACGAGCCAGCTTCGGACCAACTAGCAAGGAGTGAGCATGTCTGAAAAGATCCCATTGGTTCAGCTCATTGATATTCATAAGCGCTACGGACAAGGCGAAGCTGCCTTTTTCGCCTTGCAGGGGATTGATTTCGTCATTGAAGAAGGTGATTTTGTTGCTGTGATGGGGCCCTCGGGATCGGGGAAGTCAACCTGCATGAATATTGTGGGAGCGCTTGATACGCCAACTTCCGGTCGTTACTTGTTTAAAGGGGCTCCGGTCGAAAAAATGAGTCACGACGAAAGAGCTTTGTTGCGCCGGAAATATTTGGGCTTTATTTTTCAGGGATTTAATCTTTTGGCGCGAACAACCGCACTGGAGAATGTCGAGTTGCCACTTCTGTATCGAGGAGTGCCTCGTGAAGAACGCCATAAATTGGCCAGGCAGGCTTTGGACCGGGTGGGGCTTTTGAGATGGGAACACCACACGCCTGCGGAATTGTCAGGCGGCCAACAACAGCGCGTGGCTATTGCTCGTGCAATTGTGAGTAAGCCGTTGCTGCTCTTAGCCGATGAGCCGACAGGTAGTCTGGATACCAAACGAAGTATTGAAATTATGCAATTGCTCAAAGACCTCAATGAGCAAGATGGAATTACGGTTTCGCTTGTAACTCATGAACCGGAGATGGCGACGTTTGCCAAGAGGATTGTTCATTTCAGAGACGGTCGCATAGAAAGTGATCAGGGAGTTTAGGTATGTGGGGGAATGCTTTTATATTGGCTTTACGTCAAATATGGCGCAATCCCATGCGTTCGTTGCTGACGGTCCTCGGTATTGTTATCGGTGTGGCGGCCGTGATCACAATGGTGACGGTCGGAAACGGTGCAACGCAGGCCGTTCGTGAGCAGATTGAAAGCTTGGGCAGTAACCAACTGATGATTCGTCCCGGACAGCGTATGGGGCCTGGCGGTTCAGCGGGCGCTCCGTCTTTTAAACTTGAAGACGTCGATGCAATTGCCAATCAAATCGCAGGAGTTAAAGCAGTTGCGCCTCAAAGACAGCAATCCATGACAGTTGTGGCCCAAGGGCGCAACTGGAGTACACAGGTTATCGGCAGCTCCAATCAGTATTTCATTTTGGATAATCGGCAAATTAGACAAGGGCGCTATTTCGAGCCGCAGGAAGAGCAGTCAGGGGCTGCTGTGTGTGTAATTGGGACAACGATTGAAAAGGAAATTTTCGGATCATCCAATGCCGTGGGGCAAATGTTGCGTACCGGTCAGTTTTCTTGTCGTGTTGTGGGTGTTTTGGAAAGTAAAGGGCAAGCGGCTATCGGTGGTGACCAAGATGACTTGGTGGTCATGCCAATTCAAACCTTTCAACGGAGAGTCTCAGGAAACACAAGGGTTTCAGCTATTTTAGTGTCAGTCGATTCACAGATTGATCGAGCGTTGGTGACAGAAAGTATTCGTCTTTTAATGAGGGAAAGACGCTCTTTATCCGATGCCGATGATGACAACTTTATGATTTTGGATACAGAAGAAATTGCTCGGAGAGTTTCGAGTACGACAGAAATCATGACGATGCTTTTGGGAGCAGTGGCCGCGGTTAGTCTGGTTGTCGGCGGCATTGGAATTATGAATATCATGCTCGTCAGTGTGACGGAAAGGACGCGAGAAATTGGTGTTCGTTTGGCAATCGGTGCATTAGAGAGGGAAGTTTTGATGCAATTTTTGATTGAAGCGGTCGTATTGGGAGCTATGGGCGGTGTTTTAGGTGTTGTGATTGCTTTTATCGGTTCTTTTGCCTTGGCGGCAACAATGGGTGTGCCCTTCATTTTTGATCCAAGCATCAATATGATTGCGTTCTTATTTGCGGCGCTGACCGGTGTTATTTTCGGTTATTTCCCTGCACGCAGGGCCGCTCAGTTGGATCCGATCGAAGCGGTGAGACACGAATGATGAAAAAATTATTTTCACTACTGTTTTTAGGGCTGTTTTCGTTGGTTGCCCAGTGTCAGACATGGCCCCAACAGCTCAATATTACTTACGTAAAGGCTCCGTTTAACATACAAAACATTGTTATGAAAAGTCAGGGGCTATTGGAAAAAGAGTTCGCAGAAGAAGGTATCAAAATCAACTGGATACCCATTAAGGCCGGGCTGAATCAGGTTCGGGGAATGGCTGCCGGTGAGATTGATATGGTCGCCGCCATGAATACCAGTACGTTGCTGATTGCTAATTCTGCGGGCAATCGTATTGTCATTGTTGATGGTGTGGCGCACCCGGATGATACGTTTGCGATTGTGGCAAAGCCTGAGGTTAAAAACATTGTTGATCTGAAGGGGCGACAGATAGTCGGTCCGAAAGGCACCGTCTTGCATCATCTATTAAGCGCCGCATTGAAAAGTTCTGGCGTCGAAATGAAGGATGTCAATTGGGTATCAATGAATTTACCAGCCAGTTTGACAACTTTGTTGGGCGGACGGGCCGATGCGGCGTTATTAGCGGCGGGTGGAATTTTGGCTGCGGAAAAGGCTGGGTTTCATGCGCTCGTTAAGGCAAAAGGATTAATTGAAACCAATTTAGTACTGGCTGCCAGAGGTGATTTTGCAAAAGAATATCCCGATGTTGTCAGACGAGTGGCTAAAGTCAATCGACAGGCACTTCAATGGGCATTGAGCAATAAATCGCAAGCGATTGCCCTGGGAGCAAAAGAGTTGCAGCTCAGTAAAGAAGATGCTGCCAAGTTATTTGAGTGGTCACATTTTTACTCCGACCTTACACAGAAAGACATTGATGCATTACAGAACAGTCAACGGTTTTTATTGGAACAGAAAATGATGAATCGTTCCGTTGATATCAATACATTAATTTTCGAATAAAAAGAGGGAAATCCTCGGATTTCCCTCCCAAAGAACCAATTGAATGGCAAATTAATTTTCGCGTGTGGTGGCAATTAAGCCACGGCGAGCAGCCCATGTCCACGGCGTCTTGAGCCATTCCATGATGGTCGCCTTTTGCTCTTCGTTGATCATGCCCATTTCGACGGCTTTTTCAACAATGCGTTTGAACTCAATCATGCGGAAAACTTTGACGCCAGCTTCCTTAAAGAGTTCAGCTGTTTCAGTCATGTCGAAATTGGTGATGCTTACACAGTCGGTGACGATCGCGCCTTCTTCACGCAATGTCTTAATGGCATCCAAGCAAGATAGACCGGTAGAAATATGATCTTCAATGATCAAAACACGTTTGCCCTTTACGCTGCCGCCTTCGATACGGTCTAAGTTACCATAAGTTTTGGCGCGTTGGCGAACGTAAATCGTCGGAACGTTCAAACGATAGGCAAGAGCGGCGCTATGCGTAAGACCACCGGCTTCCACGCCGGCGATCACGTCATACTCCAAGCCCCACTTGTCAATCAGCGAAGCCATGGTTTCAATGACATCATGCCAAGCATCCGGATGGGTGATCAGCTTGCGGTTATCAACGTAAATCGGCGTGACCAAGCCAGACTTCAAACGCAGAGGTTCTTCAGTTAAGAAAGCCACTGCGTTCAATGAGAGCAGATTCTCAATCAAAATGTTTTCAGCAAGTTTAGACGGCATTTGTTCTTTCTCCTCTCATTATTTCTTGATGGGCAACGGTTCATACGGTTCGAGACCCAAGGCCATGCGACCGTTGCGAGTAGCAATTTCAACCAAGTCTTCAAAGTTGTCATAGCGGCAGCCGGTGGCCATTAAAGTCAATTCATGCCACATGTCACCGCCACTCCACGGAACCATAGCATCGGCCACATTATCCACACCGATAGCCACACGAACGCCTGCAGGTACCAATTCATCAACCGGTGTCATGGAATTGTGCATCGGTCCGATTGCTTCCGTACGCGGGGTGTCAATCCAGGCGGTCGGACAAGCAATCATCATGACGCCAGCTTCGCGCATCAGTTGGTAGAGGCGGTCGCGATACTTCTTGGAGTGAGCGGCAATAGAGATGCCGTGCACACCAACCACTCGTCCTTGCAGACCAAATTCCATGGTCTTCATGCACATTTGTTCCGTTTCATATTCAACAGCTTGGTTGAATTGGTCGACGTGGGCATGAACCATCTTGCCTTTTTCTTTGGCGGTGCCCATGATGATGTTCCAGGCCTCATCGGCTTTGCCAAAATCACGTTCGTCACGTTTGGGCAAAGCGCCGATGATGTCAACCAAATCAGCACCGATATCGAACCATTTACGGGCTTCAGGATCAATCACGCCTTTGAGTGTTTGGTTGGCAAATTTAACAGTCAACTGATCTTTGTAGTGTTCACGAGCTTTGATGCCGGCAATGATGGCACGGTCTTCACTTTGCGGATCGATGTCGACAAAGGTGCACAAGGCGGTAACGCCTTGGCTGATCATTAATTCAAACATTGTGCAAAAGCGCGTGTAGAAATCATCTACCGTTGATTCTCTTTTCAGGCGGTCCAGAGCGTCCCATTTTTGCTGCAGAGTGCAGGTGCGGCGCATTTCCATAATTTCAGGACTTAGCGTGAAGGAACGGTCGGCGTGAGCGTGGGTGTTAACCCAACCACCGTTGGCTTTAATCATCGGCTCCAGCATGGCGCGGACAGTATTTGGAATTACGGTCATTGCTCTTCTCTCTTTAGCGGTTCAAACAAACATATCTAAAAAAACGGCAATCCTTAAAAAAGGATTGCCGTTTTGGAAACATTTTCCCCTCGAGCCAGACGTAAGGCTCGGCCGATTCGATTTCGGTAATGCAAGGGGAATAAACTCATTTGTACACTCTACCCGTTAGGGGGTTAAATACACAATTAACCCGCCATCTTACTCCAGAATGAAATAAAAAATCCAGCCAGTCAGTCAGATTTTTTATAACTTCTTTTTAAACAATAAGATAGCTCTAGGAGTATAGCGCTATTCTTAGGCGAAGTTTTGTTGCCTTTGAATCAAGCGGAAATAAAAACGCCCGCTTATGATTCGAGCGGGCGTGTGTCTGATACTGAGTTCAGAAATTAGAACGGAATGTCTTCGTCAAGATTATCCAAACCGTTCACTGGAGCGGGCACGGGTTCCGGTTGGCGCGGCTGTTGATAGGTCGAAGCCGGAGCGTGTTCGGTGTGAACAGGAGCGGGACGGCGGGGAGCAGATTCAAAACCACCTGCGCCAGTGCCTTCACTGCGTTCACGGCTACCCAACATCTGCATCGTTTCAGCGATGATTTCTGTTGAATAACGATCTTGTCCGTCCGGACCTTGCCATTTACGAGTACGCAGACGACCTTCAATATAAACCGGGCGACCTTTGCGGAGATACTCGGCGGCGATTTCGGCTTGACGGCCGAAAAACACAACGCGGTGCCATTCTGTTTCTTCCTGAGGTTGACCGTTGGAATCTTTGTAGCGGCGAGAGGTTGCAACCGTAATTGTCGTAATGGCGGTACCGCCTTCAGCGGTGTAGCGCGTATCCGGATCACGACCCAAGTTACCAATAATGATGACTTTATTTACCGAAGCCATTTTCTTTCACTTCCAAAAAATAACAACACCGTTAAAACGGTATTTGATAAACACACCCAAAGGCTTCAAAGTGAGAAAACTCACCCGTTCGCATTCGAGACGTTTGGTGAGCATATTCAAAAATACGCTAAGCGCTAATTGTGTAGAAAGTTTGAAAAAATGTCCATACCGTCATAAAGGATTTTCTTGGCTTTATATGACAGTAGATCAAAAATATTACCTATCTTTGCGAAATTAATTTCTCGCTTTAAACGTAACGAGAACTAAACACAAGTTAAAATAAACAGTTGTTTCAAAAAGACTCTAAAGGACTTCCTATGGCTTCCAAACAATTTACTTTTGCCTATGGTCACGGTACGAAAACGTTTGACTACGAAGAAAACGACATTTTGAAGGTCGTTCGTACCGAAGATTTCCCTCCGATGCAAAACATTGAACAAGGTATTTTGGATGCGATCAATCATCCGATTGGCTCGCCTGCTTTGTCTGAAATTGTTAAGCCGGGTGATACGGTTGCTTTTATTTGCAATGACCCGACACGTGTTGCCAACAGTTACGACTTCATGCCGGTGTTTGTCAATGAAATGAATCGTTTGGGTGTGCCCGATGAAAATATGCGGATCGTTTTTTCTTTGGGAACGCACCGTGTGATGACGCATGAAGAAATGGTTGAGCAGGTTGGAAAAGAAGTCGCCTCCCGCATCAAGATGTATAACAGTGTCGCCACCAATGCGGACGATTTCGAGTACTTTGGCGATACGAGCCGTGGTACGCCGGTTTGGATCAATAAGCTCTTGTGTGATGTTGACCACGTTATTTTGACAGGCACCATTGTCCACCACTACTTCTCAGGTTATGGTGGTGGCAGAAAGGCTATTTTGCCGGGTTGCGCCGCCATGGAAACAGTTCGCAAAAATCACAGCTGGATGTTGGATCCTCATGCGGGTTTGGGCATCATGGAGGGTAATCCTTGCTACGAAGACCAAATGGAAGGCGTGGCGCTTTTTGCTAAAGGTCGTTCATTGTTCCTTTTTAATGCCGTTTTGAACGCAAAGCATGAATTCTTGAAGATGTTTGCAGGCGATTACATTAAGGCTCATAAGGTGGCCTGCAGCTTTGTCGATGAAGTGTATGGTTGCGTGATCCCCAAGGAAGCCGATCTTGTGATTGCCTCCTGCGGCGGCTACCCGAAAGATATCAATGTCTATCAGATGCAAAAAACGATGGACAATGCCATGTGTGCAGTGCGAGAAGGCGGGGTGGTGATTTTACTTGCCGAATGCATTGAAGGTTCGGGCTCTGCTAAGTTGGAAGAAACGTTTAAGCGCTTAAAGACGCCTGAAGCTATTCGTAAAGAGTTGGAAGATAACTTCCAAATTGGTGCGAATAAGGCCTTTGCCATTACTCGTCCTCAATCCAAAGCGGACTTTGTTTTGGTGACTAAGCTCGATAAGGACCTAGCAAAATCCATGCACTTTGCCGCTACGACAGAGTGTGTTGATGAGGCTATTGCTATTGCTAAACAAAAATTGGGCGACCATCCTGCGACGATTTTGATGCCCGAAGGTTCACTGACCGTTCCTCGTGTGGGTTAATACCCCGATAGATGAATAAACAATGGCCCGCATTTGTCGGGCCATTGCTTTAGTGATCCGAGCTTGAAATCATGTGTTGGAGGTGCTTGAAGCACAAATCTTCATCTTTGTCTTTGATGGCTTCATAAATTCCTTGATATGCCTTGATCCAAGTAGAAGATTTATTTCCTGCCGGGTTATCAATGCGTTTTAAAGCATTGACAAGCATGTGTTTACGGATAGGTACTTTGCAAATTGAAAAGGCTAATTGGAGTAGCTGGTTACCCGATAGCTCAAAAATGGTTGTGTGAAAATCTAAACCAATATCGACTGTTTTTTCCAGACATTCCTTTTTTTGTTCTTGGTTATCTAACTGATAGTAGCGCGCAACTTCCGTCTTGAAGTCATCACAACATTTTTTCAGTTTCCCCAAAATCTCCGGCGTTTGACGTTGTATGGCTAATTTGACCGCGGCCGTTTCAATAATTGTTCTGTATTCCTGAGTATCGTTTAGCACCTGGGGGTTGACATAAAAGTCCGAGATTTCCGCCATGTGTGTCGAGAAATCAAAAGAGCGCACAAAGGTTCCTTCGCCTACGCGCGTATCCAAAATTCCTAATGCATTGAGTCGCTGAAGAGCGATGCGCACAGTTAGACGGTTGACCCCAAAAGTATCGGCTAATTCACTTTCTGATGGAATTTTTTGATCAGTAGCCCAAGTTCCGTTGGTTACTAACTCTTTGATTTTTGAGCAAACTAAATCTGCTGCAGAGACTTTTTTGATTTTTAAACTTCTAGCCATGTCTTTATCTCAATGGATCTGAAAAGGTCACCAATAACCCCAGATGATCGTTAAGTGGGAAATTGTACGGTTAACCGTCTGTTTTGAAAAGGAAATCACTATCGGGATAGTCCCAATACACAGGTAAACAGAAAAGGTAGTAGATTACCTAGCGAACAAGTGAACAAATAAACAGGAGGCTGTTATGTCTTGTCCTGAAGTGATGACACAAACCGGATTGGTTCGTGGATTTGAATGCAATGGTGTGTTCAAGTTCAGAGGCGTCCCCTACTGCAAACCGACAACTGGTGAAGGCCGTTTTAAACCGGCTCAAGCTGCCGAACCTTGGAATGGTGTTTTAGATTGCACGAAAGAAACACCGATCGCTCCTCAAGGACCGTCAGATCTGGAAGGTCCGATGGGGCCGCTTAATCGCCGCTACGACGAGGATTGTTTGACTCTGGAAATTTCTACGCCGAACGTTAACGAAAAATTGCCGGTAGCCGTTTGGTTTCACGGCGGCGCCAACGTGAGTGGAGCCGGAAACATTGATTGGTATGACGGCTCGGAATTGGCTCGACAAGGTCATATGGTTGTTGTGGGGGTGAACTTCCGTATTGCGGCATTGGGCTTTTTGGTCCATCCGGCCTTAAACACCGACAACCTGTCCATCATGGATCAAATTGAGGCTTTGCGTTGGGTTCAGAAAAACATTCATGCTTTCGGCGGTGATCCGGACAACGTAACCGTGTTTGGTCAATCCGCCGGTGGCAATGCCATTGTTCATATGATGGGTCTTGAAGAAGCCGATGGTTTGTTCCAGAAAGCCATTTTGGAAAGCCCGTCCATCGGTCGTGGCAATCACACCATGCAAGACGCCATTACCGTTTCAGAATCCATTTTTAAACATTTGGGTTTGAGCGCAACCGATCCTCAGTTGGGTGAAAAAATTCGTTCAAAGTCTGTTGATGAAATTTTGGCAGCCACGGACGCTTGCTTTAAACAGGACTGCGGAGCGAAGTATGCCGGCATGATTTTCCGTCCTGTCAAAGATGAATGGCACACAACCCAGGCAACGATTGATGCCGCGGTTAAAGGTGCTGCTCGTAAAAAACTCAAGATTGTGATCGGAACGACTGCCGATGAAGTGCATGCTTTCACTTTGGCTCGTGATCCGGAAAGTGAGAAAAAGAGCGCGGCGATGCAGTTGGCCCGTTATGACTGGCCCGCTCAGGAATTTGCTGCCCGTACTCAAGAGGCAGGTTGCCCGACTTGGAAATACCGTTTCATGTGGAAGGCGCCCGATTCGGTGTACGACTCTTGCCATACCATTGAATTGCCGTTTGTTTTCGGAACGCTAAAAGCGTGGGAAAACGCCGCGATGTTATCCGGGGCCACTCAAGAAGAAATGCTTCGTTTGCAAAAAACGATGCAGACGTTGTGGATCAAATTCTTCAAAGATGGTGAATTTGATGAACAGTGCTGGCCGCAATTTAGTCGCAAGCACCCCGTCCACAAGATCATCGATAACGAAGAAAACGGTGTATCGGAAGTCGTTTTTGAGCAAGCTTAAAAAGGGACTAAGAAATGACAAAACAAAAAGAAAGTTTTTCCGACAAGGTCTTTCGCTTCAGTATTCCGCACGTTTTAGTTTTGATTTTATTAATCATTCTATTTTGCTGCGGTTTGACCTACATCCTGCCTGCAGGCCTTTATGAAATTGATCCTCAAACGGGATTGGTGGTACCGAATTCTTTCCATTGGGTGGAGAATTCACCAATCAGTCCCTGGCGTGCTTTGGTTGAAGTAACCAACGGCGTAGCTTCTCAGGGTGTGATTTTTGCACTGCTCTTCATTATGGGCGGTTTGATTTACGTGGTGATTGAATCCGGTGCTATTAACAACGTGATCAATTACTCGGTCTATAAACTCCAAGACAAAAGCATTACGGTTTTGGTACCGGCAATCGTTGTTTTGATGTCGGCGATCGGGGCCTTGGCCGGTCAGGATTCATTAGTTACATTTGTGCTGGTGGGCTTGCTTTTGGTGAAGAAGCTTCGTTTGGACAAAATCGCTGCTTTGTCTATCTTTTATTTGTCTTATATCACGGGTCAAGCCGCAGGTCCGACGGTTGCCATTATTTTGATGGCTCAAGAGACCGCAGGCCTTGCTCCTATTTCAGGTTTGGGTGCCCGTTTAGTTGTTTGGGCAGCTTTGACGCTTCTTTGTGTGATTTACACGACTCGTTACTGCTTAAAGATCAGCAAAGATCCCTCTCGCAGTATTTTGGGTTGTGTTGAAGAGCCTGATGGCAACGATGAACTCAATAAGAGTATTCCGGTCTTGGGTACAAAAGACATCGTGACGGCTCTGTGCATGTTGGTGCCATTTGCTTTCTATGCTTATGGTGCCGCAGCCTACGCATGGGGCTTCCCTAATTTGATCGCTTTTGCCATGGTGGCTGTGATCGTGGTGGGTATTGTCAACAGAACCAATCCGAACGAATTGGCCGTTACTTTCTTAAAAGGCGCTTCGGCCATGGGTGGTATTTGCTTGATGATCGGTTTTGCCAAAGTGGTCGGGATTGTGCTCACGGACGGCAAAATTTTGCACACGATTGCCTACGCTGCTGTTACGGCTATCGGCGGGTTAGGTGATGCGTTTACCGCTTCCGGTATGTTCCTCTTCACTACGGCAATCAATCTGTTAATTCCGTCCGGTCCTGCCAAAGTGCCGATGCTTATCCCGCTCTTTGTGCCTGTCGCGGATGTCTTGGGCATTACCCGCCAGGTGATGTGTCTGGCCTTCCAATTGGGTGACGGTTTGACGAACTTTGTGACGCCGGTCTCCGCCGTCTTGGCTGCCGCATTGTCCATGAGTGGAGTGGATTTGCGTCAATGGTGGCGTTATGTTTTACCGTACACGGGCATTACATTCATTATTGCTATTGTGGCTCTCACCATTCTTCAATCGACTGGCTGGAGCTAAAGGCTCTTAACAAATAACAGAATAACTTCAAGCGGTTGCCCTCAATACCTTCCCTAATTACCGGAGGTATTGAGGGTCTTTTTATGTAGCAAAAATAATTTTGTTTGTATTGGGCTTAAGACGCTAAAATCAAAAGTTAACTTTTTGAAGGCGACACAGTATGCACGGCGACATTCACATTCGTGGGGCTCGCACTCACAACCTAAAGAATATTGATCTGGATATTCCGCGTGATCAGTTGGTGGTTATCACGGGTTTGTCGGGGTCGGGGAAAAGTTCTTTAGCTTTCGATACCTTGTATGCAGAGGGCCAACGTCGCTATGTGGAAAGCTTGTCGGCCTATGCACGTCAATTTCTTGATCTGATGGAAAGACCGGATGTCGATTTGATTGAAGGACTTTCTCCGGCTATTGCCATTGAACAAAAAGCGGTTAACAGTAATCCGCGTTCAACGGTCGGCACCATCACCGAGATCATGGATTATCTTCGCCTATTGTTTGCTCGAGCCGGGACTCCCTACTGCCCAATCCATGGCTTGCCTTTGGAGGTGACGCCTGTATCCTCAATGGTTGACCGTATTTTGCAAGGTCCTGCAGAAAGCAAAATCATGGTTTTGGCGCCGGTCGTACGTCAGAAAAAATTAGACTTTGATCGCTTTTTCCAAGATATGCAGACTCAGGGCTTTATTCGATTTAAAGTCGATGGCGTCCGCTATGAGGTGGAGACGTTGCCACAACTTGATCCGAAGGAAAGGCATGACGTAGATGTCATCGTGGATCGATTAAAAATTCGCCCTAATGCTTCGCAGCGCTTAGCAGAAAGCCTGGAGACGGCATTAAAGTTGGCCGATGGCCGTGTGGTCATCGAGGATATGGACACCGGTGAACGACAGCCTTTTTCAAGTCACTACTGCTGTCCGGAATGTGGTTATAGCATCGAAGAACTCGAACCAAGACTTTTTTCATTTAATAACCCCATGGGAGCTTGCCCTGTGTGTAACGGCATGGGCGAGAGCATGGTTTTTACAGAAAAAAGCGTTGTCTGTCATCCAGAGTTGTCTTTAAGCTCGGGAGCTATCCACGGTTGGGATAGGCGAAATCTATACAACTTTGATTTGATAGAAGCCGTAGCCAAAGCGGTTGGTTTTGATGCGGAGACGCCTTGGAATCAACTTAAGCGCAGTGATCAGGAAGCCGTGTTATGGGGTTTGGGTGACAAAACAATTGAGATGCCCTATCGACGGGCCGGAACTGTTACCTATAAAAAAGAGATCTTTGAAGGGGTGATCGCTATTTTGAACCGTCGCTATGCCGAAACTCAAAATGAGGCGGTTCGGGAGGAGTTAAACCGCTATCGAGAACTCAAAGTCTGTGATGCCTGTAAAGGAACACGGTTAAAAGAGGCGGCCAGACACGTTTTCATCGGACACGGGAACCATAAAAAGGCCATCTATGAAATCACAGCCATGCCTCTTTCTCAAGCTCATGAGTACTTCAGAGGACTCAAGATTGAAGGAAGTAAGGCAGAGGTTGGGAAAAAGTTGGTTGCGGCAATTGAGCAGCGATTGACTTTTTTAACAGATGTCGGATTAGGCTATTTGACTCTTGATCGTCGGGCAGATACTTTGTCGGGCGGAGAGGCCCAGCGAATTCGTCTAGCCAGTCAAATCGGCTCGGGTCTGACCGGGGTGATGTATGTTTTGGATGAACCGTCTATCGGGCTGCATCAACGAGACAACGACCGACTGATAGAAACGTTAAAGCGCCTTCGTGATTTGGGTAATTCCGTCATTGTGGTTGAGCACGATGAGGATACGATTCGGGCGGCGGATTTTGTTGTCGATATGGGCCCGAGAGCTGGGGAAGACGGCGGCAGAGTTGTCGCCTTTGGGACACCTCAACAAATTACCCATAATCCGAATTCCCTGACCGGTCTTTATTTGAGCGGCGAGAAAAATATGCTGCCTTCGGGTAAGCCTAAACGCAGATCCGGGGAGGCTTTAAGACTGATAGGAGCCAAGGGGCATAACCTGAAAAATGTGGATTTGGAAATCCCGGTGGGTTTAATTACGGTTGTAAGCGGAGTCTCGGGGTCTGGTAAATCAACCTTGATCAATGACACGCTTTATCGTGCTTTGGCGCAAAAACTTTATCGAGCCAGTGCGTCGCCTGAGCCTTTTGAGCGCATAGAAGGAAGCGAGCTATTCGATAAGGTTATCAGTGTGGACCAAAGCCCGATCGGTCGTTCTCCGCGTTCCAATCCCGCCACCTATACGGGTCTATTTACGCCGATCAGAGATCTTTTTGCTCAAACCCCCACTGCTAGAGAACGTGGTTATGACGCCGGCCGCTTTAGCTTTAACGTGAAGGGGGGAAGGTGTGAGGCTTGCCAGGGTGAAGGCTTTATTAAGGTCGAGATGAACTTTTTGCCGGATATGTATGTGCCATGTGAACATTGCCATGGTCAACGATACAATCGTGAAACGCTGGAGGTGCTCTATAAAGGACTCAATATTGCGGAGGTATTAAACCTAACCGTAGAGGAAGCTAGAAAGATTTTTGCCACGCATCCGATCATATCGCGTAAGTTGGATACTTTGGTGGATGTGGGGTTGGGCTACGTCAAATTAGGTCAAAGCGCTTTGACACTTTCAGGCGGCGAAGCGCAGCGAATGAAGCTTGCTCTGGAATTGTCGAGGAAGGACACTTCCCAAACGCTTTACATTTTGGATGAACCTACAACAGGCCTTCATTTTGAGGATGTCAAAATGCTGGTTGAGGTTGTGAAAAAACTGCGTGATGCCGGCAACACCGTTGTAATCATCGAGCATAATTTGGATGTCATTGCCTCGGCCGATTGGGTTGTGGATATGGGGCCTGACGGAGGACAAGATGGCGGTGAAATCGTGGCCTGCGGAACGCCCGCACAAATTATGAAAAATAAAAAGAGCGTTACGGGGATTTATCTGAAAAAGCATCTGGACGCGATTAAGGGAAAGAAAAATTGAAAGTCGTTTTGTTTGGCGCAGGCGGACAAGTAGGAAGTTCTCTTCTAGAACTTTTTAGAGATGACTTCGACTGGGTTTGTCCGCAGAAACAACAATTCGGTGGTGATTTGCTTTATCCCGAGGCAGTTTATCGATATCTCTTGTGTGAGCAACCCGAGGCTATTGTCAATGCAGCGGCTTTTACGGCCGTTGATAAGGCTCCTCGCTATCTTTGTGAGGCTCAGACCGTCAACGCTGAAGCGCCGGCATTGATGGCTCAGGCCGCTTCGGAGTTGGGCGCGTATTTCGTGCATTTAAGTACGGATTATGTCTTTAACGGAAACGGAGAAAAAGCCTGGAAAGAATCCGATCAGAAGAATCCGGTTAACGCGTATGGGAAAACAAAGGCCAAAGGAGAGGATCTGGTTTTAAAACACGATTCCCAAGCGTTAATTCTCAGACTTTCCTGGCTTCACGCTCCTGGTCACCTCAATTTTGTTTCGAGTTTTTGTAAAAGGTTGCAGGAACAATCGGAAGTTTCTGTCGTGACGGATCAATGTGGATCGCCCACTAGCGCAAGAGATGTGGCAGAAGTCATTAACCTTTTACTGAGTAAGGACAAAAACGGCACACCTCTTCACGGCATTTATCATTTCGCCAATCAAGGTTTTTGTTCCCGTTATGAGTGCGCACAATACATTCTTCGTGTTCTCAAGGAAGCTGGCATAAGTTGGGCTTCGAATAAAAATATTGTTCGCGCAAAAACCGCTGATTATTTGTCGTCGGAACCGAGACCTCTTAATTGCCGACTTGATACGCAAAAACTTTGCTCGCAGCTGTCAATAGCACCTCGCTCCTGGCAGGAGGCCTTATGTGCGACATTAAAGCATTATTGCCAAGAAATTTAGTGACAATTTTTCTGGAAAGCCCAAGAGTGACGACACATCTCCTCGAGCCCGTATTGTGCTTTCCAACCCAGTAATTCCAATGCGCGTTTAGGGTTGGCCCAATTGCTGCCGACATCGCCCGCACGACGCTCGACGATCTTATAGGGGATGGGTTTGCCACAGGCTTTTTCGTAGGCATGAATGATATCGAGAACAGAGTAGCCGACACCTGTTCCTAAGTTAATGGCGATCCATCCCTTGTGAGTCAAACTGTATTGTGCGGCGTTTACGTGTCCTTTTGCCAAGTCCACAACATGGATGTAATCGCGAACACCCGTGCCGTCCGGCGTGTCGTAATCATTGCCAAAAACGCGGACCGCTTCGAGTTGACCGGCGGCTACGCGGGCAACATAAGGTAAGAGATTATTGGGAATACCTCTTGGATTTTCGCCGATTAAACCGCTCTCGTGCGCACCGATCGGGTTAAAGTATCTCAAGCAAACGGCGGACCATTCGGGGTCGCTCACACAGAGATCGGACAAAATTTCTTCGACCTGAAGTTTCGTGCGTCCGTACGGATTGGTGACCGATAACGGATGATTTTCGTCAAGCGGCAAATATTGGGGCGTACCATAAACCGTGGCGCTTGATGAGAAGATAATGCGTTTGATGCCGAGATCTTTCATGGCACGCAAAAGCGTAATTGTTCCGGTGATGTTGTTGTCGTAATACTCTAACGGTTTTTCCACGGACTCACCGACCGCTTTCAGACCGGCGAAGTGTACAACCGCTTCAATTTGGTGTTTTTTGAGCACTTCGTACATACGGCTGTAGTCACGGATGTCGCCTTCCTCAAAGGTAACAGGCTTACCCAGTATTTCTTCAAGCCGCTCTAAGACGGAGGCGTCGCTATTGCAGAAATTGTCATAAATGACCACCTCATGACCGCTTTTGGTCATTTCTACCGCCGTGTGTGAACCGATAAATCCGGCTCCGCCCGTGAGCAAAATACGCATTTTTAAAATTCCTACAGTCGTCGAAATACCGAAAATGATACTGCAATAGTGCCGAATTAACATTAAGATGGACTAAAAAGGAATCCGTCCATGTTTCGTCGAGTTTTTCAGTCCTTACTGCTTGCGTTAAGCCTTGTGCTTTGCTCGGTTGTCTCAGCCGAAACTGTGCAACATGCAAACTCTTTAACGCTTAGCAGGCCCAAAGTCGCACTGGTTCTTTCAGGGGGCGGCGCTCGGGGCTTTTCACACGTTGGGGTTATCCGTGAATTAGAACGGCTAGGTGTAAAAATTGATATTGTGGCCGGTACAAGCATGGGGGCCATGGTGGGTGGCGGTTATGCCTCGGGCTATTCCGTGGAGCAAATGCAAGACATTATTTTGGGCGTGGATTGGAAAGAAATGTTTGCCCTGCGCCCGGATCGTGATGAGATTAACTGGCGTCGCAGGCAAGACGACTTCAAAGGATTGGGCACACAAGAAATAGGGTTATCAAAAAAAGGAGTACTTTTCCCGGACTCTGTTGTTCCGGCTCAACACTTGGAAATCTTTTTACAATCCATAACGCGGCACGTCAGTTCAGTGACAGACCTGTCAAAACTTTCTATCCCCTTTGCTGCGATTGCAACAGACTTGGATACCGGAGAGGCTGTTGTGATGCAAAAGGACGTTACATTGGCCGATGCCATGCGATCTTCAATGTCGGTGCCGGGAGCATTTTCTCCGTTTCCCTATAAAAACCATGTGCTGGTCGACGGTGGATTGGCGCAGAACCTTCCCGTTGAACAGGCCAAGGCTATGGGTGCGGACATCATCATTGCGGTTAACGCCGGCACGCCTTTAGGAAAATCCAAAGACATCCACTCTGTGGCGGGCGTGATGGGACAAATGATTGGCATTTTGACTGAAAGAAATGTGGATCACTCCAAATCCCTTTTGACTGAAAAAGACATTTTGATCACAACGGATTTAACCGGTTTCAATGCAGGGGATTTCCAGAAAGCCGAGGCTATTATTGAAGCCGGCGAGAAAAGCGCCCAAAAATATGAACCTCAGTTAAAGCGGTTGGCGGTTTCACAAAAAACGTTTGAACAGTGGAACTTGGCCCGGCAGTCAGCGGTACAGCCGCCCCAAGCCAGGCAAGTTGCCTCAGTACAAGTTCAGGGGTTAGAGGTGGTTAATCCGAAAAGCGTTATAAAAAGCGCCGATTTGGATTTGACAAAGCCCATTACGGAGGATCAGATCGCTCAAGCGAGCGCAAAAATCTGGGCAACGGATGATTTCACGTTGGTTCCGTATACATTTGAACCGGGCCCCAATGGGACTCAAACTTTAGTCTGGAGGCCTCAGGAAAAGCCATGGGGTTACAACACCATTCGGGTTGGGGGAAAGATTTCTACGGACTTTAATCAGGAGCATACATTCGATTTTCTAGTGGCTCATACCATGGGGTGGTTAAATTCCTGGGGAGGAGAATGGCGCAACGAAGCGCAAATTGGGAAAGATAGCTATTTTTCCACCAGTTTTTATCAGCCACTGGGCGCTGCCAGTCCGCTTTTTCTCATGCCTGAAATTCGTTATGAAAGCCAGCGCTATGATTGGTACAACGGCTCCAGTCACGCACTGGCGACACTAAAAAATAAAACACTGGAGGGCTCTCTGTCTTTAGGTTTAGAACTTGGGAAAGCTTCTGTTTTTAAAGCCGGTGTTGGTTATGTTTCGGCTCAAAGTAAAGTTTCTGTTGGTGAAATCCCCGGCTATAACTCCATGGATGATGAAGCATCTTTTGTCGAAATCAGTTGGCAATACGATACGCTGGATAATGTTAATTTCCCGACGAAAGGTTTTTATTTGGATGCGCGCGCCAGGCGCTATGACCAGATGGAAAATTCTGCTGATCCCGAGGTCTCCGACTATTATGTGGAAACTATTTTCCCGTGGGATTGGGGTGATGGTTGGGTGAGTGTGTTGTCCGGCAAGGCCGGTTCTTCAACAATCCCGGGGCGCTATCCTTTGGGAGGACTTTTCAATATGTCCGGTGCCTACTACGGGCGATACAGTGGATCTGATATGGTCTTGGGCCGTCTGCAATTATCAAAGCGTCTGCAACACACTGATGTCTTTGGTTTTCCCATTTACGTCGGAGCCGGATTTGAAATGGGGCGGGTTCAGGAAGATGTGCTGCCTACCTACCTAAGTGATAAAGACCTGGGTGTGTGGAAAAAGGCAGTCAGTGCTTATGTGGCAGCCGATTCGATTTTTGGTCCCTTATATTTGGCTGTTGGTCAGACAAGCGATAATGATTCAGCTGTGTACTTTTTCTGGGGACGGCCGCTTCAATAGTTTGATGCCGCCGATTGAAATCAGAAAAGATCAATCGGCGGTATTTATCACTTAGCGGTGTTCAACGCTAAGCCCAATAGCTTTGGTTGAAAGTGAAACTTCTTTGACGAAATAAATTGTTGAAATAAGCAGACAACCGATAGACAAAATAAGTGCCCCGAGTTTTAAAACATCTAGATTCAGCATGAAAAGGCACTCAAGAATGCCAGCTAATACCTGTAAACCACTGAATGTTGCCGAAAGAACGACAGTGAGAATAGACATTCTCAGCAAAGAAGCTCTCTCGAAAATCAAATCGATTTCATGATTGAGATCTTGATTTTCTCTCGGAGCAATCGAATTGCGCTCGCGCAACAGCTGGCGCACACGGTTTGTCGAGTGGTTATAGCGGGCGGTCATTGCCAAAAGCAAAAGGCCAACACCGGAGATTAATGTCACTGGGGGCAGTGACGTGGTAAGCATCTGATGATATTCAACCATGTTCCTGCTCCTTTAGTGGTGAACGCTCAAGCCCAGCGCTTTCATGGAAGTGCCGACTTCTTTGGCAAAAATAAGTGTGGATACCACAACCATCACGATAGCAATCAAAAGCAAAATGGATTTGAGCACCATGAAATCATCTCCAAGGGCGATTTCAAAAATACTCATTAGCACCAAAAGGGCGCTGAACATACCGGAAAGAACAATGAGGAGGATCGCTTTGCGCAAAAGTCGCACACGCAGAAAAATCAATTCAATGGCGTGATCAAGATCATTGTCTTTTCGGGGTTTGATGGCATCGCTTTCGCGCAACAGCTGGCGCAAACGGTCAGTGGAGTGGTTGTAGCGATTAGTCATCGACACTAAGAGCAAACCGACGCCGGAAATCAAGGTAATCGGCGTGAGGGCAGCTTGAAGAACTGTGCCGTAATCAATCATGGCAATAAAAAAGTCAGCTAAAAAAGAAAGTCGCCAATGATAGACCTTTTTAGCTGACTTGAAAAGGAGTATTAACACCAAAAATCATAATGGCGTCAAATGGTTAAGACGGAGGGTTGTCTTTCAGGAAGTCAATCAGTTCAGGGTGAACAACTCTCTTGTAATCTTCCGTTTTAATAATGATGGAGTGATCCAACAGGCCTGCGTTAAATGCCAATTCATCATAGCGCTCATAAAGGCTCGGATCGGCAACGAGTTTCAAATCCGGGTGAAGGCTTACGGGAGGAACCGCACCGAAGACACAGCCAGTTAATTCTTTAACCTCATCGGGGCTAGCCAGAGATGCCCTGCGTCCGCCAAGAGCTTGGGCGAGCTTTGCCAAATCAGCTTGCTTATCGGCTGGCAAAACGGCTAAAACATAAAGCTTTACCCCGTTTCCTTTAACGTGACAGACCAAAGCCTTAGCACCTTGGCCTAATTCTGTGCCGCGAATTTCAGCAACAGATTGGCTGGATTTTCCGCCTGCGGCATGCTCCAGAACCCGGAATTGAGCCTGACCTGTTTTGAAAAGATCGATTAATTGTTCGAGGACGTTTTCAACCATGATGCATCTCAAAGTAACAGAATTCTTCCATCATAGCGCAGGCGTGACAGATGTGTAAAAATACTCTTTTGTTAGGATGATGGGGAAAGTCAGAATGGCAGAATTTGTTTCCTATAAAGATCATTTTTTGATTGCAGCACCCAATATGAAAGACCCGACATTTGCCGGGACGGTTGTTTACCTTTGCGAGCATACAAAAAGCGGGGCGATGGGGATTGTCATTAACCGTTCCATTCGTCTCAGTGTGGAATCGCTTTTGCAAAGAATCGGGATTGAAAATAAGAATCCGGCGCTAAAAGAAATTTTCCTTTACGACGGTGGGCCTGTTCAGATAGAAAGAGGCTTTGTGCTGCACAGCGCCAATAAGAAATATCACTCAACCATGCAGGTGACGGATCAAATATATTTGTCGACATCCCGTGATGTTTTAGAAGCGATCGGAGCTTGTGAAGACGTTCCTGAAAAATTCTTGCTCTCGCTTGGTTATTCAGGATGGAGCGAGGGGCAGTTGGAAGCGGAATTGTCCGTGAGTGGTTGGCTGATTGCGCCAGCGGATGAAAAAATTATTTTCGACACACCGATTGAAGAGCGTTACGAGAAGGCGTTGAAACTTTTAGGTATTGATTCAACCACACTGGAAGCGTGGGGAGAAGAAGTGGGGCACGCATGAGCGACGGAGTAATTATTGGCTTTGATTTCGGTGAGAAAAGAATAGGTGTTGCGCTTGGAAATACCCTGACGCGGCAAGCGAGTCCCTACCGGATTATTGATTCCCGGACGGTTCAATCTCGTTGGAATGGAATAAACGCGTTGGTGAGAGAATGGTCGCCGGTGGCTTTTGTTGTAGGAATACCTAGGCATCCTGATGGTCATTCTCACGAAATGACAAATCGATGTGAGCGTTTTGCAAGGCAACTTGAGGGTCGGTTTCATTTGCCGGTTAACAGAATTGATGAACGTTATTCCTCGGCCGTTGTTGATAGTGAAGCAGACTTTATAGACGATGAGGCAGCGTGTATCATCTTGCAGCAGTTTTTTAATGAATCCACTTCTGTTGACGTATGAATAAGATCGTTGGTTCTTTTCGATTTATCTTGGCGCTTTTATTTGCCTTAGCCTGTATTTTACTGGTGTTGTTTTATCTTCAATGGATAAAGCCAGAAGCCAAACGAAAAATTATCAAAACATGGGCCCGAACTTTTATTGACATGATCGGGATGCGCTTTTCTGTTGAAGGGGACGTTTATAAGAGCCACTGCCTGATTGTTGCCAATCATATTTCCTTTGTGGATATTTTCGCGCTTAATGCCATGAAACCCGGTCGCTTTATCGCCAAAAGCGAGATCGCCGGTTGGCCAGTATTCGGTCGTATCGCTAAGGGAGTGGATACGCTTTTTATCCAGAGAAAGAATCGCCGTTCAATCATTTCCGTGAATGAGCAAATTAGCGCCGCTTTGATGCAACATCAAACCATCATGCTTTTTCCCGAGGGGAAGACGAGTGAAGGGGTTTCTCTTTTACCTCTTAAACCAAATCTGATTGAACCGGCAATATTGTCATGTACTCCGGTGTTGCCGGTTGCGATTTGTTATACGGAAAATGGGGTTAAAACCACCAAGGCATCTTACGCAAACATTTCCATTTTTAAATGCCTTTGGACAATATGCAGCACTCCAGGACTCGCGGTGACTCTAAAGGTACTGCCCACGATTAACGTGGAGGGTAAAACTCGCCACGAGGTCGCATGCGAGGCTTCCGCGCTGATGAGTTCTGCCATGGGAGTGACCGACCCGATGAAGGATTATCCCGACAATGTGCATCACCACTGTGATGCTGTCGGAACTCTCGAGAAAGCCTAATTAAGCAAAAGGATCGCAATATTGGGGCGCTTTTACTTGAATGATTTGTCTTTGAGGCAGCACGACAGCAGTTAGCGCTCCGCCCCATATGCAACCTGTGTCCAGTGCAATGATGTGCTCTTGAATAACAAGTCCCAGTGTTGACCAATGGCCAAACACAATATTGTCGTTTTTTGTTTTTCTGTGAGAGCACTCAAACCAAGGTATTAGATGTTTAGGTGTATTGTTGGGAGAATCTTTGGCCTTATAATCGGGAACGCCTTTTTTGTCCACGAAGCGGATTCGTGTAAAACCATTCAAAATAGCTCGCATGCGAGCGGAACCGGTTAAGTCGTTGTCCCAAAGATCTTTGCCATACATTTCCTGCAAGTAATCTTTCCAATGATCACTTCGTAAATGTTCTTGAACTTCGCAAGCTAGAGCGCGAGCTTTCTTTAAAGACCAGGCCGGATCGATTGCCGCATGAACGAAGGTGTAATCTTTCCAGTCATAAAGTAAATATTGGTGACGAATCCAATCAATCAATTTTTCAGCGTCTGGAGCGGCCAGAATTTCATCAATAGTGTCTCTGCGGTTGGGTTTGCCGGCGCCGGCAGCTGTCGCGAGCAGATGCATTTCATGATTGCCCAAAATTAAAGTCGCTCGTTTTCCCATGGAATACACAAGTCGCAACGTTTCCAACGATGCAGGTCCCCGATTAATGAGGTCCCCGATAAAAATCAGTGGAGAGTTTTCTGGAATTTTTTCTAAAAGTTGGGATAAGCTTGGTAGGCAACCGTGAACATCTCCGATGACGGTTACATTTTGTTCGCTTTGCATGGGTATTAATCCTAGGTCTTTAGGCTTAGTTGAAAGAGGATTCGATATACTTAACGGCTGTGTATTTTAATTCTTTGAGTCATAAAAGATGAAAGACGTTCGCAAAGTTGTATTCCCGGTCGCAGGGCTCGGAACTCGTTTTTTACCGGCGACAAAAGCAATGCCTAAGGAAATGCTGCCGGTCGTGGATAAGCCTTTAATCCAGTATGCGGTAGAAGAAGCGTACGCAGCCGGTATTACAGAAATGATTTTTATCACTGGGCGTTATAAACGAGCCATTGAAGATCATTTCGATAAGGCTACGATGCTGGAAAAAGAATTAATTGAAAAGGGTAAGACAGAATTACTTCAAACGGTTCGCTCTATTGCGCCGATGGGCGTGACTTTCATCTATATTCGTCAGCCAGAACCGTTGGGACTGGGTCATGCGGTTCTTTGCGCTCAACCCGTGGTTGGAGATGAACCTTTTGCCGTAATGTTGGCCGATGACTTAATTGATGCTCAACAGTCTGCCATCGGTCAGTTAATTGAAGCGCGCAAGCAATTGGGCGGTGGAAATATTTTGGCGGTTCAGGATGTGCCGAAGGCTGATACGAAAAAGTACGGTATTGTTGGAGTCGAAGATAGTCTTGCGACCACAAGCCTGGTACACGAAATGGTTGAAAAACCCGATCCTGATCATGCGCCTTCAACCCTTGCTGTGATCGGTCGTTATGTGTTGGAGCCGGAAATCTTTGAACGCTTAAAGAAAGTTCAAAAGGGCGTTGGCGGAGAAATCCAATTAACGGATGCTATCGCCGGTCAGTTGAATCTGAATACAACGTACTCTCACCGCTTTGACGGTATTCGCTATGACTGTGGATCCAAGCAAGGTTTCTTGGATGCGACGGTTCGTTTTGCCCGTAAAGCCGGTTACTCCATTTAATTTATCTAAAAAAGAGCCTCCCGAGATTCTTCGGGAGGCTACCTTAAACAGGTCAAGTGAAGAATGGTTGGTTCTGGGGTGAGAATTGACTATTCGTCAAAAATTTCCTGAAGTGTCTTACGATCGCCCGCTAATTCAGAAATTTCAATTTATGCAAGAATTAATCTCAGATGGGTCTTAATTGCGCCCACGATGACTCCGCGCCTGCAGCTATCCGTAGTGAGCTCCGGTCAACCATACACATCCAAAACACGTTCAGCTTGAAATTATGATGAGCACGCCTTTAGAGATGGCTTTCAGATCTTAACGATAAGAAGACGTCTTCAGGATTTTCTCAGCATTAATCACCCGCTCAGTAGACGGAGTCGGCGTATCCTTGAGTTCATACTTTAACCCCAACTCTTCCCATTTGTACATGCCGAAAGAATGGTAGGGTAGTACTTCTACTTTTCTGACATTGTGGAGAGTAGAAATAAAATCAGACAGCTTTTGTAGCGCTTCGTCTTCGTCGGTTCGCCCTGGTACCAACACATGGCGAATCCACACATCTTTATGGATCTCGTCTAAATAGTGAGCACAATCCAGAATGGTTGCATTGGACTGTTTGGTCAATTCTCGGTGTTTGGCATCGTCAATATGCTTAATGTCGAGCATAACCAAATCGGTCAATTGCATCAGCTCTTTAAATTTGGAAAAGAATGGCTCTTTTCGGGTAAAAGGCCAGCCGGCTGTATCAATGGTGGTATGTATCCCTTCGGCCTTGGCCATTTTGAAAAATTCTAAAAGGAAGTCAATTTGCAGCAACGGCTCCCCGCCGCTGACAGTAATTCCGCCGTCTTCTCCCCAATACGACTTGTAGCGCAAGGCAAAGTCTAAGATCTCGCGAGCACTTTTTTGTTCGCCGATACCCATTTTCCACGTATCGGGGTTGTGACAGTACTGACAGCGCATTTTGCAGCCCTGTAAAAAGAGAACAAAACGCACGCCGGGGCCGTCTACAGAGCCGAACGTTTCATAAGAGTGAACATGTGCAAGGGTCATGACAATCACAAAAAAAATGCACGCCACTCAATCCGCGTTGTACGGACTGATGGCGTGCGGTTTGTCAAATTACATCGCTTTGTGGCAAGTACGAGAAATCACGTCGAGTTGTTGTTCACGGGTCAAGTCAATGAACTTGACAGCGTAGCCAGACACACGAATCGTGAAGTTCGCATATTCAGGTTTTTCCGGGTGTTCCATTGCATCGATCAACTTTTCCGTACCGAAAATGTTGACATTGAGATGATGGGCACCGCGTTCGAAATAACCGTCCATCACGCGAACCAAGTTGTTGACGCGTTCTTCGAGCGAATGGCCGAGAGCGTCGGGACTAATGGTTTGCGTGTTGGAGATGCCGTCCAAAGCGTATTCGTAGGGAAGCTTAGCCACAGAATTCAACGAGGCAAGCAAACCGTTTTGTTCCGCGCCGTAGCTGGGGTTGGCACCCGGAGAGAGCGGCTCGCCTGACTTGCGGCCATCCGGAAGATCGCCCGTAGCCTTGCCGTACACAACGTTGGACGTAATCGTCAAAATCGAAGTGGTCGGTTCGGAGTTGCGGTATGTGTGGAACTTGCGAAGCTTCTTCATGAAGGTCTTCAAAAGCCACACGGCGATGGAGTCCGCACGATCATCATCGTTGCCGTAGCGCGGGAAGTCGCCTTCGGTTTCGTAACCAATGACCACACCTTGTTCGTTACGCACGGTCTTGACCTTAGCGTACTTAATGGCGCAAAGGGAGTCGACTACATGCGAGAAACCAGCGATACCGGTCGCAAACGTACGACGCACGTCCGTATCAATCAAGGCCAACTCTGCAGCTTCATAGTAGTACTTGTCGTGCATGTAGTGGATCAGGTTGAGGGTGTTCACGTAGAGACCGGCCAACCAATCCATCATCTTGTCAAAGCGTTCCATCACTTCGTCATAGTCGAGGTATTCGGAAGTGATCGGGCGCAATTCGGGACCCACTTGCATGAGCGTTTGTTCGTCAACGCCGCCATTAATAGCGTAGAGCATGCACTTTGCCAAATTGGCACGAGCACCGAAGAACTGCATTTCCTTACCGGTTTCCGTAGCGGATACGCAGCAGCAGATGGAGTAATCATCACCCCAGATCGGGCGCATCACATCATCGTTTTCATACTGAACAGAAGATGTGTTGATCGAAATCTTCGCGGCGTAGTCACGGAAAGCTTTAGGCAAGTGCTTCGTGTACAGAATCGTCAAATTCGGTTCCGGCGACGGTCCCATATTTTCAAGGGTATGCAAGAAGCGGAAGTCATTCTTGGTGACCATGGAACGGCCGTCCATGCCAAGGCCCGCCACTTCCAAAGTAGCCCACACCGGGTCGCCCGAGAACAATTGGTTATAGGACGGAATACGGGCAAATTTCACCATACGGAATTTGAGCACCAAGTGGTCAATCAATTCCTGGGCTTCGGATTCCGTGAGCGTGCCTTCAGCCAAATCACGTTGAATGTAGATATCCAAGAACGTGGAAATACGGCCGACAGACATGGCAGCGCCATTTTGAGTTTTAATAGCGGCTAAGTAACCAAAGTAGAGCCATTGAACAGCTTCGCGAGCGTTCTTGGCCGGAACAGAAATGTCATAACCGTAGTCGGCAGCCATTTCCTTCATCTGCATAAGGGCGCGAATTTGATCGGTGATTTCTTCACGCTGACGAATGATTTCGTCGGTCATCATGCCGCATCCGCAATGGGCCATGTCTTCTTTCTTTTTGGCAATCAAAAAGTCGATACCGTAAAGGGCGACACGACGGTAGTCACCGACAATACGGCCACGGCCATAGGTGTCAGGCAAACCCGTAATGATCTTGTTTTTGCGGGCAAGACGCATTTCAGGCGTATAGGCATCGTACACACCCTGGTTATGAGTCTTATGGTATTCCGTGAAAATCTTGTGGAACTTAGGATTGGGCTTATAGCCGTAGGTTTCACAAGCTTGTTCGGCCATCTTGATGCCGCCAAAAGGCATAAAAGCACGCTTTAAGGGCTTGTCAGTTTGCAAACCGACAACCTTTTCGAGATCCTTAGTGCCTTCGCCCATGTAGGCAGCTTTGTAAGCGGTAATGCCGGAGACAATTTCCGTTTCCATGTCGAGCACGCCGCCTTTAGCACGTTCTTCTTTCTGTAAGCCTTGCAAAAGATCCCAAAGCTTAGAGGTCGCTTCAGTAGGCGGCTCTAAGAACGAATCATCGCCGTCATAGGGAGTGTAGTTGTTTTGAACGAAGTCACGCACATCGACATCGTCGACCCAATGGGTTCCTTTAAAGCCTCTCCATTCGGTTTTCATAATGGGCTCCGAGTTATCAAAAATAAAAGTAATCGTTTCCGGCAATACGGGTATTTAAATAATCGAGACACACAACAACCCGTTGGCTCATTTATAAAAAAGAGCCTGCCTACATATTTAAATTGTCTACGTCCTTATTATTCTTTCCAAAATCGGCAGTGTCAATGCCTTTATGATCCCAAAAAGACGTTACTGTGTAAAAGTAGGTTAATTTCTATCGGAGCGAAAAATTTGTTCTATCGCCTGGCATAAAAAATCGCCGCTTCCATAACGGAAACGGCGATCAAAAGTAGATTCTCACCTATTCAGTGAGACAGTCTACTGGTTATTTTTCGCACTTGATCGTGCAACGGGGCTTGATTTGCTTGAAGAAATCATTGCCCTTGTCGTCCACCAAAATGAAGGCAGGGAAGTCTTGCACTTCAATCTTGTAGACAGCTTCCATACCGAGTTCCGGCCATTCAATGCATTCGATGCTCTTGATGGAGCTTTCAGAAAGCACCGCAGCGATACCGCCGATCGTGCCAAGGTAGAAGCCGCCATGCTTCTTACAAGCATCGGTCACGACTTGCGTACGGTTGCCCTTGGCGATCATCACCATAGAGCCGCCATGGCTTTGGAAGAGGTCAACATACGGGTCCATACGGTTAGCCGTTGTCGGGCCCATAGAGCCGCACGGATGACCGGCAGGCGTCTTGGCAGGACCTGCGTAGAGAACCGGGTGATCCTTGATGTATTGGGGCAATTCCTTGCCACTGTCGAGCAATTCCTTCATGCGGGCGTGAGCGATGTCACGAGCCACAATGATCGTGCCGGTTAAGGACACACGGGTAGAGACCGGATACTTGCTCAATTCCTTGCAAACTTCCGACATCGGTTGGTTCAGGTCGATCTTAATCGTTTCGCCTTCGCCGGCCTTGCGGTATTCTTCAGGGATCAATTCACCGGGGTTGGAGTCGAGTTTTTCAATCCAGACACCATCCTTGTTGATCTTAGCTTTGATGTTGCGGTCAGCCGAGCAGCTCACGCCCATACCGACCGGGCAACTGGCACCGTGGCGCGGCAAGCGAATGACGCGCACGTCGTGAGCCATGTATTTTCCACCGAACTGAGCACCCAAACCGATATTTTGAGCAGCTTCCAAGAGCGTCTTTTCAAGTTCGACGTCGCGGAAAGCGCGGCCCGTTTCGTCACCAGTCGTGGGCAGGTTGTCATAGAAGTGCGTAGAAGCCAACTTCACCGTGAGCATTGTCTTTTCAGCAGACGTTCCGCCGATCACAAAGGCGATGTGATACGGGGGGCAGGCAGCCGTACCCAAGCTCTTCATCTTTTCAATGAGGTAGGGAACAAGTGTCTTCGGGTTCAAAATGGCCTTGGTTTCTTGGTAGAGGTAGCTCTTATTGGCAGAACCGCCACCCTTCACTACGCACAAGAAGTTGTATTCGTTGCCTTCAACAGCTTCAATGTCGATTTGAGCGGGAAGGTTGCACTTGGTGTTCTTTTCTTCGTACATCGACAACGGAGCGTTTTGAGAGTAACGCAGGCTGTCGGTCGTGTAGGTTTGGAAAACGCCCAAGGAGAGAGCTTCTTCATCGCAGAAACCAGTCCAAACGGCTTGGCCTTTTTCGCCGTGAATAATGGCGGTGCCGGTATCTTGGCAGAAGGGCAATTCACCCTTGGCGGCCACTTCAGCGTTGCGCAAGAAGGAAAGAGCGACGTACTTGTCGTTATCCGTGGCTTCCGGATCCTTCAAAATCTTGGCCACTTGTTCATTGTGAGCGCGACGGAGCATAAAGTTCGTGTCGTGGAAAGCTTGTTTGGCCAAAAGGGTCAAAGCTTCCGGTTGAACTTTGAGGATCTTATGACCTTCGAATTCACCTTCAGACACGTAGTCTTTGGTGAGAAGGTAATATTCCGTGTCGTCTTTACCGAGTTGGAACATCGGAGCGTATTTAAATTCAACAGCTTGAGCCATTTCTCGTTATCTCCTTAACGTTGTTATATCGACGCCTTTAACAAAGGGGAGCGTTAAATCGGCGCCATTCTTTAATAATGATACGGTCAAAGAAAAACGGCAAGTAATTGAAGAGTTCAACTACTTGCCGTCCGTCATTCGCTATTTACTCGCGATAGGTTTATCGATTAAACGAAACCATACATCGCAGCGAAGATGTAGCCGGCGATAGAGGCCGTGAACACACCGATCAAGCCCGGGAGGATGAAGGAGTGATTGATCACGAACTTACCGATATGGGTCGTGCCGGAGCGGTCGAATTGAATAGCAGCCAAGTCAGACGGATACGTCGGAAGGATGTAGTAACCGTAGCAGGCGGCAGAGAAAGCGACCACGATTCCCGGAGGCGTACCAACAGCCAAGGCAACCGGAACAATCGTTGCAACGGCGGCAGCTTGAGAGTTCACCAACTTGGAAACCAAGAGCAACACGATAGCGTAAGCCCACGGATAAACCTTAACGTATTCGGTCAAACCGACCTTCAAGTCGTTCAAGTGAGCGGCAAACATCGTATCGGCCATCCAAGCCACACCGTACACAGCCACGATGGCGACGGTACCAGCACGGAACACGCTGTTCTTAGCCACGTCAGAAGCCTTAACATCGCAGAAGATAACCATCAACGTACCGGCAGCCAACATGAACATTTGAATAGCCAAGGTCATCGAGCAGCCTTTCGGACGCAATTCGGGGAACATACCGAGGATAGCCACGATAACGATCACACCGATGAACAAGCCCAAAGAGAGCCATTGCTTGCCCGTGAACTTCTTGCCGATCAAGGTCGTCGTATCACCGTAGACATACTTCTTCATTTCCGGATCGGAAATCAATTGTTGGAATTCCGGATCCTTGTCGAGGTCCTTACCACGGAACCAAGAGAAGCAACAGACAGCGAACACACCGAAGAAGCCGCCAGGAATCGTGATGGAGAAGAGGTCAATGAAGCCGAAGTGTTGGCCATTGATCGTGTAACCTTCCATCAAAGCGATCATGGAAACAGCAGCCACAGCAGCCGGCGAGCAGATCACACCCATTTGAGAGGCGATCGTGGAACCAGCCATCGGGCGTTCCGGACGGATGTTGTTCTTAATAGCCACGTCATAGATAATGGGCAACATCGTGTAAACGACGTGACCCGTACCGCACAAGATGGTCAAGAACCAGCAGATGTACGGAGCGAGGAAGCAGACGTAGCGGGGATTTCTACGCAAAATCTTTTCAGCGATTTGGAGCAAGCAATCCAAACCACCAGCGGCTTGCAAAGTAGCAGAACCGCAAACCACGGCCAAAATCGTGAGGATCACGTCGACCGGCGGTTTACCCGGTTTAAGGCCGAAGCCGAAAACCAAAACGATCAAGCCCACGCCACCCAAAAGGCCGAGGGCCATACCACCTTTGCGGGCACCATAGAACAAGCATGCCAACACTAAGATTAGTTGTAGCCAAAAGTCAGTACCAACCATGGTAAGTTTCCTTTATTTTCTCTTTTAAACAATAGAAGAGGCTACGTTTCCGTAACCTTTCTAAGCACTGCGAATTTTCACACATGTAACGCTACTTTTTCTTGTCTCGAGCGTTTTGTTTTTGAGCTAGGGATATATCTTTCTGTTATCTTTACAAAAATGTTAAAAAGTGTTTAGGGTTAACCCTTAAATTTTTACAAAATGGGTAGGGAATTTTCCTTAATTCGATTCAAACTTGCCCTAATAAAAAGAGATTGAGCTGTATCCAATCAATGGCGAATTTGTTAATGATTTGTGTCGATTTGTATCTTTGAGGGAATTATGCGTCATTCTTAAGGGGTAGAAAAAACGGAGGACTCATCAAGAGTCCTCCGTTAACGCAACTGTTTTAACCGTATAGGTTAGAGCATGATTTGTGAGATGAACCAACCGGCAGCCGTGCCGACCACAACAAAGGCCAGACCCGGTCGCATGTAGCTGTGGTTAAACACAAAACTGCCTAACCTCGTAGTACCGGTACGGTCAAAAGCCGTACAACCGATTTGTGCGCCGCCAGGGATAACAAAGTCACCGTAGCAGGAAGCCCAAATACCGACTAAGAGTTGCGGGCTTAAGCCCAAAGCCAAGCCGATCGGCATCAAAATCGTCGTACTGACGGTCGGCGAGAAAATCACCGAGCTAAAGCAGAAGCAGACGATGCAGAAGATAATCGGCGAAGAACTGGCGATATCGGAGAAGTAGTGAACGAACACATCCTTGTGCGTGTCAAAGAAGGTACCCGTTAACCAGGAAATACCGAAGACACCAACCACGCCGATCAAACCGGAGCGGAAAACGGAGCCGGAAGCAAATTTGTCGCTCGGTACCTTACAGACAACAATGATCACCAAGGCGGTAGCCAACATGACCATTTGAATCAAAGACGGAATCGGTAATTGGCTGATCTTGCCCGCAATTTCCCAAGACGGACGCAGGGTTTCAGACGAGCCAATGGTGATGGAGGTCAAAATACCGATAGCGAAAATCAACACGCCGATCTTGGCACCCTTGCTTGGTTCCTTGTAAATATGATCGGTCGTGGAAACATGCAGTTCCGTGTATTGGCCCGTTTGCACGCGATGGATGAACTCGGGATCTTTTTCGAGTTCACAGCCGCGCCAGTTCACAGACAAGCAAGCGGCCAGCAGAGCGATGAAATACGTGGGCACGGAAACCGACAGAATGTCGAGCAGTGTGTAGCCGTAAGCGGACATAACGCCCACCATGGCAGCCATGGCGGCACTCATGGGGCTAGCCATCACACCAATGCCTGCGCAGATTACCGACGCTGAAACAGCTCTTTCCGGTCTAATCTTTGCCGAGGCCGCCACTTCAGCCACCACCGGGTATACGGCGAAAGCCACGTAAGCGGTGCCCACAAAAATCACGAAGATGGAGCAAACCACCGGGCCCACAAAGTTAATAGCGCGCGGCCATTTGCGAAGTAATTTTTCAGCTAAACCGACCAAATAATCCAAACCGCCCGAGCCCTGCAAGACACTCGTACAGGCAATCACTGCGGTAATAATCAAAAGGACGGAAACGGGAGGAGAGCCCGGTTGCATACCGAAGCCGAGAACAAGGATGCTCACGCCGAAGCCACCTGCAGCACCTAAACCTACGCCGCCGAAACGACCGCCGACAGCCAAGCAGAATAAGACGACGGCAAGTTGGAGCCAAAATTGGACATCAACCATTTTTTATTCCTTGGAGAAGTGATAAAAAGAGGGGAGCTCAGTAAGCTCCATGTATTTTCGGCTAATCGTAGGCGTCTTTTCGTGGATTTTCAAACGTCGATCTTTTTCAACAAATGCCAACAACTTTGTGAAGAAGAAAAATTAAGAGCGATTTATTTTACATTTTTCAAATGGTTAGGCCGACATATAGGCTTAAATTATCGCATTTTACGTATCGGGAAATCACCAATTTGTCGACAATTAGGTTAGGTGTCCATCATTAAAAACCCTTAGTTTTTGTTGAATAATCAAAGAGTAGTCAAAAATCTCCCTATAATGATCGCTAACAATTTTTCAAAGGTCTCGAACAAAATGCAACAAAATGACAATTTGTTTGAACAAATCCGTGATCATTTGCAGGAACAAGCAAAAAATGGCGAACGCATTGACACGGAAACGGAATTGGCCAAGCGTTTCGGTGTGACCCGCTACCGTATTCGTAAAGAGTTGGACATTTTGACCCAAATGGGAATTCTGGTTCGGACACCAAAGCGCGGCACGACGGTTCGTGAAGTGGGCGCTAACAGTTTGCGCAACCAGATTCAGATGCGTTTTGACGTGGCTAACTTTGACGTGCAGGAATTTATTGAAGCTCGCGCTTTGGTGGAATGCTCTCTTATGCCGTTAGTGAGCCGTCGCATCACGCCGGCGTTGGCTTCCCGTTTGGAAGGTACGCTCAATAAGATTGAAGAGCACGCCGATGAACCGCTGGTGGCCGATAAATTTGACCGAGAATTCCATTTGTTGCTTCTGGAAGGCTGCGGAAACCGAGTGCTTCAGGTTTTCTCAGGCGTGCTGGTGACGTACTTTGAAAAAACTTCACACCGTATCGCCAACATGGATAGGCAATTCTTTTTGGATATCGCTCGACAGGAAAGAGAGATTTTGCGGGCGATTCGCATGGGGGATGCTCAAAAAGCTTCTGAACTTTTGCGCGCCCACTTAATGGAACAATCGCAACTGCTGCCGCTGTAGCTTTATATCGGAAGACAAAAAATGGGGAGTTTGAGACTCCCCATTTCATTGCCGGTGATTGTTAATTAGCCGATCAAGTGTTCCACCACATCGACCATCACATCAACTCCCATCGGGAGGTATTGCGGGTCAAAATGCATCGTTGCTGCGTGAAGGCCCGGCGTTGCTCCAACACCTAAACCAAAGTAGGCAGCCTTCATTGTGGGCTTATGCATCTTATAGTAGTGGAAATCTTCGCCACCGCCGCCGCAGTCCTTAGCGACAGCTTCTTGTCCATGTGTGCGAACGATCGAATCGATCACCATTTGCTTGAAGTCTTCGTCATACTCGGCAGCCGGACATGCTCCCAGCTCAGTGATTTCCGCGGTTGCTCCGTATGCGGTAGCCGTGCCTTCAACGAGTTTAGCAAAGCGTTCAGAGAAATCCTTCATCATGGGATTCGTTTGCGCGCGGTTATCGAAGGTGATCGTGGCCGTTTCAGGAATGGAGTTTGTGGCGCCTTGATCTGCGTGCAATTGCGTGGCCTTCATAGACCAAATACCGGCTGGATTAAACCACATGTTTTGCACGCCTTGAACGATGGCGCAGGCTACGTCGAGGGCACTAACACCCAAGTGGGGGCGGGCAGCGTGGGCACTTCGGCCATGAACTGTGACTCTTAATGTTCTGGAAGCCGTATGGTTGACGGCCGGGCAGATTTGACCGGCGGGCACGTCTTGAATTGGGCGGATATGGGCGCCGAGCGCATAATCCACATCATCAATGACCCCGGCTTTGATCATGGCAAGAGCGCCGCTGATGGATTCTTCAGCCGGTTGGAAGAGCAATTTGAGAGTACCCTTCTTGACGCGATCCTTCAGGCGACTGGCAGCAGCAAGCAACATGGCTGTATGGGAGTCGTGGCCGCAAGCGTGAATGGCGCATTCTTTCCCGTCAATGGTAAAAGGCAAGGCGTCCATATCAGCGCGCAATAACACTACGGGACCGGGTTCGGCGCCTTTAATGACGCCCATTACGCCAGTAGTGCCGCCGATGCCGGTTTGCACTTCAATGCCTAAATCTTGAAGCGTCTTCGTAACGTAGGCAGAAGTCTTCACTTCCTGCATAGCCAACTCAGGAATCTTATGGAGGTCTTCCCACATTTTGATGGGATCGAGAATTGTGGACATGGGTTGTTCCTTTCTCAGTAAAGTTAAAAGGTATTTTTAGTTTAACTCTAAAAATCCATTACAGTTTCCCAATATGTTGAAAATCTATGACGAAATACCGAAATTTTTGGTGATGTAGAAAAATAAGCCTTTGATTGGTGATTAATAGATTAAGAGAAGATATTTTTTTCTAATTAATCCATGCTGCCGGAGCGAAAACCCTCTAAATCCAGGGTGACGTATTTCCAACCTAGACTCTTTAGTTTTCTGACGATATCTGCTTGTTTCGAAAGTACGAAAGAAAAATATTCGGGGTCTGTTTCTATTCGGGCAATGTCGCCGTGTGAGCGAACACGGAGAATTCCTAAGCCAAATGATCGGAGACAATTTTCTGCTTGATCAATCTGATTGAGAATAGGGACAGAAAGTGTTTGTCCGTAAGGCAGACGAGTGGCCAGGCAAGATCCGGATGGTTTTTTCGAGGCAGAGAGACTCCAAAGTGTCAATAGTTTTCTTACATCTGATTTGTGCAGTCCTAATTCTTTTAGCGGACTGCGGGCCCCTGATTCAGCAATAGCTTTTAATCCCGGACGGTATTTCGTTAAGTCATCTAATTGAGTGCCCTCTAACAGGATTTTTACATTGTGTGTTTGTCCAAAATCCATAAAAGCTTTAAAAATGGCTTTTTTGCACCGGTAGCACCGATCTTGAGGGTTGTTTTCGATACCGATAGAAGCGGGAGAGTTAATGTTAATAACTTCAAGCTTGACTTGGAGATCTCGGGCGATTTGTTCAGCCTCTACCAGCGCCATTCTCGGCATCCAAGGCGCATCAGCATACAAAGCATAAATGGGAAAGCGGCCACGAGAAGCCTCAAGGGCAAGTTTGAGGACTAAGACACTATCGGCGCCACCTGAGAACGCGACCATTACAGGTTCAGTCACGATAGCATCAAAATGGCTAAGGACTGTTTTTAGATCAGGCATTTTCAGCGGCATTTTGTACCAAACGGTAAAGACCGGGCAGATCAAGATTGTGCTCTTTCGCCAATCGTTTTACGGTTTCATATTCAGGATAAAAGCGAGTGTGAAATACTCCATCTTGATCAGGCACTTCGCAAACTTTAACTTCCGCATCGCCATAGGGTGTTTGAACAGTCAACTGATGGCGCTTTAAGATACGGCGAAAGACTTCTCGAGAACGAATACCAATGGTTGTCGTATTGGAAAAAATAATGTTTTCCAACTTTTCTTGCTGATCCGGTTTGCACAACACTGACAGTATGTAGGCCGGACGACATTTTTTCGTATAAATCGGTGTAAACCAAGCCTCAAGTGCGCCGTGAGCGTAGAGTTTTTCAAGAGTAAAGCCAAGGGTTTCGGCCGTCGAATCATCAATATTGGTTGATAACTCAATGACTTTATCTTGTCCGCATTGATCGCCTGTTGCTTGGATGAGTGAGGCTCTTAGAAGGCTTGGACGGTCGTAATTTCGTTTTCCGGCTCCAAGGCCTGACTTCAAAATTTTGTAGCGTTGCGGAAGTTGTTCGGCCGTTTTGAGGGCGGCAACAATGGCAGCCCCGGTTGGCGTCACAAATTCACCTTTGCAGTCAATGCGAGATAGTGTTAGTCCATGCGCTTCAGCAATATGAGAAACCGCTGGGACCGGGATGGGCAAAATTCCATGTTGACAGCGAATTTCACCATAACCTTCTCCCAGAGCGGTCACTATAACCTGATCGACATTCAAATCGTCAATCAACACAGCAACTGAGAGAATATCGACAATAGAGTCAAGCGCCCCTACTTCATGGAAATGCACCTCGTTAATGTTTACACCATGAGCTTTGGCCTCAGCTTCAGCTACGATTGTGAAGATTTTCTTTGCGATGCTTTTTGCCCGATCGGTTGCGGATGTTTGATCCAATAGCCTGAAGATGTCGTCCAAGTGACGATGATCATGATGATGGTGCTCGTGATCATGAGCCTCTGTTGAAGCTTCTGGGTGTTCATGGTGGCAGGTGTGCGGATGGTGATCCTTTTCACCGAAAAGATAATTCATATCATGATCTGTATCCGCGGCGCCGTTTGTCAGGGTGACTTTAAAGTCACAAGCGTTCAATGCATTTTTCTTCACCCGAGAAACAGCAATCTGGAATTGTTGGTCGGGTAGGGTCGCAAGAACTTGTTGCAGCTTTTCAAAATTAGCCCCCAAGTCGAGCAAGGCGGCTACAGTCATATCGCCGCTGATTCCGGTTTGCGCATCCAACACCAGTGTTGTCATGAAATTATTCCTTTCGAGTCGCGAGACGATTAATTTGGGAAGCTAAAAAGCCCGCTCCAAAACCATTATCAATATTGACGGTAGCTACGCCGTTGGAGCAGCTGTTAATCATGGTCAGAAGTGCAGAAAGTCCATGGAAATTGGCTCCATAACCGACAGAAGTGGGAACCGCAATAACGGGATTGGCTACGAGCCCACCGATCACAGAGGCTAAAGCGCCCTCCATACCGGCGACCGCCACCACGCAGTTGGCCTTTTGCAAACGATCTACTTTTGAAAGTAAGCGGTGGATGCCGCTAACCCCGATATCGTAGAAACGTTCAACGTTTTGTCCGAAAAATTCCGCAGTTTGTGCGCATTCTTCTGCGACGGCAATATCAGCTGTTCCCGCCGTACAGACGGCAATAAGCCCTGCTCTTTTTTTGGGCTTTTCAATTTTGGCAATGCGGCTGATGGGATCGTAGGTGAGTTCGGGCAGACGCTTTTTGAGTAATTGGTATTGTTTTTCCGAGCACCGGGTTCCCATCACTTCGCCATTGTCACTAAATAAGCGAGAGAAAATCTCAACGAGAAAGTCATCGGCTTTATTTTCACAGTAGACAACTTCGGCAAAGCCGGTGCGAACGGCTCGGTGGGAATCCAGTTTTGCAAACCCCAACTCCTCATAAGGGGCGCGAGCCAAAAGTTCTTTAGCCTCTTGAATGTCCATTTTGCCGTCTTTGACGGCCTGTAAAAGCGTATCAATCTGCATGGTCTTTTTCGCAAATAATGGCAAAGTCGTGAATCTGATCGCCCGTTTGCCGTAAAACAATAGTGTCAATATTAACGAAACCGATCAAATTGAGAATTTCTTTGTCGTACTCAGGGCGATCGAATCGACTCATCGGAAGTTCTTTTGCAATGGACTCCATGATGTTGATATCAACATCGCCAAGATATTTATGCGTTTCACGATGCGGGCGGTCATGCCGACTTGAATCCGTAAGGTAGCGGTAATGGTTGCCGTCAAAGATGATCAGTTTGCCGTTAGGTTTTAGCCAACGATGCCATTGACGGTAAGCAGATTCTGGGTCAGGTAAATTCCATACAACGTTTCGAGAAGCGATAACATCGAAACTCTCGTGAGGAAAGCTGGCGGCGGCTGCATCAGCCTGTAAAAATTCAACATTTAATCCCAGGGCATTTTTCCGAGCATTGATGAGCATCGGAGCACAAGAATCAATCCCTGTGCTTTCAAAGCCCAACTTAGCCAATTCAATAGCTAAAAATCCCGGTCCGCAGCCGATATCCAGTGATTTTTGTCCAAGATGAGAGCCAGGCAGCCAACGTTGCAGAAGATTTCTATACAGATTGTCAGCGTCAGCCAGTTCTTCAACGTTTGAAAGACTGTAGCCCTCGGCTCGGAGTCCCCAATAATGTTGTATGGCTTGATCAATTGTTGGGGTTTTTGCTTCTTTTTCCATGGGAAGTCCTATTTTTATTGTTCGATCATCTTAGCAAAACACAAAGTCAATAACGGGAGGTAGGGATTTTTCAATCAGAAAAGAGTGCAAATAGGCAAAAAATTGCCCCGCGCAAAGAAGGCGGGGCGAGAAAAGTTTTTAGATATCAAACTGGGTGGTTGTGATGGGTTTGGATCCCAATAACTTCACCACCGGATCAAGATTTGGCTGATCTTTAAGATGCAGCAAGAAGTCGGCAATGCCCTCTACTACTTCGGTCGGGAAGACCATGCCGGCGATGTCCCGATACTTGCTCATTAGCGCTTCATCGCTCACCGGATTTTGAGGAGCACCTAATGGGAATTCAACCCGCTCGGTGTAGCTCTTTCCGTCTCGCGTGAAGACCGTCACAATCGGTTCATCCTCGTCTTTTTGCGTCTTATCGATCTCAAATTCGACCAAATCCATGGCTTGGCGAATGCGAGGATCGTGTCGATTGGTACGCGTGTAAGCGGTTAAATTCGCACCGCCGAAAACCAATCGGGCCGCAATACCGTAAGCGATGCTCATTTGCGCCGCAGGCATCGGGTCAAGCTTTCTGCCGCCACACATACCGTGAACAAACGGATTGATCTTGATATGGATCTTTTCAATATCAGCAGGAGTCAAACTGTGTTCGTCCATGATGATATTGACGGCATCAATGGAAGAGTGCGAACTTCTGCAGGAAGCATGCGGCTTAATGGAAACACGACCCAACTTCCAATTTTTGCCTAAATCGCGAAGCCAGGCATCGGGGTCTTGGCTTGTCGGAGCAAAAGTCTTGGAAAAGCCGCCCCATACTTGTTCAAAGGCAAGTTTCGGACCGGTGAAGCCTTCACGGGCCAGCAAACAAGCAAGCAATCCGCCGTGAGCGGCGTTGCCGACATGCAGGCGTTTGTTTTGTGCGCCATCATGAACAAAAGACCATTGACCGGCTGCAAAACTCGTGGCGATACCAAGCGCCGCCTGCATTTTTTCAACGTCCAGTCCTAAGAGACGACCGACCGCCGCCGCGGCACCGAAGACGCCACACGTGCCGGTGGAGTGCCAGCCAGCACCGTTGTGCGGCTCATAGGCGCCGCACGATTCAAGGGCGCGACGGGCCAAGTCATAGCCCAATGTGACGGCAACAATAAATTCTTTACCGTCAATTGGGCGATTACAAAGACTTAATGCGGCAAAAGCAGCCGGAACAACGACAGCGCCCGAGTGATCGCAGCCGTTGGTGTCGTCCAATTCGAAAGTATGGGAAGAGACACCGTTACTGAGCGCGGCGTTTCGGGCGCTGACCTTAATACCCTTGCCCCAAAGAGGAACATTTCCGCTCATTTCGCCGCCGATAGCGAAAACTTTATTTAAAAGTTTTGTCTCGGGACTGACAGCGCCGGCAATACCTGCACCCACGGAGTCCAGAATATGACGTTGAGCTTTAATGACGAGTTCTTCGGGGATATCTTCAAATTTGGTCCAAACAACGAAACGAGCCAATTGTTCGGAAATCAATTGAGTATTTTCGCTTTGCATAACGATCGTTCTGAGAAAAAACTGAAATAGGAGGAGCGGGTAAGCAACCCGCTCCAAACACATCAGCCTATTTTAGAAGAAAATGAAGCTTAAGAAGTAACCGGTTGCAACACCCGTGATGACATGTACGAAACCGGGGATGATGTAGCTGTGGTTAACAACGTATTTACCCAAACGGGTGGTACCGGTACGGTCGAAAGCCGTGCAGCCGATTTGCGCGCCGCCGGGGATGATGAAGTCACCGCACGTGGCAGGAAACAGTGCAACGCAAAGGCCCGCGGGGATGCCGATCGAAACACCCAAAGGCATTAAAGCTGCCGTTGTCGCAGAGGGACTTAAAATCACCGCGGAGAAGCAAAACAGTACAACACCGAAGAGCATCGGAGTTGACTGGGCCATGTCAGTGAATAACCCAACGAACAAGGGCTTATAAGCTTCAAAGAACGTGCCTGTTAACCAAGAAACGCCGAACACGCCTACCACACCGATCAAACCGGAAACGAAGACGGAACCGGAGGCAAACTTACTGCTCGGCACTTTGCAGAACACGATAATGAAAAGACCGAAGGCAAGCATGACCATTTGAATCAATGACGGAATCGGAAGAGTGGAGATCTTACCGGCGGCTTCCCAACTTGGGAGCAATTCCTTAAACGTGCCGAAGATGATCACAGTCACGACGCCTACAAGGAAGATGCCAACAGACAATTTTTGTCCTTTGGTTGCTTCAAAGGGTTTATTGTCATTGGTGACTACCAATTCTTGATATTGACCGGATTGAACGCGGCGAATAAATTCAGGGTCTTTTTCAAGCTCAGTGCCTTTCCAGTACACCGACAAGCATGTGCAAAGCGTGGCGATGATAAAGGCCGGGACAGTAACAGCCAAAATTTGAATTAAAGAGACGTCCAAAACGGCAAGGCTTGCGACCAAGGCGGCCATGGCAGCGCTCATAGGACTTGCGACCACGGCGATACCGGCCGAAATCACAGACGCGGCAATGGGACGTTCAGGGCGCACTTTAGCGGAGGCCGCCACTTCGGCTACGACCGGGTAGACGGCGAAGGCCACGTAGGCCGTGCCGCAGAGCACGACAAAAAGCGAGCAGACAAAAGGTCCCACAATCGTGATGGCGCTTGGCCACTTGCGAAGCATTTTTTCAGCTAAGCGGACCAAGAGATCGAGACCGCCCGCACCTTGCAAGATACTGGTACAGGCAATCACAGCCACAATAATCAATAGGGTGGAAACAGGGGGTGATGCCGGTTGAAGACCGAAGCCCAAGACCAAAATACTCACACCCAAGCCACCCGCGGCGCCGAGACCGACACCGCCGAAGCGGCCCCCGACGCCAATACAGACGAGCATAACGGCTAGTTGTAACCAGAAATTTAAATCGGTTTCCATTTCCAATTCCTTTTCGAATCGATTGGATTATTGAAGTGTTTGAGCTTCGTGATTGAGCACCGCACGGGCCACTTCGAGTTGCTTACTTACGGCTTCCGGAGCTGTGCCGCCGTAGGATTTACGGGCTTTCACACAGGTTTCAAGAGCGATTTCGTGGCGGATGTCTTCTTCGATCTTGTCGTTAAAGCTCTTATATTCATCCATTGTCAGATCATCGAGGCGCTTGCCATGCTTGATGCAGTAGTTGACCATGGAACCGACAACATGGTGCGCTTCACGGAAAGGCACGCCTTTGCGAGCCAAATAGTCGGCCAAGTCTGTGGCGTTGGAATAACCCAGATCGGCGTTGTGACGCATTTTTTCAGCGTTAACCGTCATCTTGGCAATCATCGGTGTCATGATGCGGAGGCTGGCCAAAAGTGTATCAATCGAGTCAAACACCTGTTCCTTGTCTTCGGAAAGGTCGGTGTTGTATGCCAAGGGAAGCCCCTTCATGATGGTCAGCATGGCCATGAGATTGCCGTAGACACGGCCGGTCTTGCCGCGAATCTTTTCAGCAATATCCGGATTTTTCTTTTGCGGCATGATGGAGGAACCCGTGCAGAAGTCGTCCGACAGCTCAATGAACTTAAAGTCTTGAGTGGAGAAGGTCACGAGTTCTTCAGACAGGCGGCTTAAGTGCATGTAGCACATGGCGGCGCAAGCATTAAATTCCACCATATGGTCGCGGTCGCTCACGGAATCGATGGAGTTTTCTGTTGGAGCGTCAAAACCTAAAGCTTTAGCGGTGAATTCACGATCAATCGGAAAGTCTGTTCCGGCCAAAGCGGCGGCACCTAACGGGCAGCGTCCCATGCGGCTAAAGAGGTTGTCAAAGCGGGTGAAATCACGTTCAAGCATCCAGAAGTAAGCCATCATCCAATGCGAAAAGAGGATGGGCTGGCCCGTTTGCATATGGGTGTAACCCGGCATGATGACATCCATGTGCTTTTCTGCAATATCGACAAATTCCTTTTGCAGGTCACGAATTGCAGCTTGCACTTCACGAATGGTGGCGCGAAGCATCATCTTTGTGGTGACGGTTGTTTGGTCATTGCGTGAACGGGCGGTGTGAAGGCGGCCACCGGCCGGCCCCACGATTTCTGTCATACGCTTTTCAATAGCCATATGAATATCTTCATCGGCCGTACGGAAGACAAACTTGCCATCGCGAATTTCCTGGGCCACTTGATCCAAGCCCTTGCAGATGGCTTCAGCGTCTTCTTTGCTGATAATGCCTTGACGACCGAGCATAGTGGCGTGCGCTTGAGATCCCTTGATATCAAAGGGGCAGTTGCGTTGTTCGATCATGATGGTGGCATTAAAATCTTCCACCAACTTATTTGCCGACAAATCAAAGCGACCGCTACGAGATTTGCTATCCATTTATAACCCCTTGAAAATTAAATATATATTGAAACTTTTAGAAAATTAAAGGAAACCTAATTCCAGTAAAATCAAGTAATTTAACTTTACTCCTATTTGTCGACAAAATATAGTAATAAGTAAACAAATACTAGAGAGAAATTAATTTATTGTTGTTTTTCAGATAGATAAGGAATATGGGTAAAAACCCTGATTGGACGATTGGAAATGAAAAAAGGCATCGAAAAAATAAAAATCGATGCCTTGAAAAGGAAAATTAGGAGAAATCAGTGCTTATTTTTTAGGTTCAGCGAACTGATTTTTTGTAAAAGAGCGGTAGTCGAGCGTTGGTGTTCAAATTGAACCGTCACCGTTTTGGCTCCCCAGGTGGCTACGAGCTTTGCTTCAGGTAAGTCCTCGATTCTGTAGTCACCCCCTTTGACGTAAATATCCGGGTGTGCGTTTTCGACAGCTTTAAGCGGGACTTTTTCTTCAAAAATAACCACCAGATCCACGCTTTCAAGCGCCGCGAGCACGGCAGCTCGGTCAGCCTGGGTATTAATGGGCCGTTCGTCACCCTTACCAAGCATTTTGACAGAAGCGTCGGAATTAATCGCAACAACCAAGCTTGCCCCTAAGGCACGTGCTTGCGCGAGGTACGTGACGTGTCCTCGATGCAAAATATCAAAGACCCCATTGGTCATGACAACAGGATGAGGTAATTTTGAAGCGCGCTCGGCAAGGTGAGCCATGTCGGTTATTTTTTCTTCAAAATCAGGGGCGGGAAGTCGTGTACTCATAAAAATCCTTAAAGCACAATTTGGACAGCCTCCAAAAGATCCACGGCCGTGTGAGTGCATTCGGGGGTGGCTTGGGGCTTTTGTAAACCGTCTTTCCCCACCAGAATGCGCGTGCCGATATGAGCGGAGAGTGCAGCTTGCATGTCACCCGATTTGTCGCCAACCATGAGGCTTGCTGGCATGTCAATGTTCCACTTTTTTTGAGCGGCTAACAGCATACCGGGTTTGGGCTTGCGGCAGTCACAGTCACAGCGATAAGCGCCAATCGCCTTTTCAGGGTGATGGGGACAGAAGAAAATATCGGTAATTTGAACACCCTGTCGGGCAAATTTGCCTTTCATCCAATCGCAAAGGCGCCCAAAATCTTCTTCACTGTAATAACCTCTGCCGATTCCGCTTTGATTGGTGGCAATGATTAAAAGGTATCCCGCACTTTGCAGTTGTCGACAGGCTTCGAAAACACCGGGAATAAAAGTGAACTCTTCGGGTGTATGAACGTAGGCGTGATCAATATTGATCACGCCGTCACGATCTAGGAAAGCGGCTTTCTGTAAGCTCATTATTTAGCTTCGGCGATAGTCGGATCGGAGCTCACGTCCTGGTAGCGTTCTAAAAGATCAGCCACGTAATCGGCCGTTCCCTCTTCAACGCTTCTGAATCGAACATCGCAGCCAGCCGCGCGAAGCTTTGTCAAATCGGCTTGCGTGTAGGCCTGATACTTGCCTTTTAGGGATTCCGGGAAGGGAATGTAGCGGATAAAGCCTTCCTTGACGGCTTGCTCAAGCGTTACCTTTTCTTTGCCTTCATGCGTACGCAACGCGTTTACCACACCTAAAGAGACATCGTTAAACGGTTGGGCGCGGCCGGTGCCGCAGTTGTAGATGCCGGTGACAGGCTTATCAAAGAAGTGAAGGTTCACGGCAATCACATCATCGACGTAGACAAAGTCACGTTCCTGTTCTCCGTTTCCATAGCCTAAGCATCCTTCAAAAAGGCGCACATGACCTTCTTTTCGGAATTGGAAGAATTGATGGAAAGCAACGCTTGCCATGCGGCCCTTATGCTGTTCGTGCGGACCGTAGACGTTGAAGTAGCGCAGACCGATCACAGGAGCCTTTACCTCACCCTTTGCCATTTTGGCGCGCAATACTTGGTCGAAAAGGAACTTGGAGTAGCCGTAGACATTAAGCGGACCTTCAAAGCGCGGATCTTCTATAAAGGTTGTGCTTGCTCCATAAGTTGCGGCAGATGATGCGTAAATCATCGGAATCCCCAATTCCTGAGCCCAGTTAAAGAGTTCCAGGGTATAGCGATAGTTGTTATCCATCATGTAGCGGCCGTCTGTTTCCATCGTGTCGGAGCAGGCTCCTTGGTGGAAGATGGCTTCCGGTTTGGCAATTTTGCGAGCGCGAACCAGTTCGATAAAGTCACGCTTATCAAAGTAATCGGAAATTTGGCACTCGACCAAATTCTTAAATTTTTCAGCACGGCTGAGATTGTCCACCGCGATCACATCGGTGATGCCACGGCGGTTTAAAGCCAAAACATTATTAGCGCCGATAAAACCGGCGGCGCCCGTTACGATAATGCTCACAATGCTTCTCCTGCAAAAAGATCGTCATAGCCGTTAGGGAAGAGTTCTTCAAAACTGACCGTGGCTGTGCCGAGTTTTCCAACCACAATGCCGCCAGCGCGATTGGCAATTCGCATCGCGTCTTCAAGTGGCTTGCCCATTGCCATCATGGTGGCCATGACGGCAATCACGGTGTCTCCGGCACCGGACACGTCGTAGACTTCCAGCGCTTGAGCCGGAATTGTTTTTGCTCCCTCATCGGAAAAAAGCGTCATGCCCTCTTCACTGCGTGTAAGCAACACAGCGGTCAGATTGAGCTTTTCCCGAAGCGCTTGGGCTTTTTCGGTTAATTCTTCTTCACTTTCCCAAGAACCCACAACTTGTGCTAATTCAGAACGATTGGGGGTAATGACAGTAGCGCCGCGATAGCGGTCATAGTTGCTGCCTTTGGGGTCAATTAAAATGGGTTTGCCCTTGGCGCGTGCACAATCAATCATGCGTGCGATATGGTCAAGTCCGCCTTTGCCGTAGTCAGACAAAACAACCACTTCGCAATCGTCAATCAATTGCTCAAATTCACAAAGGTGTTTGGCAAGCACCGCAGTGGCCGGGCGATTTTCAAAGTCAGCCCGCAACATTTGTTGCTGACGGGCCACAATCCGCAATTTAACGGTTGTTTTTAAATCGGGATCACGATGCAGGTGCGGTTCAATTCCTTTTTCTTTAAGGATACGTTCAACGGTAGAGCCCGCTTCATCACAACCGACAACAGACAATAACTTTGCACCGGCTCCTAATGCACTGATATTGAGTGCAACGTTGGCCGCGCCGCCCAAGCGCTCTTCTTCGCGCGCAATGCGAACAACCGGCACCGGGGCTTCGGGCGAAATGCGGTTGGCGTCACCAAACCAATAACGGTCAAGCATGGCGTCGCCCGCCACGAGAATTTTCTTTTGACTGAATGAATTTGCCACGTTGGCATTCCTTACTTTAGCTATTTTTCGACAATTGTAAGCATCAGGATGCGTTTTTGCCTGAAAACTGTATCTATTGGTTAGATTCTGATGCCAACATTGGCAAGCCGTTTTTTGCCAACGTACAATGGCAACTAGATTGTTATAAGCGCCGCCCAGGTGTATCGGCGCTTCGTTTTTTGAGTTTTAGTCATGACCGAATCCATCGCTTTTCTTTCTCAAACGCGTCCGAATTGTGAACTGAGTGCCTGTGGTTTGACGCTAAATATCAGCCGCCAACGCTTAACTTGTGTTCAGTACGAAAATCTTTTACAAAAAGCCAAAGACTGTGGCCTAATCGACAAGCAGCGTCAGATGGTGGATGGCGATGTTGTCAATGCCAGTGAAAAAAGACAGGCCTTACATACCTCTTTACGTTCTGAAGATATCAATAGCCCGCACTACGAAGAGGTTAATCAAACCCGGGAGAGAATGTACGCTTTGGCTCGGGCAGTTCGTGAAGGGCAGTGGCTTGGAGCAAGCGGAAAGAAAATTACCGATGTGATCAATATTGGTATCGGTGGCTCAGAAATGGGACCCCACGCGGTCTACCATGCTTTGCGAGATGTAAATCCCTCCATCAGACTTCATTTTTTGTCAGCCGTTGATGGCATTTTGGCTGATCGGATTTTAGGCGCTTTGGATCCCGAGACAACGCTTACTGTTGTTTCAAGTAAAAGTTTTTCAACTCGCGAAACAATGCTCAATGCTGAGCTTGTTAATGAGTGGTATGCGAAGGCAGGCATTGTCGGAAAAGAAAAACGCGCTAAGCATGTTTTTCTTGTCAGCGCCAAAGAAAATGCCTGTGAATTAATGGATTTGCCCGAAGAAAATCGTTTCCCGATTTGGCCCTGGGTGGGCGGCCGTTTTTCCGTGTGGGGTGCAATCGGCTTGCCGCTTGTGATTGCTTTGGGGCCTGAAGTCTTCTCGGCATTCCTACACGGTGCTTACGAGATGGATCTCCATATGTTAAGTGCTGAACCCGAACAAAATTTGCCCTTAACGTTGGCCCTTCTTTCGTACTGGAACTCAACGGAGCTTCAAATGCAGTCGCATTGTCTTTTGCCTTATGACGAAAGACTGCGTTTGGTTGTGGCTTGGCTGCAACAGCTGGAAATGGAAAGTTTGGGTAAAAGTGAAAGACTGGATGGTTCCGTTATTACTTCTCGTACAGGTCAAGCCGTTTGGGGCGGATTCGGCAATGAAGCCCAGCACTCCTTTTATCAATGGTTAAGAGACGGCAGCGGCCGTACCAGTATCGATTTAGTTTGGTGTGAAGAGGCCGGACACCGTCACGCGCACCACCATTTAGTGCTCAATGCCAACGCTCAAGCTCAGGCTCAGGCACTTGTGACGCGACAGACTCCATCGGCAGAGTTTTTTAATGCTGTTTCCACTATTTGTATTAAGAAACTAACACCAGAGACACTGGGGGCATTTATGGCTTTGTATGAACACAAGACAACCATGCTTGCCACGCTTTACGGACTGAATGCTTTTGATCAACCGGCCGTGGAATACGGTAAGCGTTTGTGCCGTGAATTGGAAGCAAAACTGGCATCCTGAGGAATCTTTAGTCATGACGCGTCGAGCTTTAATTGTCAAAACCACCTCCATGGGAGATGTGATTCATGCACTGCCAGCCGTAGCAGACTTGGCTAAAGCTCAGCCGGATTTGCAGATTGATTGGGTTGTTGAAAAAAGTTTTGCCGACATTCCCCGGTTAAGTCGTTATGTAAATACCGTACATGAGGTGGCGGTCAGACAGTGGCGAAAGCACGTTTTGAGTTCCCAGACATGGAGGGAAGTCGGCCGAGTTCGTGCCGCACTGCAATCGGCGCACTATGAACGGGTGGTGGATCTTCAAGGACTTTTAAAAAGTGCGGTAATCGGTCGTTGGAGTCAATCGTTTTTATTGGGTTACGATAAAAACAGTATTAAGGAGCCCTGGGCCAGCCGTTTCTACGATCAAACCTTCTCTGTCTCCAAGTCGCTTAGTGCCGTTACTCGTTGTCGGATGCTTATGGGGGCGGCATTTGATTACGACTTCAAAGCCTATCCATTGGATTTTGGTCTGGAAACAATCGAAGCTTCTGATGATACATCGCCTTATGCGGTCTTTTTAGTCAATACCAGTCGTGAGACAAAGTTGTGGCCTGAAGATAAGTGGGTCGCTTTGGCAAAAGACTGCCACAAGGCGGGTTTGTCCATTCGTTTGCTTTGGGGATCAGAAGCAGAACACGAGCGGGTTCAACGCATTGCTTGCTCTGCAGGGGATTTTTGCCAAGTGCTTCCTCGTATGTCCATAAAAGATTGTGCGGCGGTTTTGCAGAAAGCCTCTTTTGTGGTGGGAGTGGATACGGGGCTTACCCATTTGGCAGCGGCCACGCAGCGCCCCACCGTTGGTCTTTTCTTGGACTATCCGATTGAACTGGTCGGTTTAACCGGTGGATGTGTGAAAAGTTTAGGCGGTGTCGGAGCGAATCCGGCCGTCTCCGAAGTAAAATCCGCTTTAACACAGTTGGGTTTGGACCTCTTTCAATGAACATTTCCCCTAAAGGTTATCGCTATTTAGTGCCAGCGCTTTTGCCGTTGGCAGGACTTTATCTATTGTGGCGGGCAAGAAAGCAGCCCTCGTATCTCAAACATTGGGGAGAGCGCTTTGCGTGGTCTGATTTTCCCTCTCCCAGAGCCAGCCATCCTGTGGTCTGGATTCACGCGGTTAGTGTCGGTGAAACCAATGCCACTCGACCGCTTGTTCGGGCTATTTTGAATCAGTGGCCTCAGTGCGACATTTTGCTCACCCACATGACGCCTACGGGACGAGAGGCGGGACAAAAAATTGTTCAGTTAGATCCGCAAAGGATCCGTCAGTGCTTTTTGCCCTACGATGCGGTTTATGCGGTGCGTAAGTTTTTGCGCCAGACTCGACCCGCCATGGGCCTTTTAATGGAAACTGAAGTTTGGCCGACTGTTTTAGAGGAGGCCCATGCATTGGGTATCCCTATGGCCTTGGTTAACGCTCGTTTGTCGGAAAAATCGTTTAATCAGGCGATGCGGGTGCCGGAACTCATGAAAAAAGCCATGGGACGGTTTACCAAGGTATGCGCTCAGGCTGAAAGTGATGCTCAACGTTTAAAGGCGATGGGAACGGTGGAACCGGTGATTACCGGCTCGCTTAAATTTGATATTCAGGCCCCTGCGGAAGCTTTGGCAAAGGCCGCGCAATGGAAGTTGGGCATTTCAAAGCCCATTGTGATGTTTGCCAGTACCCGTGATGGGGAGGAAGCCCTCATTGTTGAGTCGCTTAAAGAGCAAGCAAAACCTGAGGTTTGTTATCTATTGGTGCCCCGTCATCCGCAGCGCTTTGCAGAAGTAGAAGAGCTTTTAAAGTCAGCCGGTCTACGTTATCAAAAACGCAGTCTTTTAAAGAGTCCGGATGATATTCAAAAAGACACCCAAGTGATTTTGGGTGATTCCATGGGCGAAATGTTCTTTTATTGCGCCCTCTCGGATGTCACCCTGATGGGGGGAAGCTTTAAGCCCTTTGGTTGCCAGAATGTCATTGAACCGGCAAGTGTAGGGGTTCCGGTTATTGTGGGTCCCAGTACATTTAATTTTTCAATGGTGGTTGAAAAAGGAATGGAGGCGGGGGCTATTACACAGGTTGAGGATGTGGCAAGGGCAGTGGATTTAGCGCATCAATGGCTGATGAATCCCGAGTGGATGGCTAGTCTCAAAGCCAACGCGTTGACCTTCTCAAAAATGTACGTTGGTGCTACCGAGCGAACCATGTCTGTTTTGGAGACGCTATGGAAAAAACAATAATTCCTAATGTCTTAACGATTGCCGGCGTTGATCCGTCGGGCGGGGCTGGTGTCCTTGCCGATATTAAGGCCATAAGCGCATTAGGTGGTTATGGGTGTGGTGTGATTGCGGCCTTGACTGCCCAAAACACTTGCGCGGTAACGGGAGTTTGCCCGGTTCCGGCCTCTTTTGTCCGCGAGCAGTTAGAGACGCTTTTTGAAGATGTTCGAATTGACGCGGTCAAGATAGGCATGCTTTCCGATGTAGCGGTTATTGAAGAGGTTGCCCGAGCACTTGATCGATATCGTCCGCGTTTTGTGGTGCTCGATCCGGTCATGATTGCTAAAAGTGGCGATCGTTTGTTGCCGGAAAATTGTGTGCAAGCTCTCAAGACGAAATTGTTGCCGTTGGCCACGGTTTTAACACCGAATTTGCCCGAAGCGGCGGTCTTGGCAGGGGAAGCTGAAATTACTCAAGAAGGGCAGATGCAGGCCCTTGCCGATAAGCTTTTACCTTTAATGGGTAAAGACAGTTGGCTACTGTTAAAAGGCGGTCATCTAACTGGTGCTGAAGTGCCGGATCTGCTAACAAACGGGGAAGTGAACGTTGTTTTTAAAGCCGACCGAATTGAGACAAAAAATACACATGGAACCGGCTGCACCTTGTCATCGGCTCTGGCCACCTTGTTGCCGCAATGTGAGACAGTGCCCGAAGCGGTTGAAAAAGCAAAAAAATACCTTTGGGAGGCCATTTCTCATTCCGGAGAGTTAACTGTTGGTCACGGGCATGGACCGGTTCACCATTTTTATAGGTTTTTAACCCGTTGATATTGTTGAGGAATTAAAAAAGTTTAGAGTTTTTTAATAAAACGGGTTGCTTTTCAACCAGTGTATCTGTATGATTCCACTTCTCTGGCGGGTTAGCTCAGTCGGTTAGAGCAGAGGAATCATAATCCTTGTGTCCGGGGTTCGAGTCCCTGACTCGCCACCAGAATACA
>NZ_JANRHP010000004.1:0-212533 GCF_024733725.1 Parasutterella secunda
GATTTTGCCTGAATTGTTAATGCCTAAAAAGCTTTTCTAATCCTTGAATGATTTTCTTAGGATCTTTGGTGGCTTCCTTAATGACATCCTTGACCCCAGCTTTCAGTGCAGCTTCTAAATCAATCCCATAACTAGGAGCTTGAATTGTTCCGCCCAGCTTAATAGGCACGCTGATTCTGCGACCATCAACACTTGTGGCCAACTTCGCCGTTATGAGTCCAGACAATGATTCGTCTATTAATCCCACTGTAACATTGCCTTTGACTTCAGCCACTGAAGTCTTTCCTTCTAACGAATGAATATTCAGAACTCCATTCGATATGTTGGCCGATGCACTCAAAATACTGAATCGAGTCTGATCTTCATCTTTCATGATTAAACCCGTGACCTTCTTGGCTTTCACCGCATTACCCACTTTCTCTAGCGATAGTCCTTTGAGAACTGCGTTGTTGGCTGATACCGATATCTGACCATTGGCACTCTTTAAAAGAGCGGTCTTTTGCAAACCTAGACCAGCCAATTTCACCGTAGCATTTGCTTTGCCATAAAGCTTTGCTTCACTACCCAAAGCTTGCATTAAAGCTTGGGTATCAACCCCTTTAGCATTGAGATCAAATGACCATTTTTCCGCAGTGTTTATTTGACCCTTACCGCTAAAGGTGCCCGAGCAAGCATTAGCCAAAAGGTTATTAAAGCTCAACACCCCTTTTGACAAACTCAGAGTCGTATCAAAGTTAGACACGGTCAACCCTTGATACTTCAACGTATTGACGTGAATACCAAAGCGTCCGTTTGCTCGATTCAGTACGTCCAGGTTTGATGTTGATGCAGCATAAGCTTGCGAAATAACCGAGACCGTACTACTGGAGACTTTTTTCGTCTCTTGTCCAGAAACCTTAAGCCACTTGTCTGCTACAAAAGAATCCAGTGTGAAATACCCGTTGATTGTCGGGACATTGAATCCGACTAATTCAACTTCGCTTTCCCAAGGAGAGTTATCAAGTTTCCCTTTTAGCTTCAAATCAACTTTCTCTCCAGGAGTCATTGAAACTTGACCATTAAAGGGAACCTGTAAAACCGCATGCCCAAGATTGGCCTGAACATTTCCTCCCAGCTTTTTACTCTGCAAACTAAAGGCTTCAATTTCACCGGCAAAATCACCGTTGATGTTCGCTTTAACTGTGTCTGCCTGGGAAACGTTTACATTTAATCCCTCTAAGCTCCACGTCTGCATTTGTTTTGTTTCGGCGGAATTAAATATTCCCATCACGCTGACATCATTTACTTTAGCGGTGATATTGGCTCCTTGGGCAAGCACATCTTTAGAAGCATATTTCAGAAGATTCGCTTTAACTTCCGCCGATATTGATTGTTCCTTTTGATTGGCCGACACAGTAATGGACGGCTTTTCCATACTCACTGACATCGTTTTTATGTCGTATGCCACCGTTGAATTAAAAGCAACCTGACCACTTAATCCCTGTGTTTTCTCTGCAAAACGGGTACTGAATTTAACCGGTGTTGTTCCGCTGAGTCCAAGCTTACCTGTTGAGAGGTTTAATGAATCAACGGCGTATACCTTTTGACTTTGCAATCCATAGGCCGTCAGAGCCGCATTTCTGATTTCTAAACTGGCTACTTCGAGATTTTTGATAAATGACGAGTCTTGATTAGCATTATTCTTTTCTGACTCATTAATAGTCACAGTCTGAGAGTCCGCCTCTTGTGTGGGGCGTTCGTGAATTTTCTTTAAAAACCGAGATACATTGACTTGACCCTTCAAACCATCAATAACCACGGCATCAAATTGCACGTCCCCCTTAAGCAAGGGTAAAACGGCAACACCGACCTCTGCCCCATTTAATGTGAACTGCGGCTTATCGCTTCCCTCAAAAGACAGGGTTGTCGGTGGTAAAACAATCTGAATTTTTGGGAAAAACTTTGTTTGCAGCTCTCCCTGAAAAACGAGTGTGCGGTTAAACCGTTGAGCCGTCTCTTTTTTCAATTGCTCTGCAATAGTTGCATTATCTAGAAAATACGTTGCAGCCGCCCACATCGCACCGGTAACAACAACGCCGACACCAACAACACCTATCACAATTTTTCGCAACATGACGCTTCCTCCGTCAGCTACCATCGGATAAGTTCAGTGTAGTACAACTTCTCTGTGACAGGATGGGCAAATTGTTGAGAATTGCAAACAAAAAAGGAAGCCACCGAAGCAACTTCCTTTTGTGCGTTAAAGTAAGAGTGAATAATTAGGGGCGAAGGGAGGCAACCGGACCTGTTTGCGTTTTGCGCCACTTAGCCACAGCGTCCACACAGTCAGGGACCAACACCGGACCGTTATAGATGAAGCCCGTAAACAATTGCACCAACTTAGCACCAGCCTGCATCTTCTCGACAGCATCTTCTCCCGTCATCACGCCGCCGCTGGCAATAATCGGCATCGTTTCCTGCAAGTGTTGATACAAAAGGTGAACAACCTCGGTAGAACGAGCGCGCAAGGGCTTGCCGGAAAGACCTCCCGTTTCATTGCAGTTGGGCATGCCGGGAATAGCATCACGAGAAATTGTTGTGTTGGTAGCAATGATGGCATCAATACCGAAGCTGACCAACTGATCAGAAATTCTCAAAATGTCATCGTTTTCCAAATCCGGCGCAATCTTGAGTGCGATAGGAACATACTTGCCTTCGTTTTCATCGACTAAGCGCTTGCGCTCAGTTGTGATCGCCGTCAGCAACTTATTGAGTTCATCATCGGCTTGGAGACTGCGCAGATTTTTCGTATTGGGCGAGGAAATATTGATCGCGATGTAATCGGCATGGTTGTAGACCTTGCGCAAACAAATCAAATAGTCATCCACAGCTCGTCCAATCGGTGTGACTGCATTTTTACCGATATTGATCCCAAGAATACCGCCACGGCTTCTGAAAGCTGCAGCGCTGCGCAAATGTTCCAAAACTTCATCAACGCCGTGGTTATTAAATCCCATACGATTAATGACCCCTTCAGCGGGAATCACACGGAAAAGACGCGGTTTCGGGTTGCCGGGCTGAGCTTTCGGTGTAATCGTGCCCACTTCAACGTGACCAAATCCCAGACCACCGAAGGCGCTCACTCGCTCGCCATTTTTGTCCATACCGGCCGCTAAACCGACCACATTGGGAAAACGTAACCCCATCACTTCAATCGGATCTTCCACCGGATCACGGGTTACCAGTTTCGTCAATCCCAAATTCACCGCCCAGTCCAAATTAGACATAATCACGGAGTGAGCCGTTTCAGGATCCATGGAAAACAGAATCTTACGAGCAATGGAGTAAAGCATATTGAGTCTCTTATTATCGAAAAATCAGTTCGGAGAGCCGAAATTCGGCTTGATCATCGAATTGACTATTGTACCCGATTAAGGCGCAAATCGCTTTTCAGATATAGCGAATGGATAGCAGAAAAAGATCGTTATAGGACTACTCGTCCAATCGATACATGTGAAGGCGAAACTCTCCTTGTCGCCTGTCATTGAAATAATGTTCAAGAGTGGTTTTGACGGTTGTAAAACTGATATCGTCCCAAGGAATTTCACTTTCTGAAAATAGACGCTGTTCCATGGTTTCCGGCCCGGGAGCCAATGGAAGAGCATCTAGTTCGGACAAAAAGAAAAAGTGCACTTGACTTGCGTAGGGAACATCAATCACAGTTAAAAGCATACCGGCACGTGCATGCGCCCCCGTCTCTTCCCAAGTCTCTCTCAAGGCTCCTTGCTGCAGTGTCTCGTGGGCTTCCATAAAGCCGGCCGGCAGTGTCCATTTTCCTTTACGAGGTTCAATGGCACGCCGACACAGTAAAACACGACCACCGAAAACCGGCAGTGTTCCAACCACCGGTGTCGGGTTTACATAATGAACAAAACCGCACGCCTCGCATACCTCTCGTACTCGAACATCATCTAAAGGACGCTTAGTCACAAGAGGATGACCGCACATCGGGCAGAACTTATAGCGAGGAGCGTCTAATGGTTTCATTATCGTTCCTTCGGATATGGACGCCATTCGCCACCTTTTTGACGAATGTAATCATTATCACGATACGTCAAAACCACGGACTGACCATTTTCCGAAACCGGGTTGGTTTCCGGCAGATCCCGCACCAATTCTTCCAGAGGTACGCTGCCACCATCGGCACCAAAATAGTTCAATGCCAAAGCGCGGCCAATCAAAGTACTCATCGCCATGTAACTCGTATGTCCCGTTACATGAATAGGTTCAGCCGGCAGATCCTTGATGCCAAAAAACTTTACCATAAGCGGCACTTCTGTGATTCGCATGCTTGGAATATCACGCAAACGCGGAGCTTGAATTCGATCACCACGTACAGCGGCACCGTGCTCAGGAACAACGATCAGCATCACTTTACGCCCAGAGCGTTCCAGCTCATGCATAAAGGTTTGCAGATCATCGAGGAAGCGAATCGCACGGGGCTTAAATTCTTCCCAACGGCTGTGACGGGGCAAACGGTTGCCGTCATGCAAAGCGATAAAGTTAAAAAGCGTGACGTGTCTTTCGGACGTTTTATCTTTAGCTGTCTTGCGTTGCCAATCACGCAACACCGCTAAATCATCTGCAATTTCTTCATCGTCAAAAGCCATGTAGCGAACGGGATATTTTGCCGTACTTTCAAGCGGAGCCATTAAACCGGCCTTATCTCGAAGCGTTTGCAGGTAGTTGTCATATTGTCCCTTGTGGTCCAGGTACAAGTGCTGACGGTATCCCAATTGATCGAGACGATTCATGATTTCGCACTCTGGACGGCGGCCATCATAAAGGGCGTCATGATTGACTTGTCCGCAAACGGCGTTAAGCAACCGCAATGTAGCTGGACCTGAGTACGATGTTGCCGAATTAAAGTGGTCAAATCGGATGTTGAATTCCGACAAAACCGGATGATTCATCAAATCTGACGCAATCAAATCATCATTAGAAAGCGAGCAGATATTCATGAGAATAATTTCAAACGGCGTGTCGTTAGCTGAAAGCCCTTGGGGAAACTCCGCCCGACGATCTTTTTCATAGTCCAAAAAGGCGGTGTACCAGCGATCAATCGTCTCCGAAGTAATGGCGGATGGATCCGCAGGAGTGACCTGTTGAGGTGCAGCGGCCTGACTATTATCGGCAACCTGAACAGCCGCCGGTGCAACAGGCTGGGTCCTCCAAGCCACATAGTAGGGTTGAAAAACCAAACACAAAAAATAAACCAGGGTGAAAACTGAAATTCTTACCCAATCTTTAACCAAACAGTAAAGCAAGACAACGGCAGCACCCCAGGCCAACATCTTGATGTTGACAAAATCAACGGCCAACTGAGCAATATAAGCGGCAGAGAAGCCGGCAATGTTTTGTGCATTACTGATGATGCTGTCTGGTCCGGGAAGCCAGCTTTCCGAATAAACCAAAGCAAAGGCTGCCACGATAGCGACACCGGTTTGAAGCAGACTCAACACCCGATTTCTAAACGGCAACAAGATGAACAATAAAAGCAAGCCGTTATACAAAAGGTTGAGTGTCAGGTATTCGTAATGGGCGAGCGCAAACTTCAGTATGAAGTACACGTTCCATAGGCCGAGTCCTTTAAAAAAGAATTTCCCGACCGAGCCCTGGTTAACATTATCCATGGTTTATCCGTTTTTATTGTTTGCGTTGGTTAGGGAAATAGACCCGACCATCCTCATCAAATGCAAAATAACCTTGATCAAAACCTAAACCGAAAAGAGTTAATACATTTCTGTAGTAATTTTCCTTTTCGATAGGAGCGCTCGACAATACCGTACGAATCAAGTCAGCCGATTTATCCTGACCAAGCAATTCCAAAAGGCAAGCTCCAAAACCGTCCCATCCGGGCTGGTTGATCTGAAGCGTATTCACATCAATTTTTTCCGGCGGCATATTGAGTTCGTGCGTAATTTTAATCATGGGCTCAAAATGAGCTTTCAATTCCCTGTAGACAGGATCCTTCGGCGACATCATGCCCGCCCATAAATAAACGCGAATGGAATTGTAACTACCAATCGTGTTATCCACAGAATCCACGGGGACAAGTTCTCCACGACTGGAGAAAGTTGCCCAATCTGGGGAAATGCCCGCTGGCGCACTGCGGATCAACACACGCGCAGAACCTTCGAAAACATCCTGCCAATATTGATCCTCCAGGGCGAAACGTTTTAAAAGGAAAAGCGGGTAGTAGCTGGGATTCAACTTAACCTGACCGTCGTGTTCAAAACCAATACGGCCGGGTAAAAGAACCTTACCCAAATTATCGATATCACGAACCTGAGTCTTTAACAATTCCAACATCGCCCGAGCTTTTTCTGTGTAGTCCGGACGATCCCAAAGGCGGCCGGCTTCCAATAAGCAGTAGGCGATCCACATATCTGAGTCAACCGCATTGTTGGTGTCCAAAATCGTCCATTGAGAACCGTCTTTGCCCCAAAGCCATGCTGCGAAATTTTTAGTGATGTCGCCGGCGGACAAATTATTTTCTGTCCACTGCAACATCTCCTCAAAGGTTTCTCGATCGTTGTCCACCAATGCAAAGAACATGGCATAGGATTGGCCTTCGGATGTCGTAACCGCCCGAGCATCGCTGTAATCAACCACTCGAGCTCCTTCCATGCCAACGGCCTTAAATTGATCCCACATCGGCCAAGCGGCTAAAACCGATGAACTCATTGTCATCGCTAAAGTCAACGCTAAAATCAGTTTTCTCATCTTGCACGTCCCCTCACCCACAGGCGCATAAAGTAGAAAATGCCCGTGCCTACTAAGACGGCACAAACCAAAGCACATAAAACCAGAAGCAACGGATAATTACTCATGGTTTGCCAAATCTTGTGATACCAAGGTAAGTCACCAATGGTGTAAGAGTCTCCCACTTTAAAATCGGACATGGATTGCTCGTTGATGATGACAACCGATCCGCTCACCGTTGCCATGGACGATGGACTCTTTAATTGTTCATTGAGTAAATAGCTACCCGCCTGTCCCTCACTCAATAAGGCCACCACTGTACGATCCGAATCAAAGGGCGATTGAAGCGAAACAATAGCTCCAACGCCGCCATCCGGACTAAAGAGAATTTCTTCGGGTTGAAGAACTTCTTCACCCTGCAGGGTATCGGCAATGGCCTGCTGAAGCTGTTCGGCATTATCTTTCTTAAAGTCCGGCAACGTAATCGGCATCTCACCGATCAAAAGAACATCTTTACCGTCAAGCTGGGCTTCAGTGGCTTGATCAACTACAGAGAGTTTTGTGGCAACGGCACCGGTTACCGCGGCAATACGAGCCGTTGTATTCAACAGCGTAGTCACCTTCTCAGCTGAAGCTTCCTTAGGAATCACGGCGACAGTTCGTGATAAGTCTGCAAAAATCGAATACGGGTAAGCGCTTTGTGTGAAAAGCGTCAAATTCGGCATCTCAGCGTAGTGGAACAGTCCATTGAGCGTCAATGTGGAGGCCGGATCAATTTCCATCTGATGAGGCAGCAAAACAACGGATTTACAGTTATCGGGCGAACCTTCGGAAAGCTCTCGACGATACACCACCTCAAAACTTAAATCATTTTGAGCCGCCAAGGCCAATGCTTCAGAGGGACTGGTCGCCAAAGGTCCATTGAAGGAAGGCAAGCGCATTTCACGCTCACCGCTACTGGATTGTTGGGACAGATTGACCGAATCAACCAAATAATTGTTGATTCGCATACGCAACTGAGCTTGATCCCCACCTTCGGGCTTTGTGTAACGATACTTCAGATTGACATCCAATCCGCCCGTACCGACCATATACAAGTCGGGAGCAATGCTCATTGGCATATGAACGGCAGGCGGTGCGTACCCTCTTGATGTTAACTGTCCGGGATACTGCATGATCTGCGAGAATGCAATCGTCTCGTCAATCGGCACCCAATTAGGCGCATCGTAGGCCCGACGATCCGGTGCTTCCTTAAAGTCCTTAATCGGAAGCTTGTCACCGATTAAAACATGATCACCTGAAGCGAGCGCTTTAACCGCCACAACCAAATCCGACTCGTCACGACCGGAAATAACCAGCATTTTGTCGCTTCGGCTTTCAGGAGCGTCCATCATATAAATTTGAGGACCGTCTGCCAGAGGCAAATCACTTAAAAAACTCGGTCTGCTGGAATTAGTAGCAAAAACAAAGAAATGTCCATTTATCGGAAGCCGATCGTAGTAAACAGGAAAATCCGCTCCGCGCCATTGCGTGTATTTACCCACCAAGGAAGACAAAATAGCGGCTGCTTTTTTCGTCTCATTATCCGGTGCCTTGGCAAACACAAAAGGAATCACCGACGCGTTGTTAGTAAATGTGTCAATAAAGGGTGCCGGCCAACGAGCTAGGTCATTGGCGATCTTGACTTTTTGCTTAACTAAAGACAACAAGCTCTTGGCATCAAGATCTAGCCATAACGTTTCACTTGAAGGTCTTTCACAAATGTTCTGATAATGACCGACAAATTCAAGAGTGATCTGATTATTCGATTTGATTTGTTTCGGATCCAAGGTAACTTTTGTGCGATAAAGCTTACCCAAAGCTTCTGGCATCACAGGAACCGATTGCTGCAGCTGACTATTCAGATAAACATTGATTTGAGAGCGAACCGGAATCAACGCAGGCGAAGCCGTAAAAGCTAAATCCATGGTTGCAGAGGATACGATTTCATCGGCACGCACGCCAAAGTCTAAATATTGAGTGTTATTGATACCCGTAAGACGAATATTTTTAGCCTGTCCACCGGGGACTAACTTTAACAATGAACTTTGTTGGGTAAAAGAACCCGTCACATCAGTTCGCCAGACCGGTGAGACACTAGAAGCATCATGCGGAGTCTCTTGGGCAAATGATGAGACTGAGGCAAACGCCACCAATGCAGTGCTCATCACCAAGGCTGACAGTTTGGACAATTTCACTTTAGACTCTCTTTCAACTTTATAACGTATTTGAGTTTAGCGCACGAGCTGGTTTTCTCGGTGCAAACGTTAAGCACCAGCTCAACACTTTAGGAACAATTTGTAACTTGCCGGGCAAAAATTCGATCATCGATTTGTAGCCGTACCAAGATAAAGATCCAAGCTTTAAGAAACCGGTCAACATGCGATCATCCACATTGACTTTTTCAGGAACCCACATTCCCTCACGAGAAAATGTGCAGCGATTAAAAGCTTTTTCCGTTTCATAGTCATCAAAACACAGGCTTAATTCCAAAACATTGCCCGGCTCTGCAGATAAAACCGTTGTCTTAAAGCAATAATACTTTTCTTTGTAAATCATCAAGAGACGAACGGACTCACCTTTCTTCCAAGCTTTCTCACATCCTGACAAACTTAGTCTCACTTCACTTTGTGAGTATTGTGTCATCGTCGCTTTGTAGTTGGCATCCTCTTCATCACAAATATTTACATCAATCTTGCAATGAATCCGAGGGAATTGATGTTTTTGGACTTCTTCTACAGCCACTGCCATTGAGGCTCCCAAAATCATCAAGTTGTAGGCAATCCATCCCATATTAATAGCCAACGTTAAATATTCCGGATTGGGATCAAAAAATGCCTTATAAAAACCGATGAGCAGACCGATCATGTTTAAACCGATCAAAATCAGATACGGTCTTGAGACGGGCCAATCCAAATATTTTTCACCAATGGTTCCCCCTTTGGCGGTCACATTGAATTTGCCTTTATGAGGGAAAATTAATGCCACGGTCGTCGGCAGCAAAATGTACCAAGACAATACGGTTTCATAGACTCCGCTTAAGAAGGGATATCGATACCCACGCTGAAGAATCTGATTGGTAAGAGCCGAGTGAATCATGTGCGGAAGCACATAGGCAAAAATAGCCGCAGCGGTCGCATAAATGACATAGACATTAGCAAACATGTAGGGAAGCGGCGCCACTAAAAAGATCAAACGGGGCAAGCCATGGAAAAAATGGAACATGGCATTAAAAAAGCACAACCGTTGGGGAAGCGAAAGACCTTTACCCAAAAACGGATTGTCCAGGCGGAAAATTTGGATCATACCTCTTGCCCAACGAATACGCTGACCAATGTGCGCGGCCAATGTTTCTGTTGACAGACCCGAAGCAAGCGGCAAATCGATAAAGGCCGACGACCACCCCTTACGATTAAGTTTTAATGATGTGTGCGCATCTTCGGTCACCGTTTCAACAGCAATACCGCCGACTTCTTCCAAGGCCTTTCGTCTCATCACAGCGCTGGATCCGCAAAACATCGTGGCATTCCACGTATCGTTACCTTTCTGGATGAAATCGTGGAAAAGCGAATTCTCAATCGGCATTGTCCGATCCAAATGAAGGTTCTTTTCAAATGGATCCGGAGAGTAAAAATGATGCGGTGTTTGAACAAGGGCAATATTAGGATCCTTGATCAACCACCCCATTGTTTTGACCAAAAAATCCGAAGAGGGCACGTGGTCACAGTCAAAAATGGTCACAAACTCTCCGTTTGTGACAGTCATGGCGTGATTAATGTTTCCCGCCTTGGCATGATTGTGCTCTTCACGCTTGATGTAACCGGCACCGACTTGCTTGGCAAACTCCTCAAAAAGCGGACGGCTGCCGTCATCGAGAATATAGACATGGAGTTTATCGGCAGGCCACTGCAAATTTAAGGCAGCAAAAACCGTGGGCTTTACCACGTCAAGCGATTCGTTGTATGTCGGAATAAAAATATCAACATGTGGCCAAAGCGCTTGATCATTAGGCATCGGATAGGGTTTGCGATCAAGCACCCAACAGACCTGAAAGTAGCCGAGAACCATCACCACAAATGCGTAAAGTTCAGCGGCAAGCAATAGACAACTCAAAAAGATGCCCATGGCGGAATCAGTGTTCAAGGTTGAGGTACAACGCCACCAAAGATAGCGCCCGGACACAACCATTGAAATCACAAAAAGAAGCATCAGCGTTAGTCGGGCTTTAATTTTTCGAAGCGCCAATGCCGACAAAAGCATCACCGAAAGAAATACAACCTGTCCCTGAATATTAAAAGGCTGAGTGATACATAAAACCGCCAGTGCAGCAGCCAAGCCACCCAAAATCCATAAAAGCGTCAACTTAATCGGACGAGATAACTCTTCACCCTTTTTGTCAATCGTTTCAAAACTTTTGTGATTACCATCCAAAGCTAAAGCACCATAATGCCCCACCCAATCACCCAGGCGAGTCAAAGCTGCCGCTATTTTATTAACAGCCCAGGAGATAGATAAGCGAAGCCATCCTTTGCGTGCCGAAGTCCGGAAACAAATTAAAAACAAAGTTTGGGAAAGCCAGCGCACACAATCCAAAGTTTTTGGTGCATGAGGATTAATCTGGGGATAAAACTCTTGAAATGCCGCGCGATAGGCAGTAAATGGTTTTGATTCCAATGGAAGAAACAACCATGCAAGGGCCAGCCAAAAAATATTGACAGCCACGCTTACTTTGGTGGATCCATTTGCGCGCCAAAGACGAGCTTTATTGACGAGATAATTCAGTATTGTTGCCGAAGGCATGTTTTACATTCAGGGCTCCCCGTTTATTGGGAAGCCACCACTTAAACCGTATCGGTAATTGCTTCATGTGAAATGAAAAATTATAAACAACTCCTTAAATAAAGCCTTAACAAATTGTTATTTCTTTATTTGTAACTCAAACAAAATTAGGCAAAAAAATTCTTGGATCAGGAGAAAATTTCATCAGACCTGTCACTAAGATTAAAACAGTTTCATTAAAGCAAAGAGTAACCATGAAGCGTCGCACGGCTTTCGTTTTATCAGGTATCGGTTTAGCTGTCGCAGCCTGCTTTACAGGTGTTTATCGTTTTTTGCGACAGCCTAAATTTGGAGCACTTCCCACTTCGTTTGAGAGTTTTAAAAACTGCTCTCATTTTTATGACGGTATTTTTCACAATACTCTGCCAACACCCGTTTTGACAGATAACAGTACTTTTATTAAAGCTTTTGCACGCTCCATGGTGACGGACAAAATTGATCCGGTTCCGTCTACGGCGTTACCCTCTGCGAAAGTAGATTTAAAACAATTGCGTCTGGATATTGACACAATCATTTGGTTAGGCCACTCATCTTTTTACATACAACTAGCCGGAAAACGCATTCTGATTGATCCTGTTTTAAGTCCCTACGCATCGCCTGTTTCGTTTAGCACAAAAGCGTTTAAAGGCACCACTACTTACCGTCCGGCAGATTTTCCCACCATCGATCTATTGGTTATTTCTCACGACCACTGGGATCATTTGGATTACCCAACGGTTATGGCACTCAAAGGGAAAATCCATCATATTGTCTGTCCGCTTGGCACCGACTCACACTTCTTACGATGGGGCTTTAAAAAAGAAACTCTTCATGCACTTGATTGGAATGAAACTTTAAAACTATCGAATAATCTGGCTATACATGCACTGGAAGCGCGTCATTATTCCGGTCGCAATCTCAATCAAAATAAGAGTTTTTGGGCTTCATATTTATTACAGTCAAAGAATTACAAAATATTCTTTAGCGGTGACTCAGGCTACAGTCCGCACTTTAAAGAAATCGGCAATCGGTTTGCGCCGATTGACTTGGTACTGCTTGATAGCGGACAATACAACGATCGCTGGCGGTATATTCATATGAATCCTGATGAAGCTTTGCAAGCGGCCCAAGATTTAAAAGCACTAAACTTTTTGCCGGCTCATATCGGAAAGTTTTCACTATCCATGCATCCTTGGTACGAACCTTTTGTTTGGCTGACTCAAAAAGCAACTCAGGCAAATGTTCGTTTAATCACACCTGAAATCGGTCAACCGCTTCAACTTTCTAAACGCATCCCTGCACAAACTCAATGGTGGACAGTGGCAATGCAAAAACAAAAAAACGAACAAAGTGAAAATTTTCACTCAAAAACTTGACATATTTATCCTGAAAGGAATACAATGCAGTCCTTCGTTAGATGATCGCGGGGTGGAGCAGTCTGGTAGCTCGTCGGGCTCATAACCCGAAGGTCGTTGGTTCAAATCCAGCCCCCGCAACCAATTCCATGTCTCAGCAGTCGAAAGGCTTCTGAGATTTTTTGTTTTAAACAAGACGAAATTCAAGTTGTTTACCAACTGCATTTGCATACTTTTGCAAAGAAGTCAGCGATGGTAAACGTCCAGAGAGCAAACCAGACTCAATTCTAGCAACGGCTGATTGTGAGGTTCCCATTCTCTTTGCCACAGCTTCTTGAGACAAGCCCGCCTTACGTCGAATTTGAATCACTCTATCCAAAATAGCCAACTCTTGCTTTGTTCTTAAAAATTCTTCCTGAAATTCAGGATCTTTCATTTGTTCGACAAGAGTGTCTTCAAAATTTTTAGCAGCTTTCATTTTCAAGAAGATAAAGGGATTTAATTCCGCGGCATCCGTTAAAAAGGTAACCGGTTGAAATACATAAAGTATGGGATATGCAATTTTTAAGCAAAAGAGTGGCATTTTTTACGCCTAATACACAAACAGTGCTCAATACAATGCAATCAGAACAAGGAGAGCCATGTTCAGAAAAGTTAGGAGAAAAAATGTCACTTCAAGATCAATTAACAACTATTAACGGAATTATTGTTCCTACCATCGCTTATGGTGTCTATCAGGTCAAAGATGCTGCTCAGTGCCAAAAGGCTGTCGAAGATGCGTTGGCTGTCGGTTATCGAGCTTTAGATACGGCTGCATCCTATGGTAATGAGTCTGCAGTCGGTGCTGCTATTAAAGCGAGCGGCATCAAACGTGAAGAATTATTTGTAACGACTAAATTATGGCTTGAAGATGCAACCGAAGAAGGTGCTAAACGAGCTGCAAGCCGCTCTTTAGAGCTACTTGGTCTCGATTATTTGGATAGTTACCTGATTCACCAACCGATCGGTGACGTCTTCGGCGCGTGGCGCGCAATGAGTCGTCTGCACCAAGAAGGGGTTTTACGCAGAATCGGTGTGAGCAACTTTGCCCCCGATCGCTTGTTGGACTTCTGGTACCACAATGAAGTCAAACCAATGATCAATCAGATTGAAATCAATCCCTTCTGTCAAAATGAAGAGGCCATCAAAATCATGAGTGAAATCGGTGTTGCTCCGCAAGCATGGGCACCGTTGGCTGAAGGCAAAAACGGATTGTTTACCCATCCGGTGCTGAGCGCGATTGCTCAAAAGCATCTTGTTTCCGTTGCTCAGGTTGTCCTGCGCTACGTTATGATGTTAGGGGCTAGTGTTGTTGTGAAGTCTGTTCACGCTAATCGCATGGAAGAAAACCTTAAATCTACAGCTGTAGTATTGGATGCCGAAGACATGACTGCAATTAAGAAACTGGATACTAATACGAGTCAATTTTTCTCCCATAGAGATCCAGCCATTATCCGTTGGATGTGCGAGCGTCATATCGAACACTAAAGTGAATTGTCTTTTGTGTGGAGGAAGTAAAAAATGACAACAACTCAGTCCTGGCCATCATTGTCCGAAACTGATGAGCGCGGGGTTCTTCTCAGAAACCTGGCCGATCGGGTTCACCGAATTGTTTTAACATCCGGCGAATGGGACAGCCGTATCCCAGGGCTGCATTTGTCCTACGTCCAAACGCCCTACAAAGTGCCCAATTGCTTTTACGTACTCTCTGTCGGCCTTATTTTGCAAGGCCGCAAGCACCTCAATATTGGGAAAGACTCGTATGAGTACGGTGCGGGATCCATGATCGTCACCTCTGTGGACATGCCCACATCATACGAGCTGTTGGACGTTACTCCCTCGAACCCGTTTATTTCCCTGTCTTTGAAGTTAAACCCGGCGATTTTGGCTGAAATCATTTCATCGGAGTCAACGGCTTCCGAGCACAAATCTAACGAAGTTTTTTCCATTGATTGGGCCACTCAGGAATTGCTTGAAGATTTCGACAGACTTTTACGGCTGCTTGAGCGACCGCAGCAAATTGAAACCCGAGCCCCTTTGCTGATTAAAGATATCCACTATCTTGCATTAGCGGGAACTGCAGGCGAGTCGCTACGATCGCTTTATGCGCCGGGCGCAGTCGGACAAAGAATTCGGCGGGTGATTCATTGGATGCGCGAAAATTTCCGCGAACCCATCACCATTGAGCAGCTGTCTGATGTAGCCGGCATGTCTTCAACCACGCTGCACCGCCACTTTAAAGCCTTTACTTCACTTTCGCCGGTTCAGTACCAAAAGCGCCTGAGACTGTATGAGGCTCAGCAGTTTTTGATTCGCGGCGACGGTGATGTAAATTCAGCCGCCTATGCGGTGGGTTATCAAAGTCCTCAGCAGTTTAATCGCGACTATAAGAAATTTTTCGGGATTACTCCGGGGAAAAGTACAAAAAACACGAAAAGAAATCTTTTGTCATCAATGGCTTAACTTTTTAATTATCTTTTTAAATAGTCATTTATCAAAACGGTAGGTTCTGCCAAAAATAACATTTTTTTTGGCAATGCCTACCGTTTTTAATTCGGATAATGGAAGGTGAACCATTAGGAGGTTATGCCATGACAATGCTTACCAGACGTCAAACTTTAGAAGCCTTTGGAGCTGTGGCAGTGGCAACGGTTGCTCCCTCTTCCACGGCGGCCTTATCTTCCGAAGCCAATCAATCAGTCGTGTATTGGACTCCGGAGTTAAGCAAAGATGCTTTCCTGAGGATGTACCATCTGATTAACAAAGAAATCTCCGGCAAAGTCGCTTTAAAACTTCATACCGGGGAACCTAACGGCCCCAACATCCTTCCGCGTGAATGGGTTAAGGCTTTGCAGGCCGAAATCCCAAACAGCAACATTGTTGAGTGCAATGTTCTCTATAAAAGTCCTCGTCAAACGACTGCCGGCCACCGTAAGGTCATTGAACAAAACGGTTGGACCTTCTGCCCTGTTGACATCATGGATGAAGAAGGTGATGTCGCATTACCTATCAAAGACGGTTTGCATTTGAAAGAATTTCACGTCGGCAAACATCTGCTCAACTATGACTCGATGGTTGTTTTAACACACTTTAAGGGCCATGGAATGGGCGGTTTCGGCGGATCGCTGAAAAACATTTCTATCGGCTGCGGCTCTGCGGCTCACGGAAAAGTAGAGTTGCATAATGTTCAGCCTGACGGCAGCTGGCCCGGAAAAGCTCCGTTCATGGAACGTATGGCTGACGGTGGTAAAGCGATTCTGGATCATTTCGGTAAAAAGATCGTTTTTATTAACGTACTGCGCAATATGTCGATTGACTGCGATTGCGCCGGCGTTCAAGCCTCGACTCCGACTTTACCTGACTTAGGCATTATGGCTTCAACAGACCTACTGGCTATTGATCAAGCCAGTGTCGACTTGATTTATTCATTGCCGGATTTCATGAAACGCACTATGGTCAAACGCATTGAATCGAGAGAAGCATTACGCCAATTATCAGCCATGAGAGAACTCAAGATGGGCAATCCGAACTATAAGATTGTCAGAGTATTAGATATCAAACCCGGACAGCGTCCGTTGGAGGATGATATTGCCTAATGTCTCTGTCAAAGAGGTCCAGGCGTTTCTAGGGCAAAGGAAGTTGAAAAACTTCCTTTGTTTTTATTGGTTTAATCCTATGGCTTTCGTCTTTGGTAGGAAACGACAAAAATACGCCATTTTATCAACCTACCCTCGGGTTTTGAATCACTAACATACCCAGTGATAATTACCGTTTTCCTTAGGAGAAGTGTCTATGTCAACAAAAAAGAACGTCTTCGTTTTTGCTTTGATGACTGCCTGCCTTGCGTTTACGACGGTTCAGGCAAAAGTGAACATCCAGCCCCTTTCCAAACCAATTACCATTGTCGAGCAGGGAAGCTTTGCTGCCGGCGGTACGGTGCTTAAAAATAAAGGAAAATTTGATCCTTATAAGATGGGGCCGGAGGGACAAACCCTTCATGGCGATCATGCCTATGTGTTTTATCAGGTGCCTCAAAATGCTTCAGGCTTACCGCTCGTGTTTCTGCACGGTGCCGGACAGTCCGGAAAAACTTGGGAAACAACACCGGATGGACGCGAAGGTTTCCAAACGATCTTCTTAAGGAAAGGCTACCCTGTGTATCTGGTCGATCAACCAAGACGGGGGCGTGCCGGCAATTCCACTGTCGACTCTCAGCTTGTCGCAACACCAATGGATCAAACCTGGTTTGATACTTTCCGTGTTGGAATGTATCCCGATTATTTTGACAATGCGGCATTCCCACGAGATAAGGAATCTCTAAATCAATACTTCAGACAAATTACGCCGAATACCGGTGCTTATGACCCTGCTGTCATTTCCGATGCTATGGCTACTGTGTTTGAGCAAAGTGGGGACGGCGTTTTAATTACGCACTCCCAGGGCGGCGGAATCGGCTGGTTAACGGCAATTAAAAGCAGTCATGTGAAGGCCATCATCTCTTATGAACCTGGCAGCGGTTTTGTTTTCCCCAAGGGAGAAGTGCCCGCAGACATGCCTGCTCTGACCGGCGCTTTGAAAGGTGAGCCGATCAGTTCGGAAGACTTTAAGAAACTCACTCGCATTCCGATTGTCATCTACTACGGGGACAATATTCCAAAAGATGGGGACGAAGCTGCTAAAAATCCGGGACAAGACAATTGGCGGGTTCGCGTGAAAATGGCAAAACTTTTTGTTGAAAAAATCAATTCAATGGGCGGTCATGCTGAACTTGTCATGCTCCCCGAACATGGACTTAAAGGCAATACACACTTCCCCTTCTCTGATTTGAATAACGAAAAAGTGGCTGATCTGATGCAGCAATTCTTAGTGAACAATAAACTAGGTCACTAGTCACTTAATGATCTACTAAACATTAATAATTCAGACCCTTCAAGATTCTTCTGACAGGGTCTTTTTTTGTATTGTTTTTTTGCTTGTGAAAACAAATCATTTTGAAATTAAATGGCAAAAAAAACAATGTAATTTCTCACGAGCAAAAAGCGGCGCTTTTATAAGATTGACTGTAGAAATAAGTTTAAATTTCTCAACCCAAATGGAGGGGGGAAAAATGTTTGATAACTCATTTGCCTTGAATCGTCGCAGTGTCATTAAGTCTTTATTTGCTTTTGGATTAAGCGCCGGATTCGGTGCCGGCAGCGGCACGGCACTGGCTCAAATCAATACCGCAAAGAAACCCCTGATTGTTTATTTCTCCATGCCGGAGACTGATGATCCTAAAGACATGACCGAAGAGGAGGAAAACAGTACAGTTGTCATTAATGGGAAGGTTTTAGGCAACACCCAGTATATTGCTTTACTGATTCAGAAATACACTGGCGGAGATCTTTTCCGTATTGAGGCTAAGAAACCCTATCCAACCTTGCATAAAACATTGGTTGATCTTGCCAAGGAAGAGCAGAATCAAAATGCTCGCCCCGCCCTGTTGCGCAATATTGAAAACCTGAAAAACTACGACACAATCTTTTTGGGGTACCCGAACTGGTGGGGAGACATGCCCATGATTCTTTATACATTCCTGCAAACCCATGATTTAAGCGGAAAGACTGTCATCCCATTTAACACCCACGGCGGAAGCGGTTTTTCTCGTACCATTTCCACCATTCAGGAGCTAGCTCCTAAAGCCAATGTCATCACCCGAGGTTTTACGGTTTACAGGGACCGCGTTGATCGTGCCGAACCGGATCTAAAAGCCTGGGTTCAGCGGATGGGTTGGAAATAAATTGCTAACAAGACGATTTTTACTTTCGGCTGTCGGAGGCTTTTTGATGTCAGAATGGGCGATTCCTTCTGCTGTTTTTGCCAACGAATGGCACCTTAAGGCCTCCTCAAATATTCGTGAACTTAAAAATCACCCTTATTTAAAAGCCTTTGCCTCCCACCTCATGCCTCGTCCCGCAGATATTGACAGGGACTTAAAAATCTCTGAAGTATCCAGGCTTATGCCCTGGCACGGTTATGTCAACACAAAAGACATACTGCACTCTTTAAATCGTCTGATTGATGATTGCGCAGAAGGCAAACAGGTTTTCTACAGCTTCTATGAGGATAAAAATCGCGCTGATCAAACCGGCTTGTTTTTCTTCAGGGGCAAACCCGGAGCACCTTTTGCTCTCATCTGTCCTGGCGGTGGTTTTGCTTATGTGGGTTCTCTTCACGAAGGATTTCCCCTCGCTCAGTCTATCTCAGAAAAAGGCTTCAACGCATTCGTCATCCAATATCGGATTGGCGGTGCTCGAGTCGCTTGTGAAGATCTGGCTCAGGCTCTCGCCTGGATTATTGACCATGCCAAGGAATTAGAGGTAGCTCCTACAGGTTATTCACTCTGGGGAGGCTCGGCCGGTGCCAGAATAGCTGCTTATCTCGGCTCTTACGGCAGCGCGGCGTTCGGAGCCGCAGAAACGCCCCGGGCAGCTGCCGTCGTCATGGAATATACCGGGCACACTGATTACACCGACAAGGATCCTCCCACTTACGCAGTAGTCAGTCGCAATGATCCGATTGCCGACCATGAAACAATGAGACAACGACTTTTGCGCTTATCTGCATTAGGTATTTCCACAAAGTTCCGACTTTGCAATTACGCCGGTCATGGCTTTGGACTTGGCACCGGAAGTGATGCCGAAGGATGGCTTAATGAGGCGGTTGAATTTTGGATAAAGCAACTAAAGGACAAATAGGATGAAAACTCGAATTTTAGGTAAAGATTTGGAAGTTTCTGCAATCGGTTTGGGTTGCATGGGAATGAGCCATGCTTATGGGCAACCCAGCGATAAAAAAGAATTTCAAAATGTGATTTCGCACGCCATTGATGACGGCTATACATTCTTTGATACAGCAGAAACTTACGGCAATACTCTTGATCCTCACCATAATGAAACTATTTTGGGTGAAGTGCTCAAACCTTACAGAAACAAAGTTGTCATTGCAACCAAGTTCGGCATTCATTTTGATGAAAGCAGCAAAGAGGTCAACAAACCTTTAATCGTCGACACTCGCCCCGAAACGATTAGGAAATCTGTTGAAGGTTCTTTAAAGCGTCTGCAGATCGATCATATTGATTTGTACTACCAACACCGCAACGATCCTAAACGCCCCATCGAAGAAGTTGCTGAAGTAATGCAGCAGCTTATTGATGAAGGCAAGATTACCCATTGGGGTTTGTCGGAGGTTGACAAAGATGTCATCGAAAGAGCACACGCAATCTGCCCCGTGACAGCCATTCAAAATCGTTACTCAATGATGGCTCGTTGGTATGAAAAGCTATTCCCTACTCTTGAAAAATTAAATATCGGGTTTGTCGCCTTTTCTCCCCTGGCAAACGGCTTTTTATCAGGTATATATCATGGTGTTTCCGGCTTTGATAAGCTCACTGACTATCGCAGCGTCATGCCTCAATTTACTGAGGAGGCTTATCGGCAAAACGCGGATCTTTTGAAATTACTCGATGACATGGCTCACGAAAAAGGAGCGACTAAAGCACAAATCTCTTTAGCCTGGATGCTTGCAAAAAAAGATTGGATCGTTCCGATTCCTGGCTCAAGAAATCTTGAGCGCCTCAAAGAGAATGCCTCAGCTGCAGATATTGAATTATCCGAAGAAGAACTCAGAGCTATTGATATGGCTTTGGACTCAATGAAAATGTCTGCCGTATATGGCGGTGTTAAAACAAAATAGTTTACTAAATAGGGTTGGCAAAATCGGCTAACCCTATTTGTTCCGCGTTAATCCAAATTCTGTTTTTTTAACCACTTTTGCGTCAAATCGGCGATTTCTTCATTGTTCAGATCTGACATCAAAAAATGTGTATTTCCGCGAATACCGATATCTGGCAAATGAATCAGTTCCGCATTACCACCATGACGGTTAACGGCCGCAACGAATTTTTTAGCCATATCCAACTCACTGCGCCATTTATCGGGGCCAATTTGCTTTGAAGACTGCTCTGCAATATTGTCGCCGTACAACAAAAGCATCGGAACCTTGATCAGTTTTTCGAAGTCTTTCAAAGGCACTGGTTTAGCTGTGGCGATAACGGGTGCATAGGTTGTCGGCAATGCTTCAGGTACCTCGCCTTCCGGGAATATGAAGGGCGTGCCGCCCGGTTCAAACGCCACAATAGCCTTTACCTTATTGGTAAGAATGGGAGTTCTCCAGCCGATGGTACCACCCATGGAATGAGTAAAAAGGATTGCCGGGCCAATTTTTTCAAATAAAGCACTTAGAGCTTGTGCGTTCAGATCATCATCCAGTTCACCGGAGTAAGTTGTCCAAGATCGTTGGAAGGCATCGAGAGCCGCGTCTCCCTTTGGAAATTGACTGGTTTTAAACTGGTTCGGATATACCCCGATCCGGCAAAGCTCATAAAGCGTCTTATCCGCGTACAAAGGATTTGCCGCATAGGGATTTTTACCGGAATCGGCTTTCAGGGCCAAACCGGCTTCTCCCATCCGAGGTTGATCTAAGAGATAGACTGAGTAGCCTTTGCGCAAAAAAAGGTTTTGGAAGCCCTCTCTGCCATCAAGTGTTGACTCCCAGGTCCTCTTTGTTTGCGCTCCGCCGTGCTGAAAGACAATCGGATAGGTCTTTGCATCGACAGGAATTTGGTAAAAAACATAAGCATGATCGCCGTAAGCAGTTTGACCTTGAGGTTCGAGAAAATGATCACGAGAAAAGGTTCCCTTATGTGTCAGCGTTGCGCCGCCCACGGTAAAACTGCCTTGTGTCCTCAAGACAATGGGAGATTCATTCACAACCGAACTATGCTCACCGGCATAAACAGCCGTGCAAAGCGTAATCGACAACAAAATTGCCGACAATGCTGCAAAAGATCGATCTTTTCTTCTCATGTCTACCTCATTACCTAAAAATTAATTAAGTCTCGCTAATGCAAGTGTAAAGAGCGTCATGGCGATAATTTTGCCGTGAAGCGAGTGCTCAAACACTATCAGTCTGGCAATTACATTACTCAGACCAAAAGGACAAGAGACGCCCACGTAAGAGCCGACGCCTGTCCATACCCCTTCTAAGTGAGCGTCAATGCACCGAACAAAATAATGACAGGAGAAGCAATATTGACAAGCAGCCCTGAAATTTGCTGTTGATTTTCAAAAGTAATCCATTTAATCCGACGGGCATAAACACCCACAATCACTAACAGCAAAAAAATGATTGCCTGCTCAAGTACCGCCATTATTTCTTAGCGCCTTTGTACTCAGCCTCAGTTACAGGGTCGAGCCATTGCACGGCTTTGTTCGGATCGCGTTCAGACATGGCCAAATGCGTCATAGAGGAATTTTCGCTTGCTCCGTGCCAATGTCGAATTCCCGGAGGGCACACCACAATATCACCGGCTTTAATTTCAATAACCGGGCCCATATTTCCATTGGAATCAACCGATTGAGTTAGGCCGACTCCCTCGGTCACAATTAAAGTTTGACCGGTCGGGTGAATATGCCAAAAAGTGCGGGCACCAGGCTCAAATCGAACATAGGCTCCGTAGCTGCGCGCGGGCGACACTTGAGCAAAAGCATTTCTCATTTGAACGTTTCCTGTAAAGTGTTCCGCTCCGGCGGAAACCCACTTTTCTTCAGAGATATTGCGGACCGTTTGATTATGATCATTTTCAGCCGCCGTTGCGCCCAATGCAACAACAGACATAACCATTGCTAAAACCATGTGACGAAGTACCGATCGTGACATACTCATTTTTTGAATCCTTAAAAAAAACCGACTTTGCCATAAAGGCAAAGCCGGCTGGAGGTATTACTTCAATGTACGACCAAAGAAAGTCGTCAACTTATCGAGTTCTTTATCAACATATTCTGGAACGAAGTACGTCTGAATATGCGTAGCCCCCGGAATCTTATAAAGCTCTTTATCTTTCGTACCGGTCGCAAGTTTAAAAGCTTCCTCTGTCATGTAGAGAGAATCTGCCTTTTCGCCAGCCATCATCAAAAGCGGCACATTGATCAATTCAATCTGATTGCGGGCATCCCAGCTCATCAAATCCATCAAGCTTGATGTTGTGTAAGCAAAGGTGGAGTTCGGATGACGATGTGTACGACCGTAATACTGCATGCCTTCTCGATACAAATCGGTCGGAATCTTGGCGATTGCTTCATCAGTAAGTTTGTCAAAATCCACATTGCCGGAAATAGAAATTTCACCGGTAGTAACTTCCTTTTGACGAGCGTCGGCCGCTTCCTTCAAACGAGCTTGAATTGTCTCTAACCCGGAATTGATGTAACCGTTGCGGCGTACCTCACCGGAATTAAACATGGAAAGAGTTGCAACAGCCTTAATACGCTTATCGGCCTTAACCGCATTCAAGGTGTATCCGCCGCCACCGCAAATGCCGAAGGCTCCCAAACGCTGCGCATCAACACCCGGATAGGTGGAGATGTAATCTGTCATGCCCCAAATGTCTTCTGTTCTGAATTGCGGTTTATCCGTGTGGCGGGGTTCGCCTTCACTGGCGCCCTGGTATGCGGCATCAGCGGCAATCGTAATATAGCCCTTGCCAGCCAAACGTTCGGCAAATAAGCCGGCCACCTGTTCCTTCACGCCGCCGTTCGGGTGAGCAATCACAATCGCGGGGTACGATTTCTTTGCATCATAGCCCGCCGGCGTATAGACATTGGCGGCAATTTTCAAACCATGAAGCTCATACGTTACCTGATGAATATTGACCTTGCCGGGTTCATTTTTTGTAATCGCATTTTGATAGACCAAACCAAACGGATTTGTTTGTGCGGCACAAGCTCCCATTGAAACAGCCATGGTTGCTGCAACAGCAGCGGCTGCAATCGTTTTTGTCATTTTTTTCTCCTTACGAAAATTTATTTCTTACGAGATTGCAAAACAGTTTTTAGCGCCTGATCGGCCAAATCTGCTTCCTCTGAGCCGACCTTATCGCGAAGGACTTTTACGAATTCGTTCAAGTCATCAGGCGTCAATCCAACGTTTAGGCACACATTCAAATGTGAACGTAATTGCGTTGGAGCGGGCAAGGAAGCCAACGCCGAAACGGTCGCTATTTCACGAGCCTGATGATCAAGCACATCACTGGCAAAAATATCGCCAAACAGATGTTCTTTAAGGTATGTATCAATTTCTGGTGAGAAGTCGTAAACAGGACCGGCCGCCGGGCGTCCGATCAATTCCGTTTGAACCTTCGTACCCAATTCACGGATATTTGTTCCTTTCGGCAACGGAGTAGGTCCTCTGCCAACCTTATCGTTGATTCCAGAAGCCTTTCTCTCTTTCAGTAAATTAACAAACACTCCTAAACCGGTCAGACTTCTTGGGAAGCCCGTATAGGCGTACATCTGCACCAGGACTTCCTTAATTTCATTAACGGTTAGCCCATTATTGAGTCCTTCGGTCAATGCTTTCTTTAAAGCTTGTTCATTACCCTGAGCCGTATAGGCGGCGATAGGAACAATGTTGATTTCTCTAGAATCCAATGAGGCGTTAGAAACCGCAGGGATGCTCAAAGCCATAACGGCAGAAAGAACGGCAGCAGCAGTTTTTTTCTTCATAGCGAACTCCTTGATGAGAAAATGCTCTCGAGACCTAACTATCTGATCTCATTGCATTTTTATTGTATGAATTCAAGGAGTTGAACTTTTGCCAATAACTAAGGAGTTTTTGTCAAAAATTTCGCGTAAGAAAAATAGATAATTTTTTGAGTGTTTTAGTCAAAATTGACAAATAACCAGTTATTGGTCGTTGGAAAGTAAGTTTCTTCAATTAACTCGTCTTTCCGGCGGACAGAAAACGACAAATCCTGCTTTTATCTCGTGATCACGGTTTCAAAAACAAAGTGCAATTGATGAGGCATAGCATCTGAAAAACGACAGAACATATCCGCATCTCCTGGCACATACTGCCCTCCAGAGAAGTTTTCCAAGTCTGCATTAGCGTGATCTTTTAACATTGCTTATCGAATTCAAATGCGTACTTAGGCACACCTCGTAGTACCTCACGGTAGAGTTGGCCTAAAAATTGCAAAGTGTCTGATAGCAAACAATCCAAATATACGTAGAGTTTCGGTTTGTGGTTTCATCTTGAGGCTCTTTTACGTTCTTTCAAATCCTCTAAATCTCTAAAAGTACTCGACGCTTTGGGTTTCCGTTACGGCCCCTCTCACACAGAATTAATGCTGACGCCCAAAGGACCTCGCTTGATCGAAACGGCGGCGCGCCCCATGGGAGGATTTTTCCCCAATGATTTGATGCGACAAATCTTTGGCTTTGATCACGCCGCTCTGACTCTTGATGCGGTATTGGATCCAAAAGCATTTAAACGCGTCGCGGCGAAGCCCGAATACTTCCTCTCTCCTAAAAATTGTCATCTCCCACGCCCACCATCCGGTGAAAGCGCTCTACTATGAAGCCATTGCTTACGAAGCGACCGTTGTTAAACGCTGGGAATTTGACCTGGTTAAACGTAGCGGAGAAATTGTTGAAACCGTTGATTTGGAAACCGCGGGTGGAGAACTCTTTATTGCAGATGAACGAGCAGAAATCGTTTGGCTTGCCTATGAAGCCATGAGACGCCTTGAAACCGATTGCCAAGAGTGGTTATACGGTTCTGAAGACCTTCAAATCACTACACCGATCATGCATGCCGTGGACTCCGTCCCGTTTACAGAACATATTGTCTTGCCGTGGCTTAACGTCATTCGACACACTGGGGCATTTTCAAGAAACGCTCAAAGCGGTACCAGCTTGATGGTGGAAACAGACGGGATGACAACAAAAGAAATTACAGCCTGTTCTTCGTTGCTAGGTATTTTCGGCTGGCGGCAAATTGAATACGGAGCCTACTACAAACTTTAGCTGACTATATTGAATTACCAATCGGCTCTCAGCTTCATCGAAGAAGCTGAGAGCATTTTTTCAGTTAATCAACACTGAAACAGCGTTTATTTGGCCAATGCCTCCAGACGTTTAATTGCCATATTGGCTACAACGCTGACAGCAACCGGCAAAACCTCGTCATTGAAGTCAAAGTTTGGATTGTGGAGACTGACGGTATGCTCATCATCCTTAATACCAACGCGAATAATGCAACCGGGCACTCTTTGCAGATACTCGCTGAAGTCTTCTGAACTCATGAAAGGATCAATCACTTTAACGTGATCTTCTCCCAAAAGTTCACCGGTCACCTTCAGCGCCGCCTCTGTCTGAGCCGGGCTATTGATGACAGAACCGCATTCATGGACGTACTTCAATTCCACTTCACAACCGTTGGCTGTGGCAATGGACGGCACCATGGTCTTGACGACCTCTTCGATCTGAACGCGTGTTTGCGGCAAGAACGTGCGAATGGTGCCGCTTAACGTACATTCTGCGGGTACAACATTCATGGCTTCAAAACGACCAGCATTGATCGAGCAGATGGAAAGAACCGCCGTATCAATCGGATTGACCTTACGGGAAACAATCGTTTGCAAAGCCGTTACGATTTGGGCTGCTACCGGAATGGGGTCCACGCCTAAATGAGGACGGCCACCATGAGTTCCCTTCCCCTTCACCGTGATGTAGAGACTGTCTGAGGCAGCCTGCAAAGGACCTGGTTTGAAACCGATCGTTCCCTTGGGCAACATCGGTTCTGTATGGCCACCATAAATTTCTTCAATACCATACTTTTCCAGTAAGCCAGCTTCAATGAGGGTACGCGCACCCTGGCTAATCTCTTCTGCAGGTTGGAACACCAAAACGACTTTACCCGGGAAGTCACGATGGGAAGCTAAATAACGAGCCACGCCCAAAAGCCAAGTTGTGTGGCCGTCATGTCCGCAAGCGTGCGCATAACCTTCATTTTGACTGACCCAATCCTTGCCGCAACGATCGTTCATCGGCAGGCAATCCATATCGGCACGAACACCGATCGTGTGTCCCGGGCGATTACCCTCAATAACAGCAATAACTGCTCCCTTGACAAAATCGGTATTGATATCCGTGACACCCCATTGACGAAGGTGATCACAAATGACACCAACTGTGCGCTCGGTATTAAAACCGTACTCGGGATGACTATGAAGATCGTGACGAATTGCTGTTAATTCATCTGCCCACTGAGCCACGTCAGGCAACAAACGGTCTGCTAGCAGTACTGCCATTGTTATTTCTCCTAAAGAAGGGATCAAACGCTACATCACAATAATTAATATCGTTAGTCGTTTGAATAAAAAAAGTCATGAGAAACTTTAGCACTAATGCAGTGATTTCTTCTAAACGAAAGTGGCTAAAGAAGCGAAATATTCTCCGAGCCGTATAATTGCGCCATCTCTTCTTTGTTCTCAACAAGATAGCCTTTGGATTAGGTTCTACCTATCTATTTTCAGAGCTATTTTGTTGGACTAGCAGGTACTCACTGAAATTCTTTACTGAAAGGAGACGGCGTACCGGATCCAACAGGATATCGTCGGGCGCCGAAAATACTATGAAAGCACTCAAAGAGCGCATTCTTCGAGACGGAAAATGTCTTGACGGCGGCATCCTTAAAGTCGATAACTTCATCAACCATCAAATGGATCCCATTTTGATGAAATCCATGGCTGTCGAATTCGTCCGCCGCTTCGCCAGCACCAAGATCAACAAAATTCTAACCATTGAAGCAAGCGGCATCGCTCCCGCCATCATGGTGGGTTACTTGCTCGAATTACCCGTTGTCTTTGCGAAAAAGAAAGTCCCGAGCACAATGGACAATATGCTTGCAACAAAGGTATTTTCCTTTACCAAAAACCGTACTTATGACGTTTGCGTCAGTAAAGATTATCTCTGCCCCGGTGATAAGGTTTTGTTCATTGATGACTTCTTAGCCAATGGCAATGCTGCCAAGGGCATTATGGACCTCGTCAATCAAGCCGGTGCAGAACTCGTCGGCATGGGCTTTTTGATTGAAAAAGGCTTTCAAGCCGGTGGCAACGAACTTCGTAAACTGGGCATTCATGTTGAATCCCTTGCCATTATCGATAGCTTAGACAACAACAAGATCACACTTCGCTAAAGGAAAAAACGTGGCCGAATTAAATCTCGAAGAGCACTCTTACAACTCTAAATCTTCTGAGTTAATTTACGGACTGGAAGACCGTCCTCCTTTAAAAGAGACCCTTTTTGCAGCACTGCAGCATATGCTGGCCATCTTTGTGGCCATCGTAACGCCTCCTTTGATCATTGCGGGAGCTTTGCAATTGGATCTTGAAACGACGGGCTATCTTGTTTCCATGTCTTTGATGGTTTCCGGCATTGCCACGTTTATTCAATGCCGCACCGTAGGCCCCATCGGCTGTGGTTTGTTGTGTATTCAGGGAACCAGTTTTTCCTTTATCGGCCCCATCATCTCCGCGGGCCTCACCGGAGGACTTTCGGCGATTTTCGGCGCCACTATTGTTGCGTCCACCGTGGAAATGTTTGTTAGCCGAATTCTGAAATACACACGCCGCGTGATCACTCCGCTTGTTTCTGGCATTGTGGTGACCTTAATTGGCATGAGCTTAATTAAAGTCGGCATCATTGCTTGCGGTGGCGGCTACGCTGCCAAGGCGGCCGGCACTTTCGGCAATTTTCAAAATTTAGGCATCGCCGCTTTGGTTCTTTTTTCCATCATTTTCTTTAATCGCAGTTCCAACCGTTATCTTCGGATGAGTTCAATTGTCATCGGTTTAGCGATCGGCTACGTTGTCTCCTGGTTCTGCGGAATGGTGGACTTTTCTTCTGTCAAAAGCTACAGCGGCTTCAATGTTCCCATCCCGTTTAAATACGGTGTGTCATTTGACTGGGGCGCCATTATCGGTCTCGGTCTTGTTTACCTCATCACAGCCATTGAAGCCTACGGGGATGTCACCGCAAACTCCATGATTTCCGGTCAGCCTTTCCGTGGCGATCAATTCATGAAACGCGCGCAAGGCGGCATTCTCGCCGATGGTTTTAATTCTATGTTGGCCGGTATGCTCAATTCTTTCCCCAATTCCATCTTTGCTCAAAACAACGGCATGATCCAATTGACCGGCGTAGCCAGCCGTTATGTCGGCTACTTCATTGCCGGCTTTTTGATTTTATTGGGACTCTTTCCTGCCATCGGTTTAGTGTTTTCTTTAATGCCTGACCCGGTCTTAGGTGGAGCGACATTGCTTATGTTCGGTACGGTCGCCGCCGCAGGCATGCGAATCATTGCCAGCCAACGCATTGACCGTAAAGCCATTTTGGTCATTGCCTTAAGTTTCTCGTTTGGGTTAAGTGTTGAACTTGTTCCGGAAATTCTTTCCCAATTCCCTGAGACGCTTCGCAATATTTTTGCCTCAGGCATCACCACCGGCGGTTTAACGGCCATTATTGCCAACACGCTGATTCATATTGAAGAATATCAAGACAACAAAGACGAGCAATAAGCGCATCAAAGCTCCCGAAAGTTCTCGGGAGCTTTTTTCAAAATACTGCATAGGGTATTTCGCTTACCGCAAACTCTCTAAAAGACCGAACAAAACCGTTATACTTTTCAAATTCGCTTAATTAACTGTGATTGGATAGCACTATGCGTGAAACCTACTCTCCGCAAACTGTTGAAGCAGAGGTGCAGGCAGCTTGGAAAAAAGCTGATGTCTACCATGCTCACGAACATGCTAAAGACAAGAACGGCAAAGAAAAACCCAAGTTCTATGTTTTGTCCATGTTGCCTTACCCGAGCGGTAAGTTGCACATGGGTCACGTCCGCAACTACACATTAAACGACGTGATGTATCGCTACCTTCGTATGAAGGGCTACAACGTGATGACCCCGATGGGATGGGATGCCTTCGGTTTACCGGCAGAAAACGCCGCCATTAACCATGGCATTGCTCCGGCCAAGTGGACCTTTGACAACATTGCAGAAATGAAAAACCAAATGCAACCGTTGGGTCTTGCATTTGACTGGAGTCGTGAAGTAGCCACATGTACGCCTGAGTACTATCGCTGGAACCAGTGGATGTTCCTGAAAATGTTGGAAAAGGGCATCTGCTACCGAAAGACCCAAATCGTTAACTGGGACCCGGTTGATAAGACCGTCTTGGCCAACGAACAGGTTGTCGATGGTCGCGGTTGGCGCTCCGGTGCTGTTGTTGAAAAACGTGAAATTCCCGGCTATTACCTCGGTATCACTCAGTACGCTGACGAACTCCTAAAAGACCTTGACACGCTCAAAGGTTGGCCAGAACAAGTCCGCAGCATGCAGGAACACTGGATCGGCAAATCGGTTGGTGTGAAGCTTGCTTTCCCCTACACGATTGACGATAAAGACGAAAAACTGCAGGTTTTCACCACTCGTGCGGACACTTTAATGGGGGTGACATTTGTTGCTATCGCCGCTGAACACCCCTTGGCCAAGCGTCTGGCTCAAGACAATCCTCAGGTTGAAGCCTTTATTCAGGAATGCGCCAAGGGCGGCGTCAGTGAAGCTGATTTGGCCACCCGTGAAAAAGAAGGCGTTCCGACAGGCTTTTGCGTCAAACATCCGCTCACCGGTGCAGACGTTCCGGTTTGGGTCGGCAATTATGTGTTAATGAGCTACGGCGAAGGCGCCGTTATGGGCGTTCCGGCTCATGATGAACGTGATTTTGCTTTTGCTAAGAAATACAACTTGCCGATTAAGCAGGTTGTCGGCATGCCCGGCAAGACTTACAGTACGGACGCTTGGGAAGAATGGTACGCCGATAAGAGTGATGCCACTGAGCTGGTTAACTCCGGCGAGTTTGATGGCCTGACCGTTCACCAAGGCATTGACAAAATCGCTGATGCTCTTCAAGCCAAGGGCTTGGGTGAAAAACAAACCCAATTCCGTATTCGTGACTGGGGTATCAGTCGCCAACGCTATTGGGGTACACCGATTCCTATCATCAATTGCCCGCATTGCGGCCCTGTTCCGGTTCCGGAAAAAGACCTCCCAGTGGTTCTGCCCACTGACTTGGTGCCTGACGGTTCCGGCAATCCGTTAAATAAGTGTGAATCGTTCCTAAAGTGCAAGTGCCCGAAGTGCGGCGGTGACGCAACCCGTGAAACCGACACAATGGACACGTTCGTTGATTCTTCGTGGTACTTCATGCGCTACTGCTCACACGATTGCGACACAGCAATGGTTGATGAACGCAATGATTACTGGGCTCCGGTGGATCAATACATCGGCGGTATTGAACACGCCGTATTGCATTTGCTCTATGCACGCTTCTGGACCAAGGTCATGCGTGACTTGGGACTCGTGAAGTTTGACGAACCGTTTACACGGCTTTTCACTCAAGGGATGTTGACTGCCGAATGCTATTACCGCGAAATGCCCGATGGTAAGAAGCGTTGGTACTACCCGGATGAAATTGAGATCTTCTACGATGAAAAAGCCCGTCCGGTTAAAGCTATTGCTAAGGACGATGGTCTGCCCGTCACCATGGGCGGCGTCGAAAAGATGAGTAAGTCAAAAAACAATGTGGTTGAACCGAAGACCATCATTGACAAGTTCGGTGCCGACACGGCCCGCAGCTTCGTGATGTTTGCAGGACCTCCCGATCAATCGGCCGCTTGGAGCAATTCCGGTGCGGAAGGGACGTTCCGCTTCCTGCGCAGACTTTGGAACTGGTGCTTCAAGAATAAAGAAGCGATTGAAAAGGCGGGTGCTGTTGAAGTCTCTGCCCTTACGGCCGAACTGAAGAATTTGCGTCGTGACATTTATCAGTCGCTCAAGCAGGCAACGGCCGACATTGACCGCATGCAGTACAACACCGTTGTCTCTGCGACGATGAAGATGCTCAATTCGCTCGAAGGCGTGAAATCATGTCAAGATGCCGCCACCGCGTCCGTATTCAAGGAATGCGCCAGTATCTTGATTCGCACCCTTTATCCGATTGCGCCTCATATTACAACGCAGCTTTGGCAAGACCTGGGCTTTGAGTCCGCCATGGGATCTATCCTTGACGCCCCCTGGCCAGAAGTGGATGAAAAAGCGTTGGTAGCCGATGACATGACTTTGGTTGTACAGGTCAACGGTAAATTGCGCGGCTCAGTGACGGTGTCCGCACAGGCCGATAAAGAAAGCATTGAAAAAGCCGCCCTTGAAAACGAGAATGTGAAGAAATTCACTGAAGGCAAAGTGATCCGCAAGATCATTATCGTGCCGAAGAAACTCGTCAATATCGTCGCGGCATAATCAATCTGAGTCACCTCCTGCAACGAGTCCCGAAGCCAACCAAGCTTCGGGACTTTTTGCCTATAATGAGCCTATTGCCTACTGGACATACTTTTGGGAATTCAATTATGGCTTTGGCCCGACGTTCATTTCTTTTTTCTGCTCTGGCTTGCACACTGTTGGCAAGCGGTTGCGGTTTTCATCTCCGCGGACAAGTGACTTTGCCCTTTCAGACGCTCTACGTCAATATGCCGGTCAATGACAAAGTCGCTGCAGATATCAGGCGAATGATTGCGGCCTCAACCAATGTGACAATCGTCTCTCAAGCCAATAGGGCTGATGCTATTTTGGAATTGCTCTCTTCCGGCCGTCACCGTGAAGTGATTTCCGTCAATATGCAGGGTGAGGATCGCGACTACCAATTGACCCTGAATATGACTTTCCGACTGGCAACTCCCGACGGTGAAGAATTTTTCCCGCCGACAACATTTACCGCTTCACGCACCATGTATTACAACGATGACGAGTACCTGTCTCGTGCGTCTGAAGAAAATGTTCTCTACAACGAAATGCAACAGGATCTGATTTCTCAGTTGCTCAGTCGTCTCACAACCGTCGAACCCATCCCGCATGAATATTAAAAGCGAAGAACTGGGGAGAATCCTTGATCGAGAACGCGCTCAAGGGCAACTCTCTCCCCTTTGGATTATCGTTGGAGAAGAGCCCCTTTTGGCGATGGAAGCAGGCGATGCGTTGCGCTTCACAGCAAAAGAATTGGGTTATTCTGAGCGCGTTGTTCTGGCCATGAGTTCAGTGAGCGACTGGTCACCGCTTCTAGATGCGGTGAGTTCTGTATCGCTTTTTGATGATAAAAAAATTATTGAATTAAGATTTTTATCTTCAGGTCCTGGTGTTAAAGGCGCTAAAGTATTGGCTCAATTTGCCGAATTAGTCCCGCAAATTGATTCCACCGTTACCGTTATTCACTTAACACAAACCGACTATTCAACACAAAAAACAACCTGGTTTAAAAATCTTGCCGCGAGTGGCCATGTCATCTCCTGTCAACCGGTTTCCCGAGCACAGTACCCTGCCTGGATTAAAGAACGTTTACGCAAACAAGGTCAAAGCATGCAGGAGCAGGCCTTGAACTTTTTTGCCGAGCAAACCGAAGGGAATCTGATGGCTGCCAAACAAGAGCTCATGAAACTGGATTTGCTGTATCCGGGAAAGGAGCTCACGTTGCGCGAAGTCGAAGACTGTGTGATGAATGTGTCTCGGTATAGCATTGAAGACCTTCTGGAAGCTATCGCTCAAGCCGATGTCGCTCGCACGACTCGAACTGTCAATGGCATGCAATCCGAAGACGAACCCATGCCTTTTGTTTTAATGCGAGTGAGCAGCTTCCTCAGAGACACGCTTGCCCTCACCGTGGATCGACAAGCTCCCGTTATGCCCTCTGTCCGCGCGTTAGCCGGTCAACTCGCCAGACGCTCAACGCCAGCCAAAATTGCCAATATGCTTGCCCGTTGCGCGGATTTAGACCGTTTGGCCAAGGGGCTTACTGTTCAAAATAAAGATGATGTGTGGTCGGAATTAAAAACACTGTGTGTATTTCTTGCCCACGCTGCTAATAGGAAATAATCGTTATGGCTGCCTATCACTTTTTTGCGGTTTGCCCGCGTACTCTTGAGCCGATCTTGGCTCAGGAACTTCAATCATTGGGCGCGCAAAATATCAAAGTCAATGCCGGTGGCGTTCTTTTCGAGGGAGCTCTATCCTTGGCGATGAACGCATGCTTGAGAAGCCGCTATGCCAGCCGCATATTGCTTCGTATCGCTACCAGACAGTACTACGACAGCCACGATATCTACGACATGGCCCACGTTTTGCCCTGGGAACGTTTTTTCGATGTTGATGCCAAAATCCGTGTAGACATTACTGCGCATCGTTCACCGCTTGAAAGTCTGGATTTCACCACCTTACGCATTAAAGACGGCATTTGTGATCGGTTCCGAGAAGGCTGCGGAAAACGACCCAGTATTGAAAAAAACAATCCCGATGTTCGCATCCATGCTTTTATCAACGAGCGTTATTGTACGTTCTATTTAAATTTATCCGGAGAACCTTTGTTTAAACGTGGTTGGCGTGTTGAAAAAGGCGAGGCTCCTCTTAAGGAAAACATGGCCGCGGGCCTTTTGGCGCTCTCCGGTTGGACGCCAGATCAACCTTTATTGGATCCCTTCTGCGGCTCAGGCACCATTGCTATCGAAGCAGCACAAATTGCCTGCAATATGGCTCCGGGCCTAAATCGTTCCTTTGCCTTCGAAAAACTGAACATTTTTGATTTGCAAGAGTGGCAAGAAATGAAAGAGGACGCAAAAGCAGAGATTAATCTTCATGCCCGCATGCAAATTCGTGGCAGCGATATCTCTTCTATCGTCGTCTCAAAAGCCCAAGCTAACGCTCAACGGGCGGGTTTACAGGCTCTTTTAGATGATGGCCGCTTAGTGTTGACTCAAGGCGATGCCCGACAAGTTAGCGCTTTCTCTGACAAAGGGTTCATCGTCACCAATCCCCCATACGGTGAACAGTCCAATCCGAAGAGTGCAACTGTTGCATCCATGATGAAAAATGTTGCCGATAATCTCAAAAAATCTTTCTCAGGCTGGACAGCTTGGATGCTGACAAGCGACAGAAAGTTGCCTTCCCAAATGAGATTGTCAGAATCAAGAAAAATTGTGATCTTCAATGGTCCCTTGGAATGCCGGTTCTTTAAATTTGAGATGGTCAAGGGGTCATTTCGCAATAAAAAAGCGGACTCAGAAACCGCTTAACGAAAAACGAACACTTTCGTTAAAACAAAACCCAACGCTAGACTGGTCGCGGATGAAAGAACAAGGGTAATGAGAGGATACCAGCTACTTTGATCCGCGCACCAACCGATACCCCAAGAAATGCAGGCCATAATAATGGTCATCTTGATGTAACCGGCAAAATTTCGTTGCCTCTGAAAAGTGAACTTTGCGTTCATAACGTAGGAAAACGTCACAGCAATTAAAAAGCCCAACAAATTGGATAGGCTCTGTGAGAAGGTCGCAAACTCATAAAAGCAACCAAAAACTCCCCAATGGATAGCTGTGTTGAGTACCCCAATAGCTGCGTAGGTTAGAAATTGCCGAAACCGATCGTCAACTCTGAACATTGTCTAAACCTTTAGCGACAATTTCAGACAGCTCTTCAATATCCATCCCAGAGAGTACTTTATCCTCGCTCATGGCACTTTCAAACATCGTCAAACAATGCGGACAGCCGACGGCCACTGTTGAAGCTGAACGACGCAAGTCCGTTAAACGAATAAAGTTAATTTTTTTCGTTGAACTTTCCATCCACATTTGCCCGCCGCCGGCGCCACAGCACATTGCCGTTTTTCCTCGTTGCAGATTCTCAACACGAGTGATGCCGCCCACAGCATCCAAAATTTTTCTGGGTGTTCCCACACTATTGTTATACCTGGCCATATAACACGGATCATGGAAAACGACCTTTTCGGCTTGCTTAAGTTGCGGCTTAATACGCCCAGACTCAATCAAACCCAAAATGAGCTGGGTGTGACTTACCACATCAAATTGTCCGCCTTCAAACTGCGGATACTCGTTCTTTAATGTATTGAAGCAATGCGGACAGTGGGCCAAGATATGTTTGAATTGGTACTTACGCAAATTCTCGATATTTTCCTGAGCCGCCAGCTGGAATGTGTATTCTTCCCCGCTTCGTCTGGCGAAATCACCATGACAACGTTCCTCTTGCATAACAGCAAAAGAAACGCCGGCAGCATGCAAAATCTTAACCATAGCTCGCGCAATTTTTTGTGCACGACGGTCATAAGAGGCTGAGCATCCGACCCAATAGAGATAATCAACGGGCTTGCCTTCAGTTGCAATTGGAACATCCAACCCTTTTGCCCAATCCAAACGCGAAGCCGGATCCATTCCCCAAGGATTTCCGACACTTTGAGTATTTTGTAGTGCTTTGGCTAAACCGGCAGGAAATTCACCCATCTCAAGCGCCAAGTGTCTGCGCATATCGACAATGGTTGAGGGTAAATCCAATCGTGCCGGACAGGCTTGCATACATGCCCCGCACGTTGTGCAACTCCAAAGCGCTTCTTTGCTGACAATGTCTCCGACAAGTTCCTTGTCATTGGGGTGATGCAAACGCTTCTTTAAGGATAAAACCAAAGCTTTCGGATCCAAAGGAGCTCCTGCACGCAAGGCCGGACAAACTTCCGAGCAACGGCCGCACTCAGTGCAAGCATCAAAATCCAAGCGTTGCTTCCAACTAAATTGATCAAAGTTGGAAATACCGAAAGATTCCTGTTCCTCAATATCTTCAATTTTTGACAGCTGTCCTTTTGGAGCGAGCTTTCGCCAATAAATATTGGTCGGCGCTTTAAACATATGGCCAAAAAAGGTGAACGGAATGAGCGCAACAAAAATCAAAGCCCCAGCCCCATGGACCAACCACCAGGTAAAGTGTGCCCCCTGAAGCTGATCGGGCGTGAACATTTTGAGGAAAACTAATGAAAAGGCATACCCGACCGGAGAGTAAATAGCCCATTCGGGTTGTTGAGCCGCCAAACGCAGTCCTTCAACAACAAATCCGGTCAACACAATAATGGCCAACGAGGTCAAAATCCAAGCAAAGCGCCAAGAGCGCTCTAATTTTTTCCCTTTAACCGCAAAACGTCTCCATGCTGCGACAGCCAAACCAATTAATGTCAGAAGACCTGCTAAGTCCAAAATAAATTTGTAGGCAAGATACAGGTTACCCTTCAGTAAGCGCGCATCGAACAAATAATGAGCGATATCCCAATCGAGAACCGCGGTCGCAGTACCAAAAAAGAGAAAAACGAATCCCCAAAAGATAAAGAAGTGAATTAAGCCGCTTGGCGTTTTCAATAAACGCCGATGCATGAAGGCATCACGCCAAACTCCCATCCACCGATCTTTCTTATGCTCGGGAAGGTTCTGGGGACGCCCAGCGCGCCAAAGGCGTACACATTGGCAAATGCCAATGATGCAGGCGATCGCCGCAATAAGCCCAACGACATATACACCAATCTCAGCCCAAAACGGAATGTTCCAAAATGCTGGACGAATCGGCATTGATTCCATAACTTTGTTTTCCTGTTAGTACTTAATGGAAGACCACACCTTATCGAGCCTTTTAACACTGACGGGCATCGGCGTCCTTAACTTCTGCGCAAATAACGACACCCTCAGCTCTTCGATCATCCATCTGAATTCTTCTAATCGATTATCCGCAACCCCTTTTCGCGAAGCCAATTCTCTTTCATACATCGTGACAAAGCGAGAAATATCACGCATTTTTTGAGCATCTTTTTCTGGCTCATCACGTCTTTTCTCCAGACGTACCAGAACAGCTTGAAGGTAGCGCGGATAATGCGACAAATGCAGGTAGCCAATTTTAAGCAAAAAATCCTTAAAAAACAGACTCTTTAATTGGTGCTCGATATCCTCTAACACCCACTTGTCAGAGCAAGACTTCAATTTCTTAATAACCAATGCCGTATCGGAAATAATTTGGCTCAGAAGTCTCGAAATATCTTGGGCAATTAAATTTAACTTTCCTTTTGCCTCTTGACGTCTTGACTCAAATTGCTCGGCATTAACCGGTAAAGGTTCGGTCATTGCGCACTGATTCAAAGAAGCATCAATAACGGCCTCCCGCATCGCCTCGAAACTATCAAAAACGTCCGCCATGGGTTCAAGCATCGCCGCTTGCATTTGAACCGATTGCAATGGCTTTAAACTTTTTTCCAAATAACGGATTTGTTCCCGAAGCTGTAATTTGAAAAGGCGCAACAAGCCTTTTTGATGTTGACGCGCGGCTTCATCAGGATTATCAAAAACTTCCAGTGAACAGTAACTGTCATGATCCACCAGTGCCGGATGCCCAATAAGAGACTGTCCCTTTCGTTTGATTTCCATGATGTCAGGCAGCTCACCAAAGTCCCATTGAGTGATTTCCTGATCACATTCATGAGAAACTTCACTGTCTTGAGCCGCCACCTGTTGGAAGGATTTTTGAGCTTGTCCTCCTAATTCGGATTTCAGAACAGCTAAATTTCTCCCCATTTCAATTTGTCTGCCGTACTCATCGAGGACTTTAAAATTCATCGTTAAATGTGCGGGCAACTGCTCGGACTTAAAGTCCTCCTGTCTCGGACGAATAGCGCACTGCGACTCAATATCATCACAAAGAACTTGCAATAAAGGTTTAGTGCCGAGAACATCGGCCGCTCTTTGAGCAAAGCCTTTGGCATATTCGGCTAAAGGCACACAATGACGTCGATAGCGCTGCGGCAAACTCTTTAACAAAAGCTGAACTTTCTCTTTAAGCATTCCCGGCACAAGCCACTGCGTTTTAACCTCATCGACCAAATTAAGCGCATAAAGAGGAACCGCAAGTGTCACCCCATCTCTCGGGCTGCCAGGTTCAAAGTGATACGTCAGCGCCATGGATACTCCCTTCATATCCATTGCCTTCGGAAAATACTCCGTTGTAATGCCGCTTGCTTCATGACGCATCAGCTCATCACGGGACAAATAAAGCAATCGAGGATTGTCTTTTTCCGCCTTGCGTCTCCACTGTTCAAAAGTAACAGCGCTGACGACTTCGGCAGGAATGTGTGAATCATAGAATTGAACAATGAGTTCATCATCAACCAAAACATCCAAACGTCTGGCTTTATGTTCTAGATTTCGAATTTCACGGACAAGCTGCTGGTTATGTTTGAAAAACGGCGCTTGTGTTTCAAATTCTCCATTTACCAAGGCCTCTCGGATAAAAAGCTCTCGGCAAAGCGCAGGATCCTTATCGGTGTAGGTGACTTTTCTTTGACCATAAACGGTCAGCCCGTAAACGGTTCCTTTTTCCATCGCCATAACCGCTCCGGCTTTTTTCTCCCAGTGCGGCTCTGAGTAGCTTTTCTTTATCAAATGGGCGCCAACTTTTTCTATCCATTGCGGATCTACATCGGCAACGGTTCGAGCAAAAAGTCTTGATGTTTCCACTAATTCCGCAGCCATTATCCAACGGCCGCACTTCTTTACTCTGGGTGAACCAGGCCATATATAAAACTTAATACCTCGAGCTCCCATAAAAGGAGCCGCTTTAGGTTCGGCATCCGGAATTTTGTACCCTAAATTTCCTAATAATCCGGACAGCAACGCCGTGTGAACTTGTTCATAGGTTGCCTCTTTATCGTTAAGCTGCCAACCTAATTCAGCGGTTAATTCCTTAAGTTGTCGGTAAACGTCACGCCATTCTCTCAGACGTCTAGGGCTTAAAAATTTGCGCCGGAACTCTTCGGTAAGTTTGCGATTGCTCTCCTTATGATCCATGGCATTTTGTACGTAGCGCCATAATTTCACAAATGTTGAAAAATCGCTTTTGTCATCAGCCATTGAGCGATGAACATTGTCGGCGGCTTCCTGCCGATCCAACGGACGTTCTCGAGGATCTTGTACGGAGAGAGCGCTCGCAATGATGAGCACTTCAGCCAGTGATCCATTTTCTTTTGCAGCCAAAAGCATTCGAGCAACTTTAGGGTCAACGGGAAGCTTGGCCAATGCTCGTCCGATATCCGTTAAACGCTCACGCTCGTCTAAAGCATTTAATTCTTTCAGCAGTGAAATTCCATCGACGATAGCCCGATTGGGTGGAGCTTGCACAAAGGGAAACGCACGCACGTCACCTAATCTCAAGGCCTTCATTCGTAAAATAGCCGCCGCCAGATTCGTTCGCATGATTTCCGAATCTGTAAAGGCAGGACGACGCGCGAAATCTTCTTCACTATACAAACGTATACAAATCCCGTTGGCCACGCGGCCACAACGGCCGGAACGCTGATTGGCTGATGCTTGACTGACCGGTTCAACCAGCAACTGATCGACTTTGTTGCGATAGGAATAGCGTTTAACTCGGGCCAATCCCGTATCAACCACATAGTGAATGCCAGGGACAGTAATGGAGGTTTCTGCCACATTGGTCGAAAGAACTATGCGACGCTTTTCACTGGTTTTAAAAACTTTTTCTTGCTCTGCGGCTGACAGTCTCGCATAAAGCGGAAGAATTTCCGTCGTTGGCGGTTGCGAGCGAGTCAATGTTTCGGCAGCCTCTCGAATTTCGCGTTCACCCGGCAAAAATACCAAAATGTCTCCGGGACCTTCTCGCGTCAATTCATCGCACGCATCCGAAATCGCATTCATCAAACTTTTATCATCCGTTTCGTCTTCATCTTCCGGCGCGCGATAACGGATTTCGACCGGATAGGTACGACCGGAAACCGTCAAAACAGGTGCCGGCTGACCTTTTTCGTCCGAGAAATGCTTGGCAAAACGCTCACTGTCAATCGTAGCTGACGTGACGATCACTTTAAGATCGGGTCGTTTTTTTAACAAACCTTTCAGATAGCCGAGCAAAAAGTCAATATTGATACTTCGTTCATGCGCCTCATCAATAATGATCGTATCGTAAGCTTTTAAAAGAGGATCTCCCTGAGTTTCGGCAAGCAAAATGCCATCAGTCATGAGTTTAACTTTAGCGCCTGGATCCGTACGATCTGTAAAACGAATCTTAAAACCCACCCATTGCCCCAGATCGGTACCGGTTTCTTCGGCCAAACGTTTGGCAATAGAGGAAGCCGCGATACGCCGAGGCTGCGTATGTGCAATTTTTCCCTTTCTTCCACGACCGGCTAACACACAAAGTTTTGGCAACTGAGTGGTTTTCCCGGATCCCGTTTCACCACAAAGGATCAGTACCCGATTTTTCTTAATGGCTTCAATAATCTCTTTAGCTCTTTGAGAGACAGGAAGACCCGGCGCAGGCGTCAGACGAGCATGTACCCCGGCTTTGGCGTTTGCCTTATTTGATGCAGAATTTTCATCGGCTTCTTTTTTCTCGGTACTTTTATTTTTTTCTTTTGTTATACGTGCTGCTTTCTTTTTTTCTGCCTCAAGCGCCTGGGCTTGAGCTTGTTGCTTTCGCGCCTGCATCAAACCGCTCAATTGATCTCGTAAACTATTTCCACTCACTCTTTCTTCCTTAAGATTCTTTTCTCACCTAAAGCAAGACAAATTCAAAGCGAATTCTTACAATAAACGACAGTTTTATTTAACTTTTGGGGAGACATTCAGTATGACTCGTATGGTCCACTGTCTCAAACTTAACAAAGAAGCCGAAGGCTTAGACTTCGCACCGCTGCCCGGTCCTCTCGGTCAGAAGGTTTATGAAAACATTTCCAAAGAGGCTTGGAATGAGTGGATTCGTCTGCAAACCATGATGGTAAACGAATACCAACTCAACCTGGCCGACCCTGAGGCAAGAAAGCATCTTCTGACTCAGATGCAAAAATACTTATTCGGCGACGGTGTTGAAGCTGTTCCCAACTACACGCCTCCGAAATAACGTTCTTCGGGCACCAAACGGTGCCCGAATTATTAGGGTGTCAAGGTCTTAACGCCGTCTTTTGTTCCTAAAAGCAAAACATCGGCGCCTCGTTTAGCAAATAAGCCTACCGTCACAACACCGACAATTTGATTGAGTTTTTCTTCCCAGTGAACCGGATCGTCAATCGCCCATCCGTGAACATCGAGGATTTTGTTTCCGTTATCCGTTGTGAAATCTCGGAGCACTGGACGACCGCCCAATTTTTCAATCTCTCTGGCAACCGCATTGACAGCCATCGGAATCACTTCAATCGGCAGCGGAAACTTGCCCAAAACATCAACCTTTTTCGATTCATCGGCAATGCAGACAAAGCGCTCCGATACCATGGCGACAATCTTCTCCCTGGTCAGCGCTCCACCGCCTCCCTTGATCATGGCAAAATGCGGATCAATTTCATCGGCCCCGTCGACATAAACACTAATTTTTTCCACCTCATTGAGATCAAGGACCTTAAAACCATAGGCCTGAAGTTTATTGGTTGAGCGCACACTGCTGGAGACGCAAGCAGGCACCGAGATACCGCTTTCTTTGAGCGCGTCAATAAAACAATCTACGGTCGACCCCGTTCCAACCCCCAGAATTTCGCCGGGTTTTACATATTGCAAGGCAGCCTGTCCGACGGCTTTTTTAAGTTCCTGCTGATCCATAACGACCTCTTGTGAATCAATATTTCAACAACACAGATTTTAAATGACGGCTATCATTCGGTGTTAGAACTTTTTTTGTTTTGAATACTGTGGAAAGAGCGACCCCTATTTTTGCCGTCGAGACTTTCAAAAGTCTAGGCGACAAGACATTTCGAGGACAGAGTATGTTCGGCGTCATCATGACGTGGATCATGCTCATTTGCGTGATTATCGGAATGATTTTCATCGGCCGCGTTATTCAATCAGAAGACCAAAAATCACAACTGTCTCAGTTACACCAAACAACAGAACTGTGGGCTGAATCTTTTTCCATTCGTCTAAATTCCGATTTAGACCGTCTCGGTCAGTTACACAACGCACTGCCTCAAAATCTAAGCTTCCGAGACAATCTATCCAGATTAGAGCAGCAGACTAGGGAGCTGATGCAGCAGCGAGCCGAAATTCTCGAAATTAATTACCTCGATGGAAACAATCGCGTTGTTGCTTCTTTTGCTTCACCGCATCCTTTCGGCGACATTACGTTACGAACCGGGGAGCGCTATCAAAGACCCAGTACAATGGGCGCCATTCTTCGTTCCAGACGAACCGGATCTTCTTCATTTTCAGAACCCTACTCGTTGCCTATTGAAGGATCGCCATTTATCGATCTGGTGTCCCCAAGCATCGTAGGGGGCGAGCGCTATTTGCAAATTTCTCGTTTGTCTATTTGGTCACTTTTGCGTCAAGCGACTCAGAGCCGTCGGGATGCTTCTTTTCGAATTAGTCTGCTCTACAACAGTGAACCGATTGTTGCCGCCAGTACAGACTCACGCAGACAAACGATCACTTACAAAATGCACCTTTCCCCTCTTCCTGCGGGCTTTGAGTTGCAAGTTTCAAGTTATGCTCAAGGTCTATTAACCCAGAACACTCTTTTCTGGGTGATCAGCGCACTGGGAATCTTTTTGGTCGTCGCTCTCTTGGGATTGATCCGCTTCAATTGGAGACAAAACAGCACAGAAACCGCACTACGCGCAGAATCTGCGCTTAGAAAAACCATCGCTGACAGTCAATTGTCCGGTCTGCAGGTAACCGACAGAAACGGTCGTATTGTTTACACAAACCGCACGTTTACCGATTTACTGGGTTTGAGCGCCAATGAGCATCTAATCGGGCAGTTACCTCCCTATTCTTACTGGCCTAAAGGCGATGCAGGCTTTCGTTTAATGGAGTTATTTGACACGATTAAACGCGGGCAAATGACAACAACCAGTTATGAATTTCATCCTCTGAGACCCGATGGTTCCACTTTCAGTGCGTTTATCCACATCTCTCCCATGATTACCGTTGAAGGTACCCATTTAGGATGGCTGTGGACACTGACCGATATTTCCGAAATTCGTCAGGCGCAGGAAAGAGTCACTGCAGCGCATGAACGATTCACTCGCGTTCTCGAGTCTATGCAGGATGCTATCAGCGTGGTTGACCCCCAAAGCAACGTGCTACTTTTTTCCAATACTGTCTACGATTCTCTCTTTGGAGAAACCAGTCAAGGTCATCTTCAAGCCCACATGGAACTCATTAACCAAATGGGTGAAAAGAAAGTCAAAGAAGCTTCGGATATGTCTTCCGATATTTACCTAGAAGATCTTGACCGCTGGTTTGATTTGCACGAGCGCACCATCACATGGACAGATCGTACGGCTGTTCGGTTGCAGATTTTGTCTGACATCACAGAAAGACGTAAAAATGAAAACCTGCTTGTTGAACAACAAGCGCGCTCGGAATTGAATTCGCGACTGGTGACAATGGGTGAAATGGCGAGCTCACTTGCTCACGAGCTAAATCAACCTCTGACAGCTATCTCTAATTACGCCTTTATTGTTTCGAGCTTAATGAAAAAGGCGGGCGTGCCTGAAGAGCATGAAATGTTTTATTCCATCTCGCGTATTGAGGCACAAGCCCAAAGAGCCGCGGCAATTATTCAAAGAATTCGTTCATTTACTAAACGAAGTGAACCTAAAATGGAGTCTATTCCTGTCATGAATCTGATTAAGGAAGTGATGGAATTGGCCTCCATTCAAGCCAGAAGACACAATGCGAAGCTTCAGTACTACGTTGCCCCTGATATCACCAATGTCTGGTGTGATGAAATTATGATCGAACAGGTTCTCTTGAATTTGATCAAAAATGGCATTGAAGCCAGTGTTGGGATCGAGGGACAAAAACCGGAAGTCACCCTGACAGTTTATAGCGGCATTGATCACCACATTATTTTTGAAGTTGCCGATAACGGCGTTGGCATTGATGATGAACATAAAGCTCAACTGTTTGATCCGTTCTTTACGACCAAGTCCACGGGGATGGGAATGGGCTTAAACATCTGCCGAACCATCGTTGAATTGCACCATGGTCGCCTAACGATATCGGACAATATCGGAAGAGGAACAATTTTTACATTAACGCTTCCATCCGAAAACAAACAAACAGTTTAAAATGCTTTTTCGTTAACAAAACTCACGGCCTATTGCCTACATTGAAATTATGTCTTTTCCCGCATTCAATTTTGACAATATCCGCAAAGAACCTCTGGGAACCGTCTATCTTGTAGACGACGATGCAGATGTGCGTGATTCACTGCGCAGATTATTGGAATCACAGGACTATCGGGTTGAAGCTTATGACAGCGGTGAAGCATTCATCGCCAAGTATGATCCGAACGCCATTGCTGTGCTCTTACTCGATCAACGTATGCCCGGAATGCCCGGCACTGAAGTCCAAGATCACCTCATTGCAAGAAAAGCGACTATTCCTATTGTCTTTTTAACTGGACACGGTGACGTCCCGATGGCTGTGAGTGCCCTAAAAAAGGGAGCGGCCGATTTCTTGCAAAAGCCGGTAAAGATTGAAATCTTATTACCCTTGATTTCTCGACTTTTGTCTGAGGCTCGTGAGCAGCGTGTTAAAAGTGAGCGTCAATCTCTCAATGAAGCGATGCTCTCCAAACTCACGCCGCGTGAACAACAGGTGCTTGAACGCATCGTTGCCGGTCGGCTTAATAAACAAATCGCCGATGACTTGGGTATTTCTATTAAAACAGTTGAAGCCCACCGTGCTTCAATTATGGATAAAACCAATTCGGGAACAGTCGCCGATTTGATGCGTGTTGTCATGAGTGCCAACAAGCAAATTTAATCTGCGGAAAATTACCTCAAAAGTCCGCTTCCTCAAAAGCGGACTTTCTTTCATATAGGCCATTGATTGTTATGTCAGCTCAACTCATTGACGGAAAAGCCATTGCTCAGGCTATTAGAGCGCATACAAAGCAAGCGGCTGCAAAGCTGCGCCGTGCACCTGCTTTGGCAGTTGTGATGGTTGGAGAAAATCCTGCCAGCGCCGTCTATGTTCGCAATAAAGTCAAGGCTTGCAACGAAGTCGGAATTACCTCCATTGAGCATCGTCTTCCGAGCGATTGTTCTGACGAAAGATTATTGGAGGTTATTCGCGCTCTCAATGAAGATGCTTGCATTGACGGCATTTTGGTTCAATTGCCGCTGCCTGAACATATGCATGCCGGTCTTATCCTGGAAACCATTGACCCCAATAAAGATGTTGACGGTTTTCACATCTATAACACCGGCAAATTAGTAACGACCGGTGGTGGTTTTAAGCCCTGTACACCTGCCGGTATCATCGAACTGCTCAAAGCCATTGACTATCCGATTGAAGGTAAACACGCTGTTATTCTCGGACGATCCAATATTGTCGGAAAACCGTTGGCTATGCTCATGCTACAGGAAAATGCAACGGTAACAATGACTCATAGCCACACACCCAATCTCAAACATTACACCCAAGATGCCGATATTTTGGTTGCCGCCATTGGCAAAGCGAAATATGTCACGGCTGACATGGTCAAACCGGGCGCTGTTGTTATTGACGTGGGAACAAACCGTGATGAAAACGGTAAGCTCTGCGGAGACGTGGACACGGAACACGTTAAGGAAGTTGCCGGATGGATCACCCCCGTGCCGGGCGGCGTCGGTCCCATGACAATCGCTATGCTGATGTATAACACACTGCTATCAGCACAAAAGCGTCAAAATATCATCTAATCGGATAGGAGGTAGGCAGTTATTCTGTCTACCGTCCTTCCACACCACCCATCGTACGGTTCCGTAATGGGCGGTTATTAATAACTTCCTTGAGTACGTTTCTTATAAACATCCCCAAGACAGACCCATCCTTTTCGATGAAGAAAGCCATTGGTAAGCGTCGTTGCCAGTATCCAGCTGTGTGCAGTACGCCAGTATGACTTGCGAGTGTTCGCATGTTGCCATGCTAGCGAGGGTGACACCCCCCCCCAGTCTCATCAGCGCTTCGTACTTCGTACTGATCTTTTTCCACTGCTTCCAGTAGATCTGCCTTATTCGACGCCTCAACCATTTGTCCGTGTCTCGGACAAAAATCGCCATATCACTTCTCAAAAAGTAATTCACCCAGCCTCTCACAAACTCTGAAAGCTGTTTTCTGAAGGCGTCCAAACTTTGCCCTCGGCTTCGGCTCATTATCTCTCTGAGCCGTTTGACACATTTGTCCTTGGATTTCTGATGCGGTTTGTCTTTGATTCCACTTCAGCTTGTAGTGCAGCCTTATCCACTTGCAAATGCCTAACGAAGTTTCTGTTCGTCGGACCAAAGGTTTGCCTCGGGCTTCTTTCAGATTCCACCTCGCGATGGACACCCTTGCCGTCAGCTATGGGCTTGTCGCTACCAACCGCCCTCGGGACTTTCACCCGTTAGATTAAGTGCCATGCCGGGCACACACTTATTGGAAGCCGAACTTATTCGGCTTCCATAAAATAATCCTCAAAATCGTCCGACTGAATAACTCGACGGGCGACATCCATTGAAAAGCCTCGCGCTAAAAGGTAGCGCATCTGTTTACCCCGTTCTTTGAAGTCCTGCGGTGCCACACCAAAACGCTTCTGCCATAAAGCCCGTGCTCTTTCATATTCGCTTTGCCCTAAATCCTGCAGCGTCTTTTCAATAATGCCGGCTGACACGCCGTCAGCTTTTAATTCATAGGCCAAACGAGCATTACCATACCGAGCCGAACGAAGTCTCACCCTAGAACGCGCAAAACGCTCGTCAGACAAATAGCCGCGTTGTTCAAGCTCATCCAACAAAGCCTCCAGCGTTGTCTCATTCTCCGACTCTTGTAAGTAAGGCCGCAGCTTTTGTCGCAATTCCTGACGACTGTACTCACGCCTAGCTAAGTACCGAATAGCCCGAGTTTTTATGCTCGGGCTTTCGCGTTTACTTTGCTTTAGGGCAACAGTCGAATTCTCTTCATTAGATTTCAACATCAGCGTCTTCAACTTCAGCCTTCTTCAAGGTTTTAACGCCTTTGAGTTCACGAATCTTATCTTCGATTTCCGTCAGTACTTCAGGATTATTCTTCAAAAACTCTCTGGCATTATCGCGGCCTTGACCGATCTTATTGCCCTGATAGCTGTACCATGCACCCGATTTTTGCATCAGATTCAATTCCACAGCCATGTCAATGACCTCTCCTTCATGCGAAATGCCGTCACCATAAAGGATGTCAAATTGAGCCGTTTTAAAGGGAGGCGCCACCTTATTTTTAACCACTTTCACTTTTGTATCGGAACCGATGACTTCATCACCCTTTTTAATGGCACCGACACGGCGGATATCCAAACGCACCGAGCTGTAAAACTTCAAAGCGTTACCACCGGTCGTGGTTTCCGGGTTTCCGTAACTGACACCGATCTTCATACGAATTTGGTTAATGAAAACAACCAACGTATTGGTCCGTTTAATGGATGAAGTCAGTTTTCTGAGAGCCTGACTCATCAGACGAGCCTGCAAGCCCGGCAACGCTTCGCCCATCTCCCCTTCAATTTCAGCTTGCGGCGTTAAAGCGGCCACCGAATCAATAACGACCATGTCAACCGAGCCGGAACGAACCAAGGCGTCACAAATCTCAAGCGCTTGCTCACCGGTATCTGGTTGAGAGATCAGCAACTCGGAGAGATTAACACCAAGGCGTTGTGCATATTGGATATCTAAAGCGTGTTCAGCGTCAATATAAGCACAGGTTCCACCGGTTTTTTGCATTTGAGCCACCACATGCAAAGCCAATGTGGTCTTACCTGAAGATTCCGGACCATAAATTTCGATAATACGGCCACGGGGCAAACCGCCGACTCCCAAAGCGAGATCAAGACCGAGCGAACCGGTGGAGACCACATCAATGTCTTCGCTCATCCCTTTATCGCCCATGCGCATGATCGAACCCTTGCCAAATTGTTTTTCAATTTGAGCCAGTGCCGCACTCAGTGCCTTCTTTCGTTCTTCACCCTCTACACGCTCGACACGCGGTAACGTTTTCTTTTCAGCCATTTTCTTTCCTTAAACGGTTATCGTGCACCCTAGCTCATCGAACTGACACCTATTTAATATATTTTTACAGGAGTATTTAAAAAATATATCAATCGGCGTCTTTGTCTTTAAATTCGGGCAACTTGTTTTCTGTACAAGACGAATTATTCACAATAAAAGATCATTTGTCGAGACTTTAATTGGTTATTTTTATTATCGTTTACCCTAATATTTGTATCAAACAATGATCTTTATCAAATAAAGTAAAACCATCAGCAAAATGCCCTCCCCAAAAAATTATTTGACAAAAGCTTTTAAATGCGGCATCATTTCGCACTCGGTTGGACACGTTACCAGTGGGCTTGTCCCGCTCGTTAAAGCAAACGGGTCGTTAGCTCAGTCGGTAGAGCAGCGGACTTTTAATCCGTTGGTCGAGAGTTCGAGTCTCTCACGACCCACCACCATCCGAAAATGTTGAAGGTTTGGGAGCGTAGCTCAGTTGGTAGAGCAGCGGACTCTTAATCCGTCGGTCCAGAGTTCGAGTCTCTGCGCTCCCACCAAACCTCCACGAAACCTTGATTGGCATTGGGAGCGTAGCTCAGTTGGTAGAGCAGCGGACTCTTAATCCGTCGGTCCAGAGTTCGAGTCTCTGCGCTCCCACCATCGCCATCTTCTCCCCCACACCTTTTCAGCTCTCATTATTACTTGTTTGTTTTCTCATTTTTCTTCGTAACAACTTGAAAATTTCCGTCCAATTTCGCTCTTTTCTCTCCAAAAAACAACACTTAACGCTACAATAAATTCCTTGTTAAGTCTGTAGATACTGCCTTTTCAGAAATGTTGTTTTTACCTACTCCTGAAGATACTGATCGACTGGGTTTATTGCTTGCTCAAAGCCTATTGGCTAACCGTCAAGCGATTACTCAATTAGGCCTCAATATTCGTCTAGAGGGTGATCTCGGCGCCGGTAAAACCAGTCTGACGCGTGCCACATTACGCGCCTTAGGCGTGAGCGGCCGAATCAAAAGCCCGACTTTCACATTGCTCGAAACTTACCCGATTGATTCGGAAATTGAAGTTTTCCACTTTGACTTTTATCGATTTGAAAGTCCTGAAGAATTTTTGGACGCAGGATTTCGCGAAAACTTTGCTCCCGGCCATATCACTTTTTGTGAGTGGAGCGAAAAAGCAGGAAACTGCTTGCCTAACGCCGATTTAACGATCAGCTTAAAACCTCACGACGAAGGTAGGCAGGCCTTTTTGACAGCCTCTACAGAATTAGGATTAAACGTACTGAAAGCAATAAACGAAGCATGGACATCTCACGCAGAACACTGATCGGTACCACAACGGGTACACTGGCGCTCACCTTACTTCCCGTGCGGGTTGCTCATGCCGCACAGATGGTTGATGTCCGCATGTGGCCGGCAGAGGAATACACGCGTGTCACGCTTGAACACGATGAACCGATTAAATTCAAGTATTTTCTTGTCCGCTCCCCCATGCCCTACCGCCTGGTGGTAGACATTGAAGGGTTAAAACTCACTGCGAAACTTCAGAAAATGATCTCCGACGTTTCGCCTAAAGATCCCTATATTCAAGCGGTTCGAATCGGCCAATTTACACCGACTGTTGTCCGCCTGGTGATGGATCTCAAAAGCGAGGTCAGACCTGAAGTTTTCTCTTTAAAGCCCGTTGCCAATTACAAATATCGTTTGATTTTCGACATTTACCCGGTTCAATCAGAAGATCCGATAGCCGGTGTTATTGCCGGCCTTAACAATAAAAACCAACAAAAAGATCCTTTGGGTGATTTAATTGCTCAAAATCGTCAGCCGGCCAAACAAAACGAGAACACAAAAGAAACAAAGGCGCAGCCTCAAAAGCCTGCTCAAACGGCTAAAAACACTAACGTTGAAAAAAATAAAGCCCAAGCTTCAACTTCAAAATCGAAAACTGCGGCTGAAACTAAAAAACAAACTCAGCCCAAGACGGTTGCCCCAAAAAAGAGGGATATCGTCATTGTGGTTGACGCCGGACATGGTGGCGAAGACCCTGGAGCGGTCGGCAAGCGTAAAACGTATGAAAAGCACATTACGCTTTCCATCGCAAAACGGCTGGAACGTTTGATCAAACGAGAAAAGGGAATGAAGGTCGTGATGACACGCTCATCCGATCACTTTGTGAGTTTAAGTCAGCGAGTGATGATTGCTCAAAAAGCTAAAGCACACCTTTTTGTCAGTATTCATGCTGATGCTTGGACAAAGCCATCGGCCAAAGGATCTTCCGTTTATGCATTGGCCGAACGGGGTGCGACAAGTTCTGCAGCACGATGGTTGGCTAAAAATCAAAACGATGCTGACTTAATCGGTGGGGCCAACTTTAAAGAAGTTGACAGACGTCTGCAGTCCGTTCTCGTTGATATGACGACTTCATGGAAAATCAACTACAGTCTTGAACTCGGTCATAGCGTTTTGCAGTATCTCGGCCGCATCAACACATTGCATCGCAGACAGGTCGAACAGGCTGGTTTTTTGGTCTTAAAAGCACCCGGCATCCCCTCCATTCTTGTGGAAACGGCTTTCATCAGCAATCCTCAAGAAGAGCGCAAGCTCAAAACAGCGGCTTACCAGCAAAAAGTAGCCGATGCTATCCTGAAAGGAATTAAAGCCCAAGTCAAGAAAAATGACTCCATTATGCAAAGTTAGAAAGACCCTTTGAAAACTTTTGCAACGCATCTTTTCGACGACTTTGACGCTTTACGGCTAAAATAGTTAAATCGTATTGTTTTTTATTCAAGGACATCGCAATCATGGCTATCGTCTCTTTACGTCAATTACTGGATCATGCCGCAGAAAATGGTTATGGCGTTCCGGCATTCAACGTGAATAATATGGAACAGGTTCAGGCCATTATGTCTGCAGCCAGCGAAGTAGGAGCCCCGGTTATCATGCAAGCTTCTGCTGGTGCACGCCGCTATACCGGTGAGCTTTTCTTGAAAAACTTGATTCAGGCTGCTGTTGAAACCTACCCTGATGTCCCTGTCTGTATGCACCAAGATCACGGTCAAAACCCGGCCGTTTGCCAAGGCGCCATCCGTATGGGGTTCTCTTCAGTCATGATGGACGGTTCTCTTCAAGCTGACGGTAAGACTATTGCCAGCTATGACTACAATGTCAACGTTACTCGCCAAGTTGTGGATATGGCCCACTGCATCGGTGTCAGCGTTGAAGGTGAATTGGGATGCCTTGGTTCCCTTGAAACCATGAAGGGAGACAAAGAAGACGGTCACGGAACCGATGCTAAGATGACCCGTGAGCAGCTTTTAACCGATCCGGACCAAGCTGCCGACTTTGTTGAAAAGACTCAGCTTGACGCACTGGCAATTGCCATCGGTACCAGCCATGGTGCCTACAAATTCAGTCGCAAACCGACCGGTGATATTCTGTCTATTGAACGCGTCAAAGAAATCCACCGTCGTTTACCGAACACCCATTTGGTTATGCACGGTTCTTCTTCCGTCCCACAAGAATATTTAGCTGAAATCCGAGAATTTGGCGGACAAATGCGAGAAACGTATGGCGTGCCGGTTGAAGAAATTCAAGAAGCCATCAAGCACGGTGTCCGCAAGGTTAACATCGACACCGACATTCGTTTGGCCATGACGGCGGCTGTTCGTCGCTTCTTGGTTGAAAATCCGACGAAGTTCGATCCGCGTGAATATTTAAAGGCAGCCCGTAAGGCAGCTTATGAATTGTGCAAACAACGTTATTTGGACTTCGGCTGCGAAGGTCAAGGTGCCAAAATCAAACCGATTGATCTCTTTACGATGGCCAAGCGTTATTCCAACGGCGAATTAAAGCAAAACGTCATCTAATCAAACGGTTCCTTATCACAGAGGGGAGCAAGCTCCCCTCTTAGCTTTCTAAAAAATGCCTGATGCAAAAGACCTCAAAGGTAAAACCGGACTAAAAAGACTAGCTAACGCGTTTCTTTATTCCAAAGATGGATTCGCTGCAGCATATCGTTCTGAAGAAGCTTTCCGCCAAGAATTCTGGTTATTAGTGGTGGGCTCAGTCATTGCTATTTTGTTGCCCGTCAGCCTTATGCAAACCGTTTCGCTGATTGCGGCCTTACTGTTTCTACTCATCGTTGAAATTCTTAATTCTGCTATCGAAGCTGCAATCGACCGTATTGGCGTCGAGATTCACCCTCTGTCCAAACGTGCTAAAGACATGGGAAGTTGTGCCGTTCTTATGGCTTGTGCCATGGCTGCCTTAGTATGGATAAGCATTTTGGCTGATTGTATTTTTAACCGATAGCCCATCTGTCAACAATTGTTTTTCAGCAAGACAATTGGAGATAGAAAATTCTCGCACTGCGTACAAAAACCGCTAGAATGTATCCGTTAAAACGTTGGCAATGGGCCAACCCAATTTTCACAACGGAATCAAACGATCATGCCCATTCTTGATACTTCTTTGCACTCCTTAAAGCGCATCTATCGCGGCAAAGTTCGCGACAGCTATGAGCTCGATGATGACAAGCTCTTGATTATTGCCACGGACCGTATCTCTGCGTTTGACGTCATTCTCGACGATCCCATTCCCTACAAAGGCATGGTGTTGCAGGCACTGACGGATTTTTGGTTTGAGAAACTCAAAGGCATCGTTCCGAATCATCTCACGGGTATTGATCCCACGACGGTCGTTGCCGAAGATGAAGTCGATCAAGTGAAGGGACGCTCAGTGGTCGCCATGAAACTGAAACCGATTCCGATTGAATGCGTGGTTCGCGGTTATATCGCCGGCGGCGGCTGGAAAGATTATCAGGCAACAGGCAAAGTCTGCGGAGTTGAATTACCCACCGGTCTCAAACAAGCCCAAAAACTGCCGCAACCGATTTTCACACCGGCTGCCAAAATGGAAGTCGGCACCCACGATGAAAATATTTCTTTTGAACAGGCCGTGCAATTAGTCGGTGAAGATGTCGCTCGACAAATCCGCGACTACTCTATCGAACTTTACACACGCGCTGCAGAATATGCACTGACAAAGGGCATTATCATCGCTGACACCAAATTTGAATTTGGTCTGGACAAAGACGGTGTTGTTCGCCTGATGGACGAAGTGTTGACGCCCGACTCATCACGCTTCTGGCCTGCTGATCAGTATAACGAAGGCATTTCTCCGCCTTCATTTGATAAACAATTTGTCCGTGATTGGCTCGAAACTCAGCCTTGGAACAAAACAGCCCCTGCCCCTCGCGCTCCGCAAGAAATTCTGGAAAAAACGTCCCAGAAGTACCGTGAAGCGTTGCGCCGCTTGGCTGGCCGTGATGTGGCTTAATGTGATATCGAGTTAAACCCTATGGCGCGGAATGGCTTTATTGCTCCGCGCCCTTCTTGTTTTTAAGGTTAAAAAATTATGCAAAATTCTCCTCTTGTCGGTGTTGTCATGGGGTCAAATTCTGACTGGGACATCATGAAAAATGCCTGCGACATTCTCAAAGAATTCGGCGTGCCTTTCGAAGCACAAGTGGTTTCCGCTCACCGTATGCCCGATGAAATGTTTCGCTATGCCGAGACCGCTCAAGAGCGCGGATTAAAAGTGATTATCGCCGGTGCCGGCGGTGCCGCTCATCTGCCCGGCATGCTGGCGGCTAAAACCGTTGTCCCGGTCTTGGGTGTTCCAATTCCTTCGCGTTATCTAAGAGGCGAGGATTCATTGCTTTCCATTGTTCAAATGCCCAAAGGTGTACCTGTGGCTACATTTGCCATCGGTGAAGCCGGTGCCGGCAATGCTGCCCTTTTTGCAATTGAAATGTTAGCCGCTGCCGGATGCGAGGAAATGAAAGATAAAATCTCGGCTTTCCGACGTGCACAAAATGAAAAAGCACGAAATATGGTTTTACCTCTCTAAAGAATGCGAATCGAGTTATGAACAAAAAATTGCCACTTAACCCCGGAGAGATGTTGGGGATGATGGGCGGCGGTCAATTGGGTCGTATGTTTGCCATTGAAGCCGCTTATATGGGTTATCACGTAACGGTGCTTGAACCGGGTGAAATGCCGCCGGCAGCAGAGGTATCTTTAAAACACATTGCGGAACCTTATTTAAGTGAAAGCGGTCTGGATCGCCTTGCCCGTGAAAGCAGCGCGGTGAGTACTGAATTTGAAAACGTTCCCGCTCAAGCTCTTAACCGCTTGGCAAAAGAAACCTTTGTTGCTCCGCCGGGCAATGCTGTTGCAGTGGCCCAAGATAGAAATGCTGAAAAACATTTCATCGAAACAAGTGCTCACGTCCCTGTTGCCCCTCATTGTCAAATCAGCTCTGAGCAAGACATTGAAGCCGCTGACGAATCGCTCTTTCCTGCCATCCTTAAAACCGCTCGATTAGGCTACGATGGGAAAGGACAGGTTCTCGTTGATGATCGAGAACAGTTGCGAGAAGCGTTCACTACGTTGAACAAAGTTGACTGTATTCTTGAAAAGCGTCTTAAGCTATTTAAAGAAGTTTCAGTCATTGTGGCCCGATCCTACAACGGTCAAACAGCGACGTTCCCCGTTTGCGAGAATCGTCATCGTAACGGTATCTTGGCTGTTACTGTTATGCCCGCGCGCATCAGCGAAACGATTTCCGATCAAGCCCGTCAATATGCCACACAAATTGTGGATGCTCTGAACTACGTCGGTGTACTTTGCGTGGAGTTTTTCGTTCTTGAGGATGGAACTTTAGTGGCCAATGAAATGGCCCCTCGTCCACACAATTCAGGTCACGCAACCATTGATGCCTGTTGGAGCAACCAATTCGAGCAACAACTTCGCTGCATGACCGGTCAACCATTAGCCGATACCACTCAGCATTCGGCCGCTGTCATGCTCAACCTGTTGGGTGACATTTGGTTTGATGGGGAAAATCACAGAGAACCGGACTGGTCCTCTGTACTGGCCATCCCCGGAGTCAAACTTCACCTTTATGGGAAAGCTCAAGCCAGAAAAGCCCGTAAAATGGGACACGTGACCTGTTTGGGTAAGACAATTCAAGAAGCCTTGCAACGTGCTCAAGACGTTGCCAAGGTACTTGGTTTACCGGAGCCGCAATAATATGCAAGCAGTTGATGAAAGAGCTATCCGAGCGGCAGTAGATGTCTTGGAGTGTTCCGGTTTGGTCGCCATGCCGACTGAAACCGTTTATGGCTTAGCCGCCAATGCTGAAGACGAAAAAGCTGTCAAAAAAATTTTTGAAGCTAAAAACAGACCGACAACGCATCCGTTGATCGTTCACATTACCGGTGAGGAAGCTTTGGATCATTGGGCTAAAGAGATTCCTCAAAGCGCATACGTATTGGCTAGGCGCTTTTGGCCCGGACCGCTGACCATGATTTTGAAAAAATCGGATGCCGTTGGCGATTGGATTACCGGAGGTCAGGATTCCGTTGGCCTGCGTTGTCCATCTCACCCTTGGGCTATGGCGCTGATTAAAGCGTTTGCAGGTAAGCATCATCGCGGTCTAGCTGCGCCGTCAGCCAACACTTTCGGAAGAATTTCTCCCACCACGGCGCAGCACGTTCGTGATGATTTGGGCGAAAAACCCAAAGGAAAGGTTGACTTTATTCTCGATGGCGGCGAGTGCGATGTCGGGGTTGAATCGACAATTATCAACTTAAGCGGTGAGCATCCTGAAATTTTGCGGCACGGTGCCATCACACGCAATATGCTTGAAGAAGCCCTGGGCTGCGCTGTTCCTGACGGCGGCCAAGACTCTCCTCGAGTCTCAGGCTCCCTAAAGAGCCACTATGCTCCTAAAACCAAAGTGATTCTTTCATCGGATATCGCCGGCGATTTAAAACGATATCAAGATAAGAAAGTCGCCATTATGGCTTCAAAAACGTTGTCGGAGCAAACGCCGACCCATGTCATTAAGTGGTTTGTCGCCCCAGAAAGCGCAACAGAATATATGCATGACCTTTACGTGAGACTGCATGAATTGGATCAAGCCGGTGCCGATCTGATATTGATCGAGACACCGCCCACTGGCGATGCATGGAACGCTGTACAGGACCGACTCGCCCGAGCCTCTGCATAGTTGGGAATCTTATGCCAGAAGAATTGGTGAGACTGTCAAAACGCATCAGCGAATTAGGCATCGCCTCGCGACGCGAGGCCGATGCCTGGATTGAAAAAGGTTGGGTTAAGGTTAACGGTGAAATAGCCGTCTTAGGCATGAAAGTTCGATCAAGCGATCGGATTCAAATTTCATCGAAAGCCAAAGCCCAGCAAGATAAGCTGGTGACCGTTGTTCTGAATAAACCGATTGGTTATGTAAGCGGGCAAGCCGAGGACGGTTATGAACCGGCCAAGGTGCTGGTTACGGCTCAAAACCGCTGGGAAAAAGATGACTCCCCTTTACGGTTTCATCCTTCACAATTGGCGCATTTAGTGCCGGCCGGCCGCCTTGACATTGATTCCGTTGGCCTTCTTGTCCTCACTCAAGACGGTCGTGTTGCCAAAAGCATCATCGGTGAGAACAGTGAGATTGAAAAAGAATACATTGTTCGTGTGACACGATTCGACGGCTGCGAGCCGAAACTGACCACTGAACAGCTTCAACTTTTAAATTACGGTTTATCTTTGGATGGGAAACCCTTGCAAAGAGCCAAAGTCACTTGGCTTAACGAAGATGAACTGCGCTTCATCCTTAAAGAAGGGAAAAAGCGACAGATCCGCAGAATGTGTGAAGCCGTCGGACTCAAAGTTCTTCGACTTAAACGTGTCCGAGTAGGCAATATTGTTCTAGGCCAATTACCTCTCGGTCAATGGCGCTACATCAAACCAACAGAACACTTTTAATTTTCATGAAAAATCGAGCTCTCCTGGCCCAATTTTTATTGGTATTTGTCACCCTTTTGTGGGGCTCGACTTTTTTGACGCTGCAAATTGCCCTTCAATGGGCTGATCCCATTGTTATTGTTGCTCTGCGCTTTATCCTCGCCTCTCTCATCGTTTTTTGTTTACTCAAGGGAAAGCTTTCAGCCATCACAAGATATGAGTGGAGAGGCGGATTTTTCATCGGATGCTGTATTTTCGGAGTCTATACCTTACAAACCATCGGATTAGATTCCATTCCGAGCAGTACATCTGCGTTTTTAACTGGGCTTTACGTCGCTTTTGTTCCCCTGTTGCAGTGGATTGTTTTTAAAAATGTCCCACAACCTATCACGATAGTGACTATTGTTTTAGCCTTTGCCGGCATGACCCTTTTTGCCAACCCATTTTCAGTCAGTTTTTCCGGCCAAATCGGTGAATGGGTAACGGTTTTAAGCGCTCTGATCTGTGCGGCTGAGATTCTCTCAATCAGCTACTTTGCCAAGGGATGCCGTCCGCTTCAACTCAGCTTTACACAGCTCATCACGGTTGCCGCCCTTGCCTCAGCAACACTGTTGTGGCACGAACCGATCCGACCTACCCAATGGTGTTCCGGCTTACTTATTTGCATAACGGCATTGGCAGCTATTGTCAGTTTTGTCCAATTCGGAATTGGTTGGGCTCTAAAATACGTCTCAGCACTTCGTGCAACCTTAATTTATGCCCTAGAACCCGTTTTCGCAGGCATTATCGGTTGGTTAGCCGGGGAATATTTCGGTGTCACTGAAATTACCGGAGCTATACTCATCGTTCTTGCCGTGTTAGTCAGTGCCTGGCGTCCCAATAAACGGAAAAAGACGGAGGGAACAACCTTATGACAGAAGAGTATGCAGTCGGTTTTTTTGATTCCGGCTGGGGAGGTCTATCCATTTTAAAGACAGCCCGACAGACATTGCCGCATGAAAATTTTATCTATGTAGCCGACTGTGGCTTCGCTCCCTATGGTGATCGCTCCCACGACTTCATCGTAGAGCGGGCCCAAAAAATTGCTGATTTTTTATTTAACCAAAAGCATGTCAAGGCGTTGGTTATCGCCTGTAATACCGCCACGGCAGAAGCCATTGACACGCTCAGAAAAGAACGCCCTGAAGCTGTGATTATCGGAGTGGAACCAGCCATTAAGCCAGCAGTCCTATCTTCTCAGAACAAACGCATCGGGATGATTTCCACAACAAGAACGGCTCGGTCGGCTCGCTATAAAAATCTCGTAGAACGTTTTGGTCAAAACGCGAGCATATTTTCCTGCGGCTGTCCCGGTCTGATGGATTGTGTGGAAGCCGGAGAATTTGACTCCGAAAGTACCATGGGTCTCTTACAACGCTACCTCGAGCCAATGATTCATGAACATATCGACTCCTTGGTTTTAGGCTGTACTCATTACCCATTTTTATTGACAAGCATTCGAAAAATTGTTGGCCCCGACGTTCAAATTTATGAACCGAGCCTAGCCGTCTCACTGCATTTAAAAGAGTGCTTGAGAAAAATCGGCCGTCTAAATACTCAGGGAACGGGGCATGAACGCTTTTATGTCAGTAAGCTCAATGAGCAAAGAAAAAACGTGGCTTGCCGACTTTGGGGGCAACCCACGCCTTTTGAAGAATTAGGAATCAATTAAGGTTCGATTAGAAATTCCTGCATCTTCTCGCGAAGTGTAGAAGGAATTGGCGTGGACTTTCGATTTTCGGAATCGATACAAACCATCACTTCACGACACTTCACATGCAGAGCATCACCTTTATAAAACTCGATTTCTACAGTAAAAGAACTGTTGCCAATGTGGCTTACCCATAAACGGAGCTCACCAACATCACCAATATGAAACGGTTTAAAAAAGTCCGATTGCACCGAAACGACCGGAATCAGAACATTTTTTGTTGACATATCTTCCCAGGGCAATTGCATCCCTTCGCGAAACCAATCTTCCGTCAAGCCGTTAAACAATACAAAAAAGTTCGGATGAAAAACAATTCCTGCCGGATCACAATGGGCAAAGCGGATCATGCAGCTTTTCTTAAAAACTTTCCCCATTTCAACTCTCCTTTTTTTCGATCAACACAGCTCGAACGGGGCTGGCTTCCAATCCTTCAATTTTCAAAGGCAAAGCAATCAATTCATAATCTCCGGCTCGAACTGCCGACAGCTCCAGATTCTCCAAGATGATGGCTCCGCCGTCAATAGCTAAAACATGGGATGCGAATTTCTCATCGCCGGCGCAATCAATGCTGGGTGTATCAATGCCAATAAGCGTCACCCCTTGATCCAACAAATGGCAAATGGCCTCTGCGCTTAAATAAGCAAACGAATCCGTCCACTGCGTCGGCATTTTAAATCCTGTTTTTATCAAAACTCGTGAGCTGTGAACATTGGCCAGTTGATCAGCCGTAATTTCACCTGAAGTTTTAATTTCAATAACTTGGCACGGCCCAATCAGCCTTTCAGGAGCAATTGTTGAAACATCTCCGGCTCGATTCAAATGCTTGGGAGCATCCACATGAGCCCCCAGATGAGCACTCATCGTAAAGGTGCCGACACAAAGTTTTTCGGATTGAAGAAAATCAAGCGACAAAGGCGCATCGCCCGGATAAACGGGCGATGCTGTCGTCAATAATGGAGTGATATCGATGATCTTCACAAGGTTCTGGGATCTAATTGAGCGTCTTTTTCACTTGAAAGCTTATTGACCACATCTCGAGCAATTTCGATCATCGTCAACGGCGCGCAACCTTCAGCCTTGTTGTTGGTAATCACGAAACTCTTCTGATTGGACTTCTGTGCGATATCCAACAAATGAACAATTCCAGAACGCGTGGCAGGATCCGGATGCACAATCTTATTGAAGGGGGCGTACGTCATTTTTGCCACACCGTGACGCTGAATCGGATTCAAAGACCAACGAACAACAAGCGGTCCCTTCATTTTCCAATCTTCACCTTGAGCTTCCGGATCTTCGTAGTAACGCAGAGCCGCTGTTTGACGAATGACATCCGGCATTGAAGGATGCACACCCACAACCAGACGCACTCCGCTTGGACGCAAGGCGTTTAAAAGGCGTTTTGTATAAATAGACAGTGTACGGACTTCAACTGCATAAATGGGTTGTTCCCCCTCAACTTCTTTCGGTAGATCTGCGAAGAACTGAGCGATTCGATCAATGTAGCTGTAGCACTCTGCCTGGGTGGGCAACAAAGGTCTGGGAATGGGAGACAGTTGGAAAACCAAGGGGCCTGCATTTTCTCCCAATCCGTTAATGACAGGGTACACAAATTCGTGCATAGCTGCGTGCAAATCAAGGAAGTCTTGATTGAGAGAACGGAACCGTCCCTTAGGATCACGCTTGACGGCATCGGTTACGCTTTGAGGGGCTTTGATCAAGAAACGGAAATTCTCATCTACTTGATTGGCCATTGCTGCATAAGACATTTCATTGAGTGTTCCGAAAAACGACCAATCAATACCAACCGCTCTTAACACCGGATGCTTACAGTAGGCGGTTAAACCTCGTTTGGTTAAATCTTCCACTCCACTTGTTTCGCCCCAAACAATCCCTTTCCAACCCGGAAAATTCCAACTGGCGCAACCCAGATAAATAGAACGAGGCAACAAACGACCTAAACGCAAAACGTCTTGAGAAGGCGTAACCGGAGTAATCGGCGAAGAGGTAACTTCATCAAAACTGTAGGGATCTGTCGTAAATTGATCAAACATATCACTAGCCCAATCTGTATATCAACAAAAATAAAAAAACGAAATTCTCAATCAAATGAGTGCCTTACCCTGAGTATACGACCGATTGAATCAGGCTATACGGTCGCAAATGAGTAATTTTGCTCAGAAGGACAAAAAATACCAAAAAAAAGTGACTACTTCAAAGTCTGACGCTATCTGAATACAACAATTTGATTTCTTTGAAACTATTTTTTTGTCTTAACAAACAAAAAAATACCCGGGAAAATCCCGGGCGGGTTAAACGATCATGGACGTGGCGCCTTAGCAGGGCGAGGAGCCTTGGGTGGAGCGGGCGGCTCCAAGAGACTACCGGTGTTAACAATGTGGTCAAATTCGACCATCTTTTCCTCACCCATCACTTTTTGCAATTCTGCTCTGGCTTTCACATACGCATCGAAAGCTTTCGCATGTTCATTCATGAAGGCGCTTCGAGCTTCGAGCCGGGCCTGCCGGGTCATACCGGGTTCAATAGCGGCACGATGACTAAGACGAACCTGCGCTAAATCCCCGTAAGCTTTTTGCATCTGCTGCCAGGCTTTTTGCTGAGTCGCAGACACTCCCAACACAGCTCCCACTTCATTAATAAAATCGAGAGCTTCCTCACGATCCATACCAAAAGTATGAACACCCCGTTGCTCGAGTAAACGCGCCGGAACTCTGTGATGCGGACCTCTTCGAGGGACGTCTGCCCAATAACCACAATGGGGTCCGTCATAACGATGATGCCATCCCGGACCGGGTTGTTCATCCCAACACGGAGCGCCGTGCCAGGCAAAACTACTCAATGGGATTAAACCGGCTGATAAAACGGCAGCGATGATGAGTGGTTTTCTTGTCATATTGTTCTCCCCTATCTGAAAAAGATCCCCCGCCTAATCTTCGCTTTGCCGGGGGATGTAAGACTTTAGCTTTGCTTGCAATTGCAGTGTACGTGAGTCACTCGCAACAATCCTTTGGTAACTGTGTGATTTTGTTATGTACATTAATCATTTTGTAATCTTTAGGCGCAAAAAGCTGACTCTAAGAACAATTCTCGTCACAAAATAACCCCTGTCGCGCATTTGATACAATGATGCCGTTGTGTTTTTTACATTTTTTCAGGACGTTACAAATGGAACTCTCCGCTTTGACTGCTCTTTCCCCGCTCGATGGCCGCTATGCGCGCCAAACTGAATCGTTAAGGGATATTTTCTCTGAATCTGCTTTTATGCGAGCCCGTGTCCGCGTTGAAGTGGAATGGCTGATTGCGCTGTCTGAAGCCGGCCTGCCTGAACTCAATCACCTGTCTGACCACGGTAAGGCCTACCTGCGCGGACTTGTGGAAAATTTCACCGTTCAGTCCTGCCAAGAAATCAAGGATATTGAAAAAACCACCAACCACGATGTGAAAGCGGTTGAGTACTGGATTAAGGAACAAGTTTCCCACGATGAAGAATTGGCCCGAGCCAGTGAATTCGTGCACTTTGGCTGTACCAGTGAAGACATCAACAATACGTCGCACGCTTTGATGCTCACCGAGGGCCGCAAGGAATTGGTGACTTTCTTGCGTTCAATTCATCAAACGTTGGCTGAAAATGCCCACCGTTGGGCAGAAGTTCCCATGCTTTCTCGCACCCACGGCCAAACAGCCTCTCCGACGACTGTTGGCAAAGAATGGGCCAACGTGGCCATGCGCTTAAAACGCGCAATCGAATCCATTGAAGCGGTGACTATTCTTGCAAAAATGAACGGTGCTGTCGGTAACTACAACGCCCATACCATCGCTTATCCGGAAAAAGATTGGGAAGCGTTTGCCAAGAAGGTTGTTGAAGAACGCTTGGGGTTAACGTTTAATACGCATACCATCCAAATTGAACCCCATGACTACATGGCTCAACTTTTTGATGCCATCGTTCGTGCCAATACGATTTTGCTCGATTTGGATCGCGACATCTGGGGTTACATCTCCTTGGGCTTTTATAAGCAAAAACTCAAAGAAGGTGAAGTCGGTTCTTCAACGATGCCTCACAAGGTCAATCCCATTGACTTCGAAAACTCTGAAGGCAACCTTGGGATTGCCAATGCCCTTTTGACACACCTTGCACAAAAATTGCCGATTTCCCGTTGGCAGCGCGACTTAACGGATTCCACGGTTCTTCGCAATTTAGGGGTTGCATTCGGTTATTGCTTTGTGGGCTACAACGCCTTGACCCGCGGTTTGGGCAAACTGCAACTCAATGAACATCGTCTAGCAGAAGACTTGGACCATGCTTGGGAAGTGCTCGCTGAGGCCATTCAAACCGTGATGCGCCGCTACGGTGTACCGCACCCCTACGAACAATTAAAGGCTCTTACCCGAGGCAAGGGTATTACACCGGAAACTATCCATGAATTCGTTTCTCAATTGGATATTCCTGCAGAAGCCAAGGAACGCTTGATGCAGTTGACGCCTGCCACCTACATCGGTAAAGCGATCGAATTGGCTAAGAGAGCTTAAAGCACGCATTACTTAATGCTTTTAGGCCCAAACGTTTTCAATTTGATTCGTTTGGGCCTTTTTTATTTACTCGGCTGTTGCTGCAATTTTTGTTCGAAGTCTTCCAAACACCGAACAACAACTTTGTGCAAGCACAACAGAGCAATCAAGTTAGGGATGACCATCAAACCGTTGAAAAGGTCTGCCAATGCCCAAACCAGATCGACCTTTAAAACAGCTCCGAACCCGATAAATAAACAGACAATCAATCGATAGGGAAACAAGCCCTTAGGGCCAAATAGGAATCGAACATTTTGTGAGCCAAAAAAGTACCATCCGATAATGGTTGAGTAAGCAAAAAAGAATAAACAGATGGCGACAAACGCTCTGCCATAATCTCCCAAACCGACATCGTAGGCTCTCTGCGTTAGCTCAATACCGGTGCTTTGATAATCCAACACACCGGTCACCAAAATGACAATGCCCGTAAAAGTAACAATCAGAACCGTTGCAAAGACTCCGAAGATAGCCACTAGTCCTTGCTCTGCTGGATGCTCTACTTTGGCGATAGCGTGAGCGTGGGGTGTTGATCCCATACCGGCTTCGTTAGAAAAAAGACCACGGGCCACCCCAAACTGCATGGCTTTTGCCACCGTGAAACCCAGCGCTCCGCCACCAACGGCTTGAGGATTAAAAGCCGCAGTAAAAATTAATTCAAACGCAGGCAGTATTTGATCCCAATGACAAAGAATGACAAAAGAGCCACCGATCAAATACGTGGCTGCCATCAGAGGAACCAGTTTTTCCGTAACAGAGGCTAGACGACCGATTCCTCCGAAAAACACAGAACCGGCCAACACAGCCGTTGCCACTCCGGAAACCCAAAGTGGGATATCGAAAGCAGATTGCATTGCCAACGATATGGAGTTTGACTGAACCATATTGCCGATACAGCCCAAAGCAATAATGATGGCTACGGCAAAAAAGTAAGAAAGGAAGCGATACTTTTTCCCCATACCCAATGTGATGTAATAAGCCGGTCCACCGACAATATGGCCTGAAGCATCACGAGTACGGAATGTCAGTGCTAAAACAGCCTCTGCAAAAATAGTGGCCATCCCGAAAAAAGCAGCCAACCACAACCAAAAAAGTGCGCCAGGTCCACCGGAAACAATAGCAGTAGCGGTTCCGGCTACATTTCCGGTTCCAACCTGTGCAGCAACCGCGGTTGCCAACGCTTGAAAGGAACTCATGCCGGATTGATCCGCCTTTTTTCCAAAGAGTGAAGCACCACCGAACAGATAGCGCGCAGCCCAACCGAAGTAACGAACTTGAACAAAACGAAGGCGGATCGTGTAAAAAATGCCTGTCCCGCACAACAACGGAATTAGGAAAAACACGCCCCAGAGATAACGATTGATATCGTGAACACAGGTGTTTAGAAGCTCCATTTCGCTTTCCTCTATCTAAACATCAAAAGAGAAAGGAGCTCTTTATTTTATGAAGATAAGCAAAAGAAAGAGTCAATGATTTTCTTAAATCTACTCACTTTCCTCTAAATTCGTTCAATAACCCTGAGGATATGTTCTTAGGCACATTCTGTTAGACAGAGCGTTCGCTTCTTGTTAAAAAATAAGTCACCGGAAAGCAGAAAAATCTCTGTTAAATGCTTACAATGTTTGGGTTGAAGTACTCAAGAAACGTCCTGATTTTCAGAGGTTTTAAGCATGGCGTCGGCTACCGTTTTCCGCAAAGATTACATTCCCCCCACACACTGGGTTGATTCAGTTTATCTAGAGTTTGACCTTCACCCTCAGCAAACACATGTCCACAGTACTTTGATGATTCGCCCCAATGAAGATCGAATCAATAATGATCTGGTACTGAATGGACGAGATTTAGATTTAATTCGCATCGCCATTGACGGTCGTGAATTGGACAGATCCGAATACACGATATTACCCACCGGAGACATTGTGCTTCGCGGTATTACCGAAAACATTAAGCTTGAAATCGAAAATGTTATTAATCCTCAAGCTAATTCTTCGTTGATGGGGTTGTACCTGTCAAACGGGAACTTTATGACACAGTGTGAGGCAGAAGGTTTCCGTCGGATAACCTACTACCCTGACAGACCGGATGTTTCAGCCAAATTCACTATCAGAATCAATGCTCCGAAATCAGTCTGTCCTGTTTTGCTTTCTAACGGTAATTTGATTGAAGAAGGTGAATTGGACGGTAATTGGCACTACACCTGTTGGGAAGATCCGTTTCCCAAACCCAGCTACCTCTTTGCACTAGTGGCCGGCAATTTGAAATGCCGCGAAGAAAAATTCCAACTGAAAAACGGAAAAAAGGCACTTTTACAGATTTGGGTTGAACCCCGCAATTTGGATAAAACGGAATTCGCTTTAGAAAGTTTAAAGCGCGCGATTGCTTGGGATGAAGAACGGTTTGGCCTGGAGCTTGATTTGGAACGCTTCATGATTGTCGCCACCGATGACTTCACCATGGGCGCCATGGAAAATAAGGGACTGAACATTTTTAATTCTCGCTGTGTGTTGGCAACACCGCAGGTAGCAACGGACCGTGATTTTGCTCGGATTGAAAGTGTTATCGGACACGAATATTTCCACAATTGGACGGGTGACCGTGTCACTTGTCGCGATTGGTTCCAACTCACTTTAAAGGAAGGCTTAACGGTTTTCCGTGAACAGGAATTCGCAGCTGATATGCTGGGGGATTCCACCGCCCGAGCAGTCAAACGCATTGAAGATGTTCGTTATCTGCGCGACAGACAATTCCCGGAAGACGCCGGCCCCATGGCCCATCCGATTCGTCCGGAATCTTATGAAGAAATCAACAATTTCTATACCACCACGGTATACGAAAAAGGTGCTGAAGTTATCCGTATGCTTCAGACACTTTTAGGCAAGGACGGATTCAAGAGAGGCCTAGATCTCTATATCAGAGAGCACGACGGCAGCTGCGCCACCTGCGAAGATTTTCTTAATGCAATGGCTGAAGCCAATATGCGCAATTTGAATCAATTTAAGCGTTGGTATTCGCAAGCCGGAACCCCCCATGTACGCGTTCGCACACACTGGGATGCTCAAAGCGCAACCTATGCCGTTACATTGACTCAATTTTGTCCGCCTTCTCCGGGACAGGACAAGAAGGAACCTTTCTTTATACCTTTTGATATTGCTTTATTCAACAGCAAGGGCACGCCTATCGCATTGCAGTTGCAAGAAGAAACAACCGCCAAGGGGACTTCTCGCGTATTAGAACTAACCGATGAAGAGCATACTTGGGTATTTGTTGGCGTTAAAGAACAACCCATCCCCTCTTTAGCTCGAAATTTCTCTGCTCCGATCATCGTTGATTACAACTACACACCCGAAGAGCTTGTCTTTTTAAGTCAATGTGACAACGATGCCTTTAATCGCGCGCAAGCGATGGAGGAACTATCGCTTCTTTGCATCAACGAAATGGTGGCTGACTTTGAACGCGGCACGCGTATGGTCATCAATCCGCACTACAGAAACGCCTTTGAATCCATGTTGACCGACAAGAGCGTTTCGCCGGCATTTAAAGCCATTGCGCTGACACTACCCAGCGAAACCCGTATTGCCGAATCTCAGCCGATGATTAACCCGATTGCGATTCGTGCCGCTATTCGTTCACTGAGAGAACAACTTGGAAGACAGTTCTCACACGTTATCATGCGTGTCTTTGATGACAATGCACCCAATCCCGTTTACTCGTCGAGCGCTGCTGAGGCTGGGAAGCGGGCCATGCGTGCTTTCTGCTTTGAATTACTGTTGGCAGGCGGCAATGCCAAGTCGCTGTTGCGGGCTCGTCAAATTTTTGAAACCAGCAAAAACCTGACCGAGCGTCTGGATGCATTAAGAATTATCGTAAACAGCGCATCGCCAACGAAATTTACCCTATTGGAAGCGGCAGAAGCTGAATGGCGCAAAGAGCCGTTATTGATTAATAAATGGTTCACGCTCCAAGCAACCGCTACTGTTCCGATGGACGAATGCCCAATCGTTGACGTAGTCCAAAATCTGATTGAGCGTTATCCCGGCTACAACGTACACAACCCCAACAACGTCTATTCGCTCGTGTTGGCATTCTGCCAAAACAATCTGGCAGAGTTCCATAGACCGGATGGCGCCGGGTACAAACTCTGGGTTGAGCAAGTACTTAAACTCGACAGAATTAATCCACAAGTTTCGAGTCGCTTAGCCCGCTGCCTAGACAATTGGCGCCGATACACCCCGGAATGCTCTAAGCTGATGTTCAGTGCGCTCAAATATGTTTATTCGCAACCCAATTTGTCTTCTGATCTCAAAGAGGTCGTTGGCAAAGCGCTCAATAATGCAACCCATTAATTTTGAGAAGGATTTTTAAGATGGCAAAAACTTTAGACCTCTACCTCCATGATTTGGAAACGCATCATGGAGTTGATCCTCGGTTGACTGCTTTGATCAATCACTTGGCTTGTACTTGCAAAGAAATCAGCTTTAAAGTCAGTCAAGGGGCATTGGCCGGCGTGTTGGGTTCAGCCGGCAGCGAAAATGTTCAAGGTGAAACGCAGAAAAAACTCGACATTATTGCCAACGACATCATGTGTCGAGCCTGCACTGAGAGCGGTTTTGTCAGTGGTGTAGCCAGCGAAGAAATGGATCATGCGCTTCAAGTACCGGCAAATTGTGATGTTGGACCTTATCTGGTGCTCTTTGATCCGCTCGATGGTTCGAGCAATATCGACATCAACGTCTCAATTGGCACCATCTTTTCTATCCTTCCGGCGGGCACTCCTCACCGTGACGTCAAAGATGAAGAGTTCCTGCAACCCGGAAGAAAACAACTGGCCGCCGGTTACGTCATTTACGGTCCGCAAACTCAATTGGTCTTTACTCTCGGTTTTGGAACAACGCTTTTCACTCTCGATTTAGGTACCGGTAATTTCTACCAAACCATCGAAAAACTTGAAATTGCTCCGCAAGCCAAAGAGTTTGCCATTAACTGCTCCAATATGCGTCATTGGGAAGCTCCTGTGCAACGCTACATCACTGAGTTACTAGCAGGCACAACCGGACCGCGTGGCAAAGACTTCAACATGCGATGGGTTGCCGCAATGGTTGCTGAGGTTCACCGCATCCTCAATCGAGGTGGTATTTTCATGTACCCGCGCGATGACCGCGATCCTTCTAAACCCGGAAAATTACGTCTGATGTATGAAGCCAACCCGATGAGTTGGTTGGTGGAACAAGCCGGCGGTCGCTCCACCAACGGAAAAGAGGATATTTTGGATATCACTCCGGAAGGACTGCACCAGCGCGTTGCTGTTTTCTTAGGTGCAAAAGAGGAAGTGGACTTGGTCACCTCTTACCATCGTTAAGAGATTTTCATGGATTGGTTGGATTTCCTGCTCAACTGGATACTTTTACCTCTGATCATCATCTATGGTTTTGTCAGTTGGTGCAAAGAAAACCCTGACACAAAATTTTGGAACAGTCCATACGAACACGATGATAAAAAAGAGGAAAAAGAGAATCGTTCCTTGAAAGACAAATGATCTCTTCTGAAGGCGTTTTTGATTGTTTTTATCTATCAAAAACGCCCTTTTCATAGATAAAAACTATTGCTCAATCGGACAACTTGAATTGTTTTTTGTTGACAGCATTCTTATACTCACAACAAACCCCTTTACACCCATTGGCCTATCTTGAGTTTGGGAGATTCTATGTCTAAGCATGAATCATTGGATGTTCGTGTCGCTGTCGAACCGGATAATCCCGCATTGATTCGTAATGAGTCTTTATGTGTTAATTGTTCCATGTGCCGCCAAGTATGCGAAGACTATATCGGCGTACACGGTCATTACGATTTAACAAAAACCGGCGATAAAGCCATCTGTATTCACTGTGGCCAGTGCATCAACGTCTGTCCTACCGGAAGCCTTTTAGGTCGCAATGAGTATTCTCAAGTACAAGAAGCTATTGATGATCCGGAACGTATTGTCGTCATTTCCACTTCTCCTGCTGTCCGCGTGGCTCTTGCAGAAGCTTTCGGCCTTGAGGCAGGTCGCTTTGAAGAAGAAAAAATGGTGGGCCTTTTGCGTCAACTCGGCGCTGACTATGTGCTTGATACCAACTTTGCTGCAGACCTCACGATCATGGAAGAGGCTTCTGAATTGGTGCAAAGAATCACGAAAAAGAGTGCTCCCCTGCCGCAATTTACGAGTTGTTGTCCCGCCTGGGTTAAATATGCCGAAACGTTCCACCCGGAAATAATTGCCAATATTTCCAGCGCAAAAAGTCCGATTGGTATGCAAGGGGCCACGGTTAAAACCTATTTTGCTCGTGAAAATGCACTGGATGCCAAAAAAATCGTCCACGTTGCTTTAGCTCCCTGTACTGCTAAAAAGTTTGAAGTCCGACGCGAGGAGTTCAATAGCAGCGGCCGCTATCACGCAGATGAATCCATCCGTGACACAGATTTCGTTATTACAACAACAGAGTTAGCCGAGTGGGCTCAATCTAAGGGAATTGGTTTTGATGACATCACTCCTTCCCACTATGACCGCTTAATGGGAGAAGGGTCCGGTGCAGGCGTTATTTTTGGAAACACCGGTGGAGTCATGGAAGCGGCCTTACGTACTGCACACTTTCTGGTGACGGGCCACGCGGCCCCTGCTGAATTCTATGATCTTCAACCAGTCAGAGGTTTGACAGACGTAAAAGAAGCCTGTGTTCGGATTGCTGACTTGACTCTAAACGTAGCCGTAGTTTACGGTACCGCCAACGCCGGAAAACTTATCGATCAAATCAATAAGGGTGAGAAAACTTATCACTTCATCGAAGTGATGACCTGCCCTGGTGGTTGTATCTCGGGCGGCGGTCAGCCCAAATTAAATTGGGGACAAGAAGACCTCACTCGTCAGCAGCGAATCGATGCTTTGTACGCTCGTGACAGCAGCTTTGACAAGGCACACCGTACAAGCTACGAAAACGAAGAAATCAAGCGTATCTACGAACAATTTTATGGTCATCCATTATCGGAATTGGCCGAAAAACTTTTACACACGCACTACACGGACCGTAGTGCATCTTTAGGAGAAAAGAAAATGAAATACCGTTGCAAAGTATGCGGTTATATCCACGAATGCGAAGGTGAATTGCCCGCTGATTACATTTGCCCTATCTGCAAGAAGGGAATTGAATTTTTCGAACCTGTCGAAGAATCCAAAAAAGCCTGCGGACAATTGGCTGGCACCAAGACTGAAAAGAATTTGATGACCGCTTTTGCTGGTGAGTCACAAGCTCGTAACAAGTACACCTACTTTGCTGAAGTAGCTAAACGCGAAGGCTATGAACAAATCGCCGCTATCTTCTTGCAAACGGCTCGTAATGAACAAGAACATGCCCGCTTGTGGTGCGATGCCTTGGGTTGGATTCAAGATACGGCCAAGAATCTCGGCGCTGCTGCAGAAGGTGAAAATTACGAATGGACCGATATGTACGACGGCTTCGCAAAAGACGCAGAGGAAGAAGGCTTTAGCGAATTAGCTGCTAAGTTCCGCGCTGTTGCCGCTATTGAAAAGGCCCATGAAGAACGCTATCGCAAACTTCTCAAAAACGTTGAGATGAAGCAAGTTTTTGAAAAGGCCGGTCAGGCAATGTGGGAATGCCGCATTTGCGGTCACCTTGTAATGGGCGTTAAGGCTCCTGAGGCTTGCCCGGTTTGCGGCTATGCTCAAAGCTATTTTGAAGTACGAGCCGAAAACTACTAATCACTAACAATGTGATCACTAAAGGGGCGACTCGCCCCTTTTTTCTTATTTTTCAGACTGCTGTTTGAGCAAATCACGGATTTCCTGTAACAGAACAATATCAGCTGGAATAGGAGCAGGAGCGGCCTTAGCGGCTTGCTCCTCTTCCTTTTTCTTAGCCATTAACTTAGCCTCAGCAGCCGTACGAACTTTATTGACAACACGAACTAAACAGAAAACCACCAAAGCCATCAAGAGGAAATGAAAGACGGCGGTGAAAAAAGCACCGTAACCAAAAACGGCGGCACCGGCCTTCGTTAATGCGTCATAGGACATGGGGCCGGTGTAATTTTCCGGCATGGAAAGCACAAAGAAAAAATTCGAGAAATCTTGTGAACCGATTAAAACGCCGAGAATGGGATTGATCACATCTTTAACCAAAGAATTCACAATAGCCGTAAATGCCGCGCCGACGATCACACCGACAGCCATATCAACAACATTGCCACGGCTGATAAACGCCTGGAAATCAGAAATAAATTGCTTCATATTGATCCTAAAATGAAAAAAGCCTTGCGATTATATAGACATAGGCCGTTTTAGTGATTTATCGCCATTTTTTCTGAAATTTCAGTAAAATAGCAAGCCTGTTTTTGCGGATGTAGCTCAATGGTAGAGCAGAGGCTTCCCAAGCCTATGACGGGGGTTCGATTCCCCTCATCCGCTCCAATTTTCTTATTGCAACGGACCCAAGAGTCCGTTTTTTTCTAGTATGACCGAAAGAAGAGTCCTGAGCGCCGAAGAAATTGAGGCGTTCAAGAAAAAACATATCCGCAGTTTTACCCTGCGCCGCGGCCATATCAGCCAAGCTCAAAAGCGCGCGCTCGAAGAGTTGCTTCCCCGATACGCGGTTGAATATGAACAAAAACTCATTAATCCGACAGAACTTTTCGGACGCGAGGCACCATGGGTGTTAGAGATTGGCTGCGGTATGGGAGAGACAACGGCCCTTATTGCGCAGATGCACCCGGAAGTTAATTTTTTAGGTTGTGAAGTTTTTTCCGCCGGAGTCGGTGCGTTGGCTAAGCGGCTCGATGAAATGGCCCTCACTAACGTAAGAATTATTCAACATGACGCAGTTGAAGTCGTCAAAGACATGATTGCTCTTGACAGTCTTCAGGGCGTTCATATTTACTTCCCTGATCCGTGGAGAAAAGCCAGACATCATAAGCGTCGTCTCGTCGCACAACCGTTTATCCACGAACTTGTCCAACGAATTAAACCGGGTGGATATATTCACTGCGCGACAGACTGGGAAAACTACGCCGAGCAAATGCTGGAGGTTTTACAAAATGAGCCTCTTTTAAGCAATCTGTACGATGGGTACTCCCCCGTTATGGCCAATCCCATCACCGAGCGACCGATGACAAAATTCCACGCTCGCGGTGAACGTTTGGGCCATGGTGTTTGGGACCTTGTTTTTAAACGGAAATAATCGGTTTAAGTATGGATCTCATTTATCAAATCAAAGCGTTCATTCTTGGTATCGTGGAAGGCTTGACAGAATTTCTGCCCATTTCTTCCACTGGCCACTTAATCATTGCCGGAGACTTGCTCAATTTCGATGGCCCTGAAGTCAACACTTTCAGTATCGCCATTCAAGCCGGCGCTATTTTTGCAGTTTGCTGGTTCTATCGGGTCAAACTTTGGAATATTCTCACCCATTTGTTTAAACCCGGAAAAGAGCAACAATTAGCAATCAATATTGTTGTTGCATTTTTGCCGGCTGCCGTATTAGGGGTCATTTTCGCCGATATGATTGAACGGCTGTTATTTAATGCGGTGACTGTCGCAACGGCTCTTGTTGTGGGTGGTTTGATCATTTTCTGGATTGAAAACCTACATGCAAAACGTTCATACGCCCCTCGTGTCCAAACGATGGATGACATGACCATTAAAGATGCATTCCTGGTCGGTTGTATGCAATGCATTGCTATGATTCCAGGCACAAGCCGTTCCGGCTCAACGATTATCGGTGGCTTGGTCTTAGGCCTATCCAGAAAGGCCGCTACGGAATTTTCATTCTTTTTAGCCATTCCTACTATTTTCGGCGCCACTGTTTACTCGTTAGGGAAAACTTTTTTACGAGTCTCCAATGAACACAGTTTTGTCTGGACATCTGACATGACTTGGGGCTTTAGCATCGGTTTTGTTGTGTCTTTTATTAGCGCGTTGATCGTTGTTAAATGGCTTTTGCGTTATGTTTCCAGCAACGATTTCAAGCCCTTTGGATGGTACCGGATTATTTTTGGCGTAGTCATTTTAGGTACACACTTTAGCGGCCTTGTCCAGTGGTAATTTTGACCGACGGCAGATCAGGTTAATATTTTTTGATTTGCCGTTTTTTTGTTTGTATTTTTAGTCAATCTGTACGACAATTATCTTGTTCCCGGTAGGCGGATAGTGCTTTAAGATTCCTTGTTCCAATGCTTATCCCAACCGGTTGCTGGACTTGGGGCCGGCTGTGCGGAGGCACGTGTTGCTTCCCCGAAACCCGTCTCAGAGGCGACCAATCTTGACTCTTCGGACTCAGGATGCAAGGCAACCCTTATCGGGAACTTTTCTTTTGCTCTAGCCTTGTCTTACCCCGATGAAAAAATATTGGCTGATGAAGTCCGAACCCTCAGAGTGCTCATTTGAAAGTGTGCTGGAAATGCCTCGGCAGACTGTGCCCTGGTTCGGTGTTCGTAATTACCAAGCTCGCAACTTCATGCGAGATCAGATGACTGTCGGCGATTCCGTACTTTTCTATCATTCCTCATGTGCTTACCCCGGTATTGCTGGCTTAGCTCATGTTGCCAGCAGTGCTCATCCGGATGAAACACAATTTGATCAAAACAGTGTTTACTTTGATCCAAAATCTTCCCGTCAAAACCCACGCTGGGTTTGTGTGGACGTTCGCGCTGATGAGGCTATAGAACTAATCGGCATTTCCGAACTTCGCAAGTATCCTGAACTCGCTCAAATGCGGGTATTACAAAAAGGAAACCGTTTGTCGATTACGCCAGTAACAAAAGAAGAATACCTTTTCATTGTTAAAAGGTTGGTCAAAAAAATTTAGACTTTCCTTTAGCCCTTTTTGAGGGAGATTTGGGTCATTTGCAAAATAAAAAAAACTACGGCATAATTCTGCTTCTCCCAAAACGGGAGGCTGAAAATGGGAAGCCGGTTTAGCTCAGTTGGTAGAGCAGCGCATTCGTAATGCGAAGGTCGGGAGTTCAAGTCTTCTAACCGGCACCATCTCTTAAACTCGTTCCTTTGGACGAGTTTTTTTGTATCTGCACCTTTTTTCTGTGTTAGGCTTAGCGCTTCATTCTTCTTGGGTTTAATACGATGATTGACATCGACCACCTCTCTCAAGCCTTTAGTACCCCTGACGGAAAAACAGTTCACGCTGTCAAAGATGTAACCCTTCACATCAATAAAGGGGAAATTTTCGGCATTATCGGCCGCTCCGGTGCCGGTAAATCAACTCTTGTCAGAACAATCAATTTTCTGAATAAACCCACGCAAGGATGCGTTCGAGTCAATGGCGAATCTCTCAATGACATGAATGCTGATCAGCTGCGCACAATTCGCTCAAAGATCGGCATGATTTTTCAGCACTTCAACCTGCTGAGTTCTCGCACCGTATTCGACAACATCGCTCTGCCACTTGAGCTGCATAACGTCCCCAAAGAAGAAATTGACCGCAAAGTTAATCATTTAATTGACCTTGTTGGTTTGTCTGAACACAAAAACAAATATCCTCGTCAATTGTCCGGTGGTCAAAAACAGCGTGTCGGCATTGCCCGAGCTCTGGCCAATGACCCCATTGTGTTGCTTTCCGACGAAGCTACCAGTGCTTTGGATCCGGAAACAACACGCTCAACATTGGATCTGTTATTAAAAATTAATCAGACCTTGGGCGTCACAATCGTCCTAATTACCCACGAAATGGAAGTAGTCAAACAGATATGCGACCGCGTGGTTGTCATGGACAAAGGCGAAATTGTGGAAAGCGGAACGGTACTTGAGGTATTTCGCCATCCTAAACACCCGACAACGCGCGCCATGCTTGCCGACGTCGTTGTTCACGACATGCCGCAGCGAATCTATAACACCGTTCGTGAGCGTATAGAAACCGCCGTGAATAATGGCCGCTTCGCCAAACTTCTCCGATTGACCTTTGTAGGCTCAGAAGTCACGTTGCCTGTTTTGTCTATCATCACCCGTCGATTTGAAATTGATTTCAATATCTTGCAGGGACAAGTTGAGGAGTTGAAAGGAACCAGTTTCGGTATGCTCACGATTTTGGCCGAAAGCCCCAACTATGAAAATTACCGGGCTGCATTACAGTTTTTAAATGACAACCAAGTTGAGTATGAAGAGGTAGCCTTAGTATGAATGCAGACATTGTCGCCCTTTTAGGGGAAGGTTTTATTGAAACCGTCATTATGGTGATTGGAAGCGGTGTCCTTGGCAGCATCATTGGCATCCCGTTAGGTGTCCTTTTACATGTAACCGATAAGGGCGGCTTAATGCCCAAGCTGGCTACAAATGCCATTGTGGGTGTTATTGTAAATGCCGTGCGTTCAACCCCCTTCATTATTTTGCTGGTTGCTATTTACCCACTCACCCGCTTGATTGTCGGAACAACGATTGGCACCACAGCAACATTAGTGCCGCTCGTAATTGGGGTCGCTCCCTTTATCGCTCGTTTGGTTGAAACAAGCCTTCGTGAGGTTGATCGTGGACTCATTGAGGCGGCCCAATCCATGGGGGCAACCAACATGCAAATCATCAATAAGGTGCTTATTCCTGAAGCCATGCCCGGCATTGTTGCCGGCGTGACGATCGCTATCGTTACCTTAGTGGGTTACTCTGCCATGGCAGGAGCAATCGGTGGAGGCGGATTAGGCGACATCGGTATTCGTTATGGTCACAATCGATATATGCCTGACGTCATGTGGACTGTTGTTTTAATTCTTGTTGTGTTTGTCCAAGTGATACAGAGTTTCGGCGATTGGTGCGTTAGAAAGGTCTCAAAACGTTGAAAAATGGCGGGATTTCCCGCCATTTTTTGTTTTATTTTTCCTTCGTTGTATCCTCTATTTTCTTTTCACCGATACTAATGTCTTTACCGGCAGCCATTTCAACCAACTGGGATAGACGGTCTTCCACTTCTCCCACACTGGCGGAAAGTGAATTCACCGTTTCCTGCGCACTCTCATCCACCGCCGATTGCAATCCATTGACTGCTGCCATTAAAGAAGAATGGCGAGATGCACTTTGATTTTGCAACTCCAAAATCTGCTTTTGCATCTCATTTTTCAATTCCACAAAACGAGATTGCTCGGCTTTTTGAGCCAGATCTCGTGCCTGCTGAAGCTGTTTATTAACACGACGCAATTCCATTGAAAGCGCCGCTTGTTGAACAAAGCCGTAAACCAAGCAAATCAAAATCACCAAACCGGGTCCTAACAATAGTATGAGTCCCAAGGGAGCCTGTATCTCCGTGTAGAGCAAATTCACATTGACATTTGCCATGACGCCTTCCCAGTTAACCACAAGGAAAACAGAACAAAGGACAAACAATAAAAGTAAGAAAACGGTTCTCAAATGCATGGCTGTTCTCGAAAATTTTTCGTTAATGAACCTCATAACTGTATCACGAGCAACGCCTCATCGTAACGAATTTTTGAAAAATTACTTTTCCAACCTTTCGAAAACGACTAAGATGGTGAAGGATTTTCAGAAGGAGTACTTTTCATGCAACACGATCCTCGTTTTCCTCGTTTACACATTGTTGATCACCCTCTGATTCAGCACAAACTCAGCATAATGCGCGATAAGAACACCTGCACAAAGGATTTCCGTGCCTTACTTCGAGAAATCGCTTTACTAATGGGTTACGAAGTCACGAGGAATTTGCCGCTTACTACCCACAGCATTGAAACGCCCCTTTGCCGTTTTGATGCTCCATTTCTAGCTGACAAGAAGCCAGTTATTGTTCCCATCTTGCGTGCCGGTCTAGGTATGGCCGATGGATTTTTGGAGCTAATGCCTTCTGCACGCGTCGGTCACATCGGCATGTACCGAGACGAAAATAAGCGTCCGGTCGAATATTTGGTTAAATTGCCGGATTTAGAAGGCCGCACATTTTTCTTAGTGGATCCGATGTTAGCAACGGGATATTCTGCCGCACACGGTGTTGAAGTGCTGAAAAAGCGCGGCGTTAAAGGCGAAAACATTATTTTCATGTCTTTGCTTTGCGCACCTGAAGGCGTAGAAACCTTCCAAAAGCTTCATCCCGATGTCGAGGTCTATACCGCAAGTTTGGATGATCACTTAAATGAAAAGGCATATATTGTTCCTGGTTTAGGTGATGCCGGTGACCGCTTGTACGGCACTCTCTAAAAAATTATCCAAACAGCAAAATTAAGGGTTAACCCTAGTATTTTCGGATAAACTTACAGTTTGGAAATACTTTTGTAAGGGTTAACCCTATATTTTTGATTATAAAAACTTAAATTAATCTGAAAAAAGCTGAAAACATCTGATCTAACTCAAACCTTTTTACTGAAAAAGAGAGGATGATACGCATGTCGGAACGCAGAAGCGTTCTGTCTGTTTGTGTTTTTAAACGTCATCAAAGCGCTTGGACCGCGTTTTGAATTTAGGACATAACTTCTTAATAAAAGGTTAAATTTCATCATGTCGATGTATACCTCTGATCAAGAAAAGTATTCCAACACCCCGACGTCTGAAGAAGTCATCGCTGGTGTGGAATTGCGCAATGCCAAGCGCAAGAGCAGATGGCCGGCTTACTGCGACGTTGCCCAATCCGTTACGGGCTTGTTGCTCGGCTTGTTCCTGTTCTGCCACATGGCTTTCACGAGCTCTATTCAATTGGGCAAGGATGTGTTCTGGAACTTGGTCGCTTTCTCCGGCGGCTATCCGATCGATGGCGAAGAACATGCTTGGATGCACGTCGTTTTGATCGGCGCCATCACCCTCTTGGTGATCATCCACGCTTTGATGGCTTTGCGTCGCTTCCCGACGAGCTATCGTATGTTCCATAACATCAAGAGCCAATACCAATTCATCGCTCACCGCGACACCACGCTTTGGATCGTTCAAATCGTGACCGCTGTGATCTTGACCGGTATGGTCTTCCCGCACGTCACCCCGATGTTGCTCGACCCGCACGCCATTGGCCCGAACCTTTCTTCCGTTCACACCTATCACAATGGTTTGCTCTGGACGTTCGTCTTCTTGGTGGCCACTGAATTGCACGGCATGATCGGTTTGTATCGTCTGTGCGTCAAGTGGGACGTCTTCGCTGGTAACCGTGAAGCCCTCCGTAAGATCATGTACTGCGTGGTCGTTTTGATGATCGCCTGCGGTTCCATGACGATGTGGACGTACTACAGCAACGGTAAGGCCCTTGTTGAAAGCGGCGAACCGATCGTTAAGTACGAACCGGTTAACAACTGGTGGAAGTAATCCTCAGTTTTGACTGAATGACATCAAACGCGACCTTCGGGTCGCGTTTGTTTTTTGGGTATTCAATTTTGAATTCGGTACACTATTCGGAAAACTAGATTAAAAGGAATAAAAAATGCGTTTTCGTTTTTTAGCAATGGCCGCCTGTACGATTGCTCTTCTGACAGGATGCATGGCCAATTCTGTAACCCCGCAGGGACAAAAAGTCGTCATTGTTCAAAGTTTGCCTACCCAATATCAATGCACTTACAAAGGAGAAGTCGCTGGCTCTCAAGGAAACTGGCTTACGGGAAGCTGGACATCTAATAGCAATTTAGCGTTGGGAGCCAGAAATGATTTAAGAAATGAGGCTGCTGAATTAGGCGCTAATGTTGTTGTGATCACAGAAACCATCAACGCCACGGACGAAGATAACTCTTTAGAAAATATCACACACGTTGGCCGTGCTTATCTTTGTCGCTGATCTAAATAGTGACGCCGCGATCACGAGCCCACAGTGCTGCCTGTGTACGTGAAGCAAAGCCCATTTTCTTCAGAATGTGCTTCACGTGCACTTTGACGGTACCTAACTGAATCGAAAGATACTCCCCTGTTTGCTGGTTACTCATTCCAATAGACAAGCACTTCAATACATCCTTTTCCCGACTAGTCAAACAATTGAGATCCCGATCAACTTCTCCAGTATCATCCCTGAATGCACGAGTCAAGGCCGCCATCAAACGATTGCTGACAACGACCTTTCCATTACAAACCCTTTTGATTTGAGACAAAAGCTCCTGAACCTCAATCAATTTGGATAAATACCCTTCGGCTTGAAGCTGGACCGTAGCCATCAATTCTTCACTGTCATCACGATCGGTCATCATAATGACTCGGGCTGGATTATGAAGAGCTTTTGCATAACGAAGCAATTCAATAGCAGCTCCTTTTTTCATATGCATATCAACGATGACTAAATCGGGCTGAAGTCTGTCGATATAAAACATCCCCAACTGCTTGTCACCCGTTTCAGCGACATTTCCAAAGTCATCATCCGCATGTAAAAGACGCGCTAGAGCTTCCCGAAATAACGGGGAGCCATCCACAATCACTACGCAGCTTTTTCTGCTATTTTCCCCTGCTTGCGTCATACATATCCTTAAAGGGAGTGCGCCGCACTCCCTTACTTTAGCTCCTATTTTTCATCAAAATGAGACACTGCGGCCCACAAGATGTCTGTACCCTGCATGAAGTCTTCCATCTTCATGGCTTCATGAGGATTATGAGAACCCAGTTGGTTAGCGACAAAAATCATTGCAACCGGTATACCGTTGTTACCCAACACGGCCGAGTCGTGGCCAGCCCCGGAAGCCAAGCGCATACATGGAATTCCCTCAGCCTTGGCGCTCGTTTCCAATCTGTCACTTAATGCTGCATCAACGCCGGAAGGTGCTGTCACCAAAGTGGGATCGTACTCAATCTTGACGCCTCTTTCAGAAGCCACTTCTTCGCCGTATTTTTGCATCAAGTCGTGGAAGCGTTTAACCGTATCTGCACTTAAACTACGAATATCCACCGAGAAGGTCACTTCTCCGGGAATAACGGAAATGGCCGCACTTGAAGCCATTTTCAAGACACCCACGGTAAACACCAAGTCTTCACCTTGAATCAGCCACCGATCCCAGGCTCGGTCAACGCGTTGCATCCAGTCAGTAAAGGCCATCAGCGCATCATGTCGATAAGGTTTATCCGTTGCTCCTGAGTGAGCGGCTTCCCCTAAAATGCGAACAGCCTTGTGTCGAATGTTGCCTCGAATACCCGTCACAATACCGGCACGGGCTTCTTTTTGAGCGTCCAGGGTCGGGCCTTGTTCAATATGCAGTTCCACAAACGCCGCAATACGATCAATATCAACCAATGGTTTTCCACCGGAAACAGCTTCCGTATCAATACCGCAAGATTGCATCGCTTCGGCCAATGTGCAGGAACCGTCGCGAATCTTTAAAGCGAGATCTTTGGCAGTCAGTTTGCCCAACATACCCAAAGAACCCATATAGGCTTTACCGAAGAAGGAACTCTCTTCACCGCGCATCATCAAAACGGTGTAGTCACGAACAGGCTGAAACCTCGTTTGTCTCATCCACCATGCCACTGTCAGAGCCGCTGTTACACCGGCCAAACCGTCATAGTTTCCGCCTTGCGGAACGCTGTCGACGTGAGAACCGGCGACAAAAGCCGGCAAGGAACGATCTTTACCCGGCAGAGTCATCCACACGTTACCCGCTTGATCCGGGGTAATTTCCAACTGTAAAGACTGACCAATCTTCGTTAAATAATCGAGAACTTCAGTTTCTTTGGCTGAAAAAGCCTGACGCGTAACACCTTGGACGTCCGCACTCATAGCACGAATATCGTCAAAGATTTTTTTAGCGAATTCCAATCCTTTTTGTTGCAACTCTGACATAGCGAATCTCCAAGAAAGAAAACAAACAGTCTAATTGTAGGGATTTTACGAATCGAAAAACAATCTTAAATTTACATTAAGTCATTTAATATCAATCAATTAGAAGATCTGCCCTAATCATGCCATCATCCTTTGTTGTTCTGAATCAAACAAGTCTGCAAATTTACAAACTTCTGCACAGAAAGCGCTTCGTTACAGGGATTTCCCTGTGGGCAGAATCGCGAAAGTGTAGGATACTTAACGCAGTGAGAAAACCGCCGTTAAGAGCGGCACTTTCTCGTGTTTTTAACCTTTTACAGGGAATTTCTCATGTCGTTGCTTGAATGGTTGGCAATTGCCGTTACGATTTTGACGGTGTATGCCTTGATCAAACGATTGGAAACGCGTCTCGTGCTCTTTACGGCCGGTTTCGTGCTCTGCTTGGTATCCATGGATCCGTTGAGTGCGTTGAATTCGTTTGCTAAGTCCATGACCAATAACTCCTTGGTGATGGCAATCTGTTCGTCAATGGGTTTTGCATTCATTGCAAATTACACCCAATGTGACCGCAGTCTCGTTCACTATTTGGCCGCTCCGATCCGCGGTTTGGGCGTCTTCTTGATCCCGATCTGCACGGCTGTGACCTTCTTCATTAACATCGCTATTCCGTCTGCAGCCGGTTGTGCTGCTGCCGTGGGTTCTACGTTGATCCCTGTGATGTTGCGTGCCGGTATCAAACCCGCCGCTGCCGCTGCTGCAGTGATGGGTGGTACGATCGGTTCTTATCTCTCTCCGGGTACGTCCCACAACCCGTTCGTTGCTGAAATGGCTGGCATCGACGTGATGGATTTCATCGCCTTCCACGCTATGTGGTCCATTCTTTGCGGTGTGATCTTAGTCGTTGGTTTGCTCGTTGTCTGCATGTTCTTGGGCGACCACAAGGGTGAAAAGGTTGACGTTGAAGCTCAAAAAAACGACAACTTCAAGCCTAATCCCATTAAGGCTATCATGCCGCTCGTTCCGATCACGATCCTCGTTGTCGGTAACGTTTGGTTGCCTGTGATCAAGATGGGTGTGGCCCAAGCCATGGTCTTGGGTGCTGTTATCACCTTATTGGTTGGTTTTGCCTTTGACCGCACGAACCCGCAAGAATTCTCCAAGCAATTCTTCAATGGTATGGGTAAGGGTTACGCTGACGTGATGGGTATCATCATCGCCGCTGGTGTGTTCGCAGCTGGCTTGCGTGCTACCGGTTTGATCGATACGTTCGTTGACGTCTTGAAGCACTCCAATGACATCGCTCGTTGGGGCGGTTCCCTCGGTCCGTGGATCATGGGTACCATCACCGGTTCTGGCGACGCTGCTACCATGGCCTTTAACGAAGCTGTGACGCCGCACGCTCCTGAATTCGGAATGGAAATTAAAGCTTTGGGTGCCTTGGCCTTCTTGACCGGTGCATTGGGTCGTACGATGAGCCCGATCGCTGGCGCTATGGTTGTTGTGGCCGGTATCGCTATGGCTAACCCGATGGACGTTGCAAAGCGTACAGCTCTGCCTTGCACGGTCGCTGTGTTCGTTTTGGCATTGTTCATGGTCTAGTCCGAACTAGTCGAACTTAACTAAACGCAAAAGAGGGGAAGATTCAAATCTTCCCCTCTTTTTTCAGGACTACAATTTTTCTTATCAGAGAGCGTGAACTCTCTGTCGCAGTTCAAATTGGAGAAAAACTATGACTCAATGTGCTTATCACGATCAACTGATCAGTATCCGCCGTGAACTCCACCAATTTCCCGAAGAAGGTTGGACGGAGTTCTGTACAACGGCTTTTATTGTCCAACACTTACGCGAATTAGGCTATGAAGTGTTGATGGGAGAAAAGGTTATCTCTCGTAAGGATTGTTTGGGACGTGATCCTAAACTTGTTGCTCAGGCCATTGAAACAGCGAAAGCTCGCGGCGTAAGCCAAGAATTGCTCGATGAAATGCAGGAATTAACAGGCTGCGTTGCCGTATTGGATACGGGGCGTCCCGGTCCAACAGTTGCCTTACGCTTTGATATTGACTGCAATAACGTCACAGAAAATCCCTCTGACGAACATCGCGCTAGCAAGGAAGGCTGGGCCTCTAAGCGTCCTGGATTAATGCACGCTTGCGGTCATGACTCTCACATCTCCACTGGCTTGGCTATTGCTCGTTGGGCCATGGAACATAAAAACCAGTTAAACGGAAAGCTTAAAATCGTGTTCCAACCGGCAGAAGAAGGCGTACGCGGGGCCGCCGCCGTTGCCGCTAGCGGCATTGTGGACGATTGCGACTACTTCCTCTCTAGCCACATCGCCATGATGGCTAAGTCTGGTGAAATCATTACAAGCCCTGTCGGATTCCTCTGCACAACCAAATACGACATCTCCTTTAAGGGCCGTCCTGCACACGCCGGTATTGAACCGAATGCCGGACGAAATGCACTGGCCGCTGCATGCCACTGTGTCACACAACTTCTCGGCATTCCGCGTCACGGCGCCGGCATGACACGTGTGAATGTTGGCAAGATTACCGCCGGAGAAGGCCGCAACGTTATTCCTGTTAACGCAAAACTTGTCATGGAAGTTCGTGGTGAAACCGGTGAAATTAACCAATTTATGGCAAGCGAAACCAAAAACATTGTTGAAGGCGTTGCCAAGAGCTTCTCTGTTGAGTACCACATCGAAAAAATGGGTGAAGCCGTTGACCTCTTTAATGATAAGGAATTGGTCGATATGCTCGATGACGTCTGCGCTCATACTGAAGGCGTTAATAAGGTGCTGCACGAAGTCAATTTCGGAGGCTCCGAAGACGCTACTATTTTGGCTCGCCGCGTGCAGGCTCACGGCGGCAAGGCTGCTTACTTTGTGTTAGGTTCCGATCGTACGGGCGGCCATCACACTTCGGACTTTGACATTGACGAAAATTCTTTGGACATCGGTGTCAATATCTACTCTCAAATGCTTACGCGCTTGATGAAGTAGCGCCGACTGATCGGTAAGGTCTTACTAGCCCGCAACGCGTTTGGTGTTGCGGGCTTTTTTTGAAATATTGGCAAGTGTTGATCGGCATGGCGATAATGAAGTCTGAGGAGAATTGGCAAAATGGTTGATTGCATCAAAGTTCGCGGCGCTCGAGTTCACAATTTAAAAAATATTGATGTCGATATTCCACTCAACAAAATTGTGGGTATTGCTGGTGTATCAGGCTCCGGGAAATCGTCTCTTGCACTGGGAGTCTTGTATTCAGAGGGATCCAGACGGTATTTGGAGGCTCTTTCAACCTATACAAGAAGGCGTATGACCCAGGCTGCCAAAGCTCAGGTTGACGAGGTGCTCTATATCCCTGCCTCTCTTGCGCTTCATCAAAGACCAGCAGTTCCAGGAATCAGGAGTACATTTGGAACAGGCTCCGAGTTGCTCAACAGTCTGCGTTTAATGTTTTCTCGTTTAGCCCACCACCGCTGCCCCAACGGTCACTATGTTGCTCCGTCCTTAGCAGTTGCTGCAGGAGAAAAACTTCATTGTCCGATTTGTGGAGCTGATTTTTTTGCCCCATCAGCCGAAGAGCTCGCTTTCAATAGCCTCGGAGCTTGTCGAACCTGTTCTGGAACGGGCATTGTACAAACTGTCGATCGTTCAACGCTTGTGCCCGATGAAACGCTCAGCATCGATCAGGGGGCTGTCGCTCCATGGAATTCACTCATGTGGTCCCTTATGACCGATGTCTGTCGGGCAATGGGTGTTAGGACAGATATTCCTTTTAAAGATTTAACCGATAAAGAAAAAGACATTGTCTATAACGGTCCGGCCATTAAAAAACATATCCTTTATAAATCGAAAACCACTCAACAAGCCGGAGAATTGGATTTTACGTATTACAACGCAGTCTATACGGTCGAAAACGCCCTGGCTAAAGTCAAAGACGAAAAGGGAATGAAACGCGTTGAGAAATTCCTTAAACAAAGTGTTTGTCCGGATTGCCACGGCTCGCGCATAAACGAGATGGCAAGAGCTCCCAAACTCAAAGGGCTGTCCTTAGATGAAGCCTGCCACATGACACTTTCGCAATTGAGTGAATGGGTTAAGGACATTCCGTATTCATTACCTGAACCGATGCGTCCCATGGCGCTCAGTATCATTGAGTCATTTCAAAATGTCGCCAAACGCTTACTTGATTTGGGATTAGGTTATCTGTCTCTTGACCGTGCCTCCAGTACTTTATCGACTGGAGAACGGCAACGAATGCAATTGGCTCGTGCCGTCAGAAACCGTACGACCGGTGTTTTGTACGTTCTTGACGAACCCTCGATCGGCTTACACCCAAGCAATATCACCGGACTTATTGGCGTGATGCGGGATTTAATCGCTGATGGCAATTCCGTTGTTTTGGTTGATCACGATACGCAGATCCTGAAGTCTGCCGACTGGTTAATTGAAATGGGGCCAACGGCAGGGGCTGACGGCGGGGAAATTATCTCTCAAGGCACCATCGGCGAACTTGCGCGTAATCCGAATTCCCAAATTGGTCCTTTTATCGCCCCTGAGGCCAAACAGCTCATCCGAAAACGGAGCTCGAAAGAAAATCTTTTTGATTTAGGAACGATTGATCTTCAAACGAAGAGCATTCACACCGTCAAACCTCTTCGAGTCAAAATCCCAAAGGGAAAGTTAACCGTTGTCACCGGGGTCTCGGGCTCTGGGAAAACCACCTTGGTTTTGGAAAGTCTCATCCCCGCTTTAAATGCTGCTGTTAACCGAGAAAAGCTGCCTCAACACATAAAAAGTATCTCTGCCCCTGGTATTACGAATATCAAACTGATTGACGCTACGCCTATTGGTATCAACATTCGATCAACCGTGGCCACCTATGCCAACGTACACGATGAGTTGAGGAAAATTTATGCAAAAATGCCTGCGGCAAAAGATGCGCAGCTAAAAGCCGGCGACTTCTCATACAACACCGGCAAATTGCGTTGTCCTCTGTGTGACGGTACGGGTGTCATCAGTCTCGATGTCCAGTTTCTACCGGACGTTGAGATACCTTGTCCAGACTGCAAAGGCAGCCGTTACAGTGATGAAGCAAAGAAAATTCGCTCAGAAAATCATTTCAAAGGGCATTCTTTGCCCGAATTGATGTCGATGGACATTAACCATGTTTTAAAAATCGTTAGCCAAGAAAAAATCATTTCTCAGCGCCTGCAGATACTACAAAACTTAGGGTTAGGCTATTTGACATTAGGAGAAGAAACGCCGAGTCTATCAGGAGGAGAGGCTCAGCGGCTGAAATTAGCAAGCGAGATGGGTAAGCCCCAATCACAAACCGTTTTCGTGTTTGATGAGCCCACCATTGGCCTGCACCCTTTAGACGTACAGGTTTTAATGAAAGTTTTTGATCAACTGATTAATAACCAGGCCACTGTTATTGTTATCGAGCATGATCTCGACATTATCCGCAATGCAGATTATCTGATTGATATGGGGCCCGGCGGAGGAGACGCTGGCGGACGCATCGTTGCAATGGGAACGCCTGACGATATTCGAAAAAACCCCAACAGCGTGACTGGCCGTTTTCTGTGAAGAAAAAAACTACAAATCAAAGAGATAGTTTTGCAGACAAAGAAGCGTATGACGAGTAAAATATTTAAGCTTTACATCTGCCTGCCACAGGGGCAGGCTTGTTAACCTGATTGATTGTTTTTGAAAGGAAATTTTCCATGTCCGGACACTCTAAATGGGCAAATATTCAACACCGTAAAGGCCGTCAAGACGCCAAGCGCTCCAACTTGTGGACTAAACTGGTCCGCGAAATCATGGTTGCCGCGCGCAACGGCGCTGACCCCGACAGCAACTCCCGTCTGCGTCTTGCTCTTTTAAAGGCCCGTGCCGGCAATGTGCCCAAGGACACCATTAAAAACGCCATCTTGAAGGGCTCCGGCCAGTTGGAAGGCGTGAAATTTGAAGAAGCCCGCTACGAAGGTTACGGCGTGGGCGGCGCGGCTTTGATCATTGATGCCGCAACAGATAACCGCACCCGTACGGTAGCTGATGTCCGCCACATCCTGAGTAAAAATGGCGGCAACCTCGGCGCAGAAGGTTCTGTTTCCTTCATGTTTAAACACTGCGGTCAATTCCTCTTCGCTCCGGGCACTGCCACTGAAGATGAAGTGATGACCGTTGCGCTTGACGCCGGAGCCGATGACGTTATCGTTGATGAAGAAGGCGGCATTGAAGTGGTTTGTGATCCCCAAGCTTTCGAAGCCGTTAACGATGCTTTCGAAAAAGCCGGGATGAAGCCTGAAATGGCTGAAGTCACAATGAAGGCTTTAAATGAAACGTCTTTAAGCGGCGAAGATGCCGAACGTATGCAACGTTTGATTGATGCTTTGGAAGACTTGGACGACGTTCAACAAGTCTATACAACTGCTGTTTTTGAAGACTAAAACTTCCCCTTTGGAGGAGCTCCCATGAAGATTCTCGTTGTCGGTAGTGGCGGTCGCGAACACGCGATTGCTTGGCGTTTGGCTCAAGACGACCGTGTAGAAACGGTTTATGTGGCCCCTGGTAATGCTGGTACGGCTTTAACGAAAAAGCTGATCAATGTACCAGAATCCGACATTGCTCGTTTGGCAGACTTTGTCAAAACCAATGACGTGCGCTTCACGGTGGTTGGTCCGGAAGCTCCTCTGGCGGCGGGGATTGTCGATTATTTCCGAGCCAATGGCTTGAAGATTTTCGGGCCGACAAAGGCAGCAGCCCAATTGGAAAGTTCCAAAGATTTCGCTAAAGCATTCATGAAACGTCATGGAGTGCCCACGGCAGACTACGAAACGTTTACCGATGCCGATGCTGCCCATGCCTATGTTGAAAAAAAGGGAGCACCGATCGTAATCAAAGCCGATGGCTTGGCTGCTGGCAAGGGCGTCATTGTCGCCATGGATCTCGCACAAGCCCACGAAGCGATTGACAGCATGCTTGAGGGCAACGCTTTCGGAGCGGCTGGGGCTCGAGTCGTTATCGAAGATTTCTTAAAGGGCGAAGAAGCCAGTTTTATCGTCATGGTTGACGGTCAGCACATCTTACCGATGGCTTCCAGCCAAGACCACAAACGCTTGCTTGACCACGATATGGGCCCGAATACGGGCGGTATGGGAGCCTATTCCCCCGCGCCGATCGTGACTCCTCAAATTCATGAACAAGTCATGCGGGAAATCATCCGACCGACGGTAGACGGCATGGCTGCCGATGGCATCCCCTTTACCGGATTCCTTTATGCCGGTTTAATGATCGACCGTGACAGTGAAGGCAACAGTGTCGTAAAGACCCTCGAATTTAACTGCCGTATGGGTGATCCTGAAACTCAACCCATCATGAGTCGTCTCACATCGTCCTTCGTTGACCTAATCGAAGCAGCTATCGACGGTCGTTTGGACACCGTTGAAGCTCAATGGGATAACCGGGTGGCTTTAGGTGTTGTCTGTGCCGCCAAGGGTTACCCGGAAAAGCCAGAAAAAGGCGCCCAGATCACCATGCTTCCTGCCGATGGCGACAGCCTTCATATTTTCCATGCCGGCACGAAAAAGCAAGATGGATTGACCGTTGTTTCCGGCGGCCGCGTCCTTTGCGTCGTTGGGTTGGGACTGACCGTCAAGGAAGCCGCTCGCGTGGCCTATGATGGCGTTAAAAAAGTCCATTTTGACGGAATGCAATATCGCTCCGATATCGGTTATCGGGCAATGAAGTAACGTTTCAATGGCGGGAAAGTGTTCCTTTCCCGCTTTTTCTTTATGCGGCTAGGTTTTTTCGGCGGAACCTTTAATCCTGTTCATGAAGGTCACTTGGCTTTGGCCAATGAGGCTTTTCGAACACTTCATCTTGACCACCTTTGCTGGTTGCCTGCCAACCCCTGGCAAAAGGAGAGTCGCGACTTGATGCCTTCTGAAACCAGAGTCCGGCTACTTCGCCTTGCCCTGACTGACCGCGCCGGGATGTCTGTGGATACCAGAGAATTGGATCGAAAAACACTTTCTTATTCCATTGACACCGTGCGAGAATTGGCTGCTGAATACCCCGATGATGAGCGCTTCTACCTGATAGGTTCAGATCAATGGAGTAACTTTCATACGTGGAAAGATTGGCAAAAAATTTTTGACTATGTCTCTTTGGTTGTTTTCAACCGAAATGGAAAAACTGCCCACGCTGCAGAAGAAGTGGCCCGTTTTATAGAAGATCAAAAAATATCTGTCACAATGCTCCCCATGCCGGCACTTGATATTGATTCAAGTCGAATTCGCCAACTCATCGATCACCATGATTGGTTTAATCCCTTTTTAAAAACCGCATTGCCTGAAAAAGTATTTCAATTCCTCTACTTAAATGAGAAAACGAAAGACTGATACAATTTCTTCTATCAGTTAAACCAATTTGAGATTTTTTATGGACATTCGTAAATTACAACGCGTTATTGTCAATGCGCTTGATGATGTCAAGGCGCAGGATATCGTTGTCTACAACACAAAACACCTCACCTCTGAATTTGAACGAGTAATCATCGCAACCGGTTCTTCAAACCGTCAGACCCGTGCGTTAGGTTATAACGTAAGCCATGAAGTCAAAGAAGCGGGCGGTGAAGTCATTGGGATGGAAGGAACCGATACCGGTGAATGGGTGCTGGTCGATTGCGGTCAAGCCATTGTGCATATCTTGCAGCCGGCCATGCGCGAGTACTACAACCTCGAAGAGGTTTGGGGCGGCAAAAAGGTTAACGTTAAACTGAATTCTGAAAAGAAGGAAAAAGACGACGAAAAACCGGCTACTGCTCGCAGACGAGTTGTGCGCGGAAAGACCATTAAAATCGTCGAAGACTAACACGCATTATTAGGTAGCAGGCTGCGTGGGCAGCCTGCTCTTTTTTGTATCATGAAAATCACCATCGTCGCTGTCGGACTGCGTCAACCCGCTTGGGCGGATAGCGCTGTTGAAGATTATCTCGGACGCTTCCCAAAAGACTGGGTTGTAAGCGTAAAAGCCGTCAAACCCGAACTGCGTTCCGGTCAAAGCACCGCCAATATCATGAAAACCGAAGCTGAACGCATCCGCGCGGCCATTCCTCACAATAGTCTGATCATCGCAATGGACGAACACGGCAAGGATCTGACAACTGTTGACTTCGCAAAGAAAATCCGAACCTGGAGAGATGCAGGCGAGTCGCTTTGTTTTCTCATTGGAGGCGCAGATGGTCTCGATCCGGAACTCAAAGCCCAAGCTCGAATGCTCATGAGACTGTCATCCATGACTCTGCCTCACGCGATGGCGCGAGTGATGTTGGCCGAACAAATTTATCGCGCCTTCAGCATCCTAACAAACCACCCCTACCACAGAGCTTGATACTTTAACCATGTCTGCCAATCTCTCCCTGTATCTGGCCTCGAAAAGTCCCAGACGAAAAGAAATTTTAGAGCAGCTCGGCTTTAACCCTATTGTTATAGCCAGCAATGACCATACCCTACGCAATTTTCAAGGCGACGAGGTACAACTGCCCGGAGAATCTCCGGAAGATTACGTTGTACGAATAGCCCGTGAAAAGGCTTTGATCGCCTTTGAAAAAATCCGTCGCGAAAACCGACCTATGCTGCCGCTTTTGTCGGCCGATACAACCGTTATTGTTGATCGGGATATCTTAGGCAAACCCGATAATGAACAAGAGGCCTACTCGTTTCTGGAACGTCTTTCCGGACGTGTACATGAAGTCCGCACGGCCATCTGTGTCGGAACCAGTGAAAACAATCTCAAGCAAGCTGTCAGCATCTCTGAAGTGCGCTTTAAGACCCTCAGTCACGAGGAGATTTCCGCTTACGTTCAAACCGCTCAACCCTATGACAAAGCGGGTGGCTACGGTATTCAAGGACTAGCCGGAGCGTTTATCTCGGAAATAAAAGGTTCCTACAGCGGCATTATGGGATTGCCGGTTTTCGAAACCTGTGAACTCTTAAAATCATTCGGACTTGATCTTTTTAAGCGGTAAGTTCGCTAGAATTATTAGATTAACCCAAGAGGCCACTTATGCTAGATCAAAAAGCCGGTCGTTTGTTTTTAGTCACCGCTCCTTCTGGAGCCGGAAAATCATCGCTTGTCGCAGCGCTTTTGAAAGCTGACCCGACAGTTCACTTGTCTATTTCACACACAACGCGAGCGCCACGTCCCGGAGAGGAAAACGGCAGAGAATATCACTTTGTGTCTGTGGAAGCTTTCGAAAAACTCAAAGAGGACAATGCATTTCTGGAATGGGCCTATGTTCATGGTAACTACTACGGAACCTCAAAGAAATGGATTGCCGAAGAGCTTGAAAAAGGGCACGATGTATTGCTAGAGATCGATTGGCAAGGGGCGCTGCAAGTTAAGCGGCTTTTTCCGGATGTTGTCGGTATTTTTATTTTGCCGCCTTCGGTTGACGCACTCCGAGCTCGCCTGAATAAAAGAGGAACGGATTCCGATGAGGTCATCGCCAGACGTTTGGCAGGGGCCGGTGCCGAAATGGTGCATGCGGGAGAGTTCGACTACGTTATAATTAACGATGATTTTGATCGTGCAACGGGTGACTTGATCGCTATTGTGCGTGCATCGCGTTTAAGTTTTAAGACTCAGGCGGTGCGGGAACGTGAAACGTTCAAACATTTGGGTATTCCGCTTTTAAATTAAGTGGAATACTTGGTTATTTTCTTTTTATTGAAAAAAATATGGCTCGTGTAACTGTTGAAGATTGCTTGAAAAAGATCACCAATCGTTTTGAATTGGTTTTAGCCGCTGCTCAGCGTGCTCGCCAATTGTCCTCCGGTGCGGTTGCCCGCGTGGATGCAAAGGATAAACCCACGGTACTCGCCTTGCGTGAGATTGCCGCCGGTGAAATCTCCAAGGATGAAATGTTCAAGCGCATTTCTTAATCCAAGAAAAAAGCGAAGTAAAGGTTAGAGCCTGACTTCGCTTTTTTGTTTTCTAAACTTCTGCTTACCGCGTTTAACTAATTATTGAAGTACGAATGCAAGCAGAGGCGAGTCAATAAAAAAGAGGTGCTGTATGGTACCGAAATACTTACAAACCGGCTCAACCGATATTCTCGCCTCGATTCGTCAGTCCGTTTTAAGGGGCGAATCGAACTCTTCTCCGTCGCCCGCTCACAAAGAAGAGCAAACAGAGCTTCCGCTTGTCACAACGACAAAAAAAGCCGGCATTGCCACGGCGGCCTCCCTCATCGAACTGTGTTCAAAGTACATGAGTCCGTCGGATCTGGAAAAAATCAAAGAAGCTTACCGATATGCCGATGACGCCCACCTGGGTCAATTCCGAAAGTCGGGCGAACCTTACATCACTCACCCGATCTCGGTCGCTTGTATTCTTGCCGAATGGCATTTGGACTGCGCGGCCATTCAGGCCGGTTTGATGCACGATGTTCTCGAAGACACTGGTCACTCAAAAAATGAAATGGCTAAAAAATTCGGCACGGTTACGGCCGAAATTGTTGATGGTGTCTCAAAACTCGATAAGCTTAAGTTTTCATCCAATGAAATTGCTCAGGCCGAAAGCTTTAAGAAAATGCTCTTGGCTATGAGCAAAGACGTGCGCGTTATTCTGGTTAAACTGGCTGACCGTCTGCACAATCTCAGAACCCTAGGAGTCATGCGCCCGGAAAAACGCCGTCGCATTGCCAAGGAAACGCTCGACATCTATGTTCCGATGGCCCATCATTTGGGCATCAATCACGCTTTTCGTGAATTGCAGGAGTTGTGCCTGCAAAACTATTATCCCCGTCGCTATGAAGTTCTCTATAAAGAGCTGATTGCCGCTCGTAAGAATCGTCGGCCCGCCTTGGAAGAAATTCTGAATGACACCAAGCGCATGTTGGAGCGCGCCAACATCAAAGGCCGCGTTTTAGGGCGAGAAAAAACGTGCTACGGAATTTACAACCAGATGCGCATCAAAAAGCTTTCCTTCTCGGAAGTTTTTGATATCTACGGTTTCAGAGTCATCGTGAGTACCCGTGAAGATTGTTATCGGACATTGGGTGCTTTACACATGATGTACAAGCCTGTTCAGTCACGCTTTAAGGACTTTATTGCCATTCCGAAAAGTAATGGATACCAAGGTTTGCACACCACCGTGATCGGCCCTCAGGGTACGCCGGTTGAATTTCAGATCCGCACCGAGAAGATGAATGACATCGCCGAGCAAGGGATCCTCACTCACTGGCTCAACCGCGGTAGCGAAAGCGATATCCAGACGCTCACCCACGCTTGGTTGCAGTCTCTGTTGGATTTGCAGCAAAAGTCTTCCGACACAAGCGAGTTTTACGAAAATATTAAAGCCGATCTTTTCCCCGATCGCATTTATGTATTCACTCCGAAAGGCAAAATTATCTCTTTGCCGCAAGACTGCACACCGATTGACTTTGCCTACCAGATTCACTCGGACGTGGGCAGTCATGTTCGCGAGTGCCGAATTAACGGTCAAGTAAGAGATATCGATACAAAATTGTCCAATGGTGACATGGTGGAAATCGCAACAAGCTCGCTTTCTCACCCGGATCCCCGTTGGCTCGGATTTGTCCGAAGCGGCAAAGCTCGCGCAGAAGTCCGTCAATACCTTCGTTCACTGGATTTTGACAGTGCTGTCAAGATTGGACGCAAAGTCCTTGAAGAAGAGGCCGAAGCTGCCCATTTTTCTCTTGACAGTGTTTCCGATGAGATTTGGAACACTGTGATGAAAGAGCACGATGTTGACTCTCGCGCATCGCTCTATTCCCTTGTGGGCTCCGGCAAAGCCAGTTTCGTTGTCGTGCTGCACCGTCTGCAAGCCCTGTCCGATGAGGAACGAGAACCGGCTAAAACTGAAGATGGTATCGAAGTCATGGTTAACGGCAAACGGCAAAGCGCTCAAATTGCTCGATGCTGTCATCCGGTCTGGGGCGATGACATTTGTGCGTTTGAACGCGCCGGACACGGCATCACGGTTCACCGGGCCTCCTGTATTCATGCTCAACAAGGCCGCAACAATAACGCGGAACGTTGGGAAGAGGCCTCTTGGACTGAAGCGACTAACCACCACTTCACGGTACCGATTGATATTAAAGTCAACGATATTCGCCCGGCCATCTTGCAGGCCACGCAAGCCGTTGCACAAGAAGGCTCGTCTATTGTCGGGATGAATATTCCGGACGACTTAAATGATCCTGAATTGCAACTTCTTGTTCAGGTAGACAATCGTATTCAACTGATGCGTGTGATGCGAAGCCTACGACAGGTCAGCAATGTCAAAGACGTTAAACGTCGTTTTGAATCCTCCTTCTAATCATTTCAAGGGCGATGGACGTAAACGTTCATCGCCTTTTTCTGACCAATCCTATCCGTTGCTTTTCGTTGAACTGAAAACAAAATCAGTCTAGTAAAAAGCGCCTAGATGAAATTCGTTTTCATTTGACCACTCCACTAAAATGGGTGATCTGCAATCATTCCCTCAGAAATCAGATTGAGAAAAAAAAGGAAAAACGATGGCATCTGACAACAGCATTGCTGACACCGTTTGGAGTTCCCGTCTCGGGTTCATTCTTGCCTCTGCCAGTTCCGCCATTGGCTTAGGCGCCATATGGAAATTCCCTTTTTGGGCCGGCACTAACGGCGGAGCTGCTTTTATTGTCCCCTTTTTAGTTTTCACCTTTACGATCGGCATCGTTTTGGTCATGGCCGAATGTGCCATGGGGCGAGCAGGCAGAGGTTCTGCCGTTCATGCGTTAAAGAAAGTAGGCGGTCCCTTTTTTGGCATTGTCGGCGGTATCGCTGTCTTAAATGCCTACATTATTTTGACCTATTACTCCGTCATCGGCGGTTGGTGCGTTTCCTATTTGTTTGATTCTTTTGCCGGCAATGTTGTCAATGGTGACCCGAAAATTCTCTCTGATCATTTCAAAGCATTGGTAGGCAACGGAACGGTAAACGTTTTTTTCATGTTCCTATACCTAACGGCGACTTGTGCAGTAGTCGCCTTAGGGGTTGAAAAAGGTATTGAAAAAATTGCTAAATACCTTATGCCACTTTTGTTTATCCTGATGATTTTCATCATCATCCGATCCTTAATGATGCCAGGCTCTTGGGAGGGCATGCAGTTCCTATTTTCGTTTAACTGGGAACAAGTCAGCGGAGCCACGATCCTAAACGCCATGGGATTTACCTTCTTTTCGCTGTCTCTGGGCGCGGGCATCATGGTGACTTACGGTTCCTACCTGAGTTCTCATACTGACATCCCGGGCTCTTCCGTATGGGTAGCGTTTTTATCCACCCAAGCCGCGCTTTTAGCTGGTGTCATGATTATTCCCGCGGTTTTTGCCTTCGGCATGGATCCGGCCGCCGGAACCGGTTTGGTATTTATCACGATTCCGATGATTTTTGAGCATATGCCAATGGCTGATGTGCTGGCGGCCGCTTTTTATGTCTGCCTCTTCATTGCAGCTATTACAAGCTCCGTGTCCTTGCTGGAAGTTGTTGTTGCTTACCTTATCAACGAATGGGGCATGCGCAGGCGGGCGGCAACGGCGTTATGCTGGATCACACTTTTCATTTTTGCAAGCCTTCAAGCGCTTTCATTTAGCTCTTTCGCATGGGTTGAAATCAACGGAATGTCTCTTTTTGACTTCTCCGACTACGTCTGCTCCAACATTCTGATGCCGCTCGGTGGTCTCAGTATTGCAGCCTTAGCCGGATGGAAGGCTTGGCCCGTTATGAAGCAACAAATGCTTGCCATTCGTCATCATTCGGTTCTGACAATCGGCTGGATACGACTGACGATTTCTTTGTTAGCTCCGGCACTTGTTGTCATTGTTTTGATTTCGGGCATTTAGGCTACAATTTAAGCATCATTCTGAAGCGCCCGAGCCGAGGATGGCCGGGCGCGTTTTCATAGGTTCATGTGTCATGAGTGATCGTTCTACATGGGGTTCTCGATTAGGTTTTGTGCTTGCAAGTGCCGGAGCGGCCGTAGGGTTGGGGGCAATTTGGAAATTCCCCTATCTCGTAGGCTCTAACGGTGGCTCCGCTTTCTTATTCCCCTTTATTGTGCTGACATTCACAATCGGTCTGGTGCTGCTGATTGCGGAACTGACCGTTGGTCGTGCCGGGGCTGGTTGCATTGTCACGGCTTTCAGAAAATTAGGTGGCAAAAATTGGGGCCGTGCCGGCTATTTGGGCGTCATTACAGGTTTTTTGATTCTTAGCTTTTATTCTGCCATCGGCGGTTGGACAATCGCGTATTTCGTCAACGCTTGTTTAGGCGCTGGACTCGTCGCCGATCAAGCTCAACTGGGGGCTCACTTTGCCTCAATATCGGGTGATCCAGAATTGGCCATCGGTTATCAGGCACTCTTTTTAATTATTACAGCTTGGGTGGTCGCCTATGGTGTGAGTAGCGGTATTGAGCGGCTATCTAAAGTTCTCATGCCACTGTTATTCATTTTGATGTTGATCATTATCGTGCGCTCGCTTTTTTTACCGGGCGCATTCCAAGGCATTGAGTATCTTTTCAGTTGGAATCCTCAAGCCTTCACCTTCGATGCCCTGCTCTCGACCATGGGCTTTACTTTCTTCTCTTTGTGTTTGGGCAGCGGCTGCATGCTTACTTACGGCAGTTATTTGGACAGTAAAGTCGACCTGATTGGCTCGTCCGCTTGGATTGCTTTTTTAACCATCATCAGCTCCTTACTCGGTGCCCTGATGGTTATGCCGGCGGTTTTTGCTTTCGGATTGGATCCTAGTGCAGGTCCCGGTCTGACCTTTGTCACCATGCCGGCTATTTTTGCTCAGATGCCTTTGGGGAATTTCTTTGCCATCACTTTTTATGCCTGCTTATTAGTGGCAGCCATCACCAGTTCCGTTTCAATGCTCGAAATTGATGTAGCCTTCTTGCATGACGAGTGGAAATGGAGCCGTCCTAAAGCCGTGGTTGTCACAACAGTGGGCCTGATGATTGTCGGCTCTTTCAGCGCCCTTTCATTTGGTCCACTCGCAGATACCAAGTGGCTTGGAAAGACGTTTTTTGACTGGATCGATTATTTGACGAGCAACATCAGCTTACCGATTGGCGGCTTAATGATCGCTGTGCTTTCCAGTTGGATCGCATGGTCTCAAATCAAGCCTTTCATTTCTGGGGATAAGTCACATCTGCACAGCGAAACAACCTACTCAATTTTGCGCTGGAGCATCGCTATTTTTGCACCTATCCTCGTCATCACGGTTCTTATTTCTGGAATTTAACTTTGCCTTCATTGGCCGGTGAGAAAAACACTGGCCAATGAAACGCTTCTTTCAACTCTACGGTACCAATTCCGTTTTCAATCTTTATTTTTGTTCCTAGTTTTTCACTCAACAGCCTGATTTTTTCCAAAATAAATAAACATCCCTAGGTCTTTCGTATTCAAAAACAGATTCAGAACACAATCGTGATAACATGACCTGAAGCGGTCACCTTACAAAGGGTGGTAGGCCGCGCCTAACGCCGATTAAATAAAACCGTCGGCTTACCGAAGAAATCGGACTGCGCTCCCTTTACTGTCTGACTATTTTTCGCGCAGGACCGAACCTAAAACAAAGGATAGGCTATGAAAATCAGGAAAGTTGCCCTTGCCGCCGTTATCACGGCAAGTCTTATCGCTTTATCGGGTTGCGGAGAAGAAAAAAGTGCTCCGGCTGACCCGTCAAAAACTTCCACGACCGTGGGTCTTGTTCAGTTAGTTGAACACCCTGCTCTTGATGAAGCCAATCGCGGAATTGTTGATGCCGTTAAAGCTCGCGGATTAAATGTGGAATTTGACCAACAAAACGCTCAAGCTGATCAATCCAACCTCGGCAATATCGCCCAGCGTTTTGTCACTCAAAAATATCCCCTGATTTTTGCCATCGCTACCCCCGCTGCTCAAGTCGTCGCCAATGCTACGGATAAAACGCCGATTGTCGCGACAGCGGTTACTGATTTTGAGGTAGCTAAACTCGTTAAATCTAACCAAAAGCCCGATACGAATGTGACAGGTTCTTCTGATTTGAACCCCGTGGCTGCACAAGTCAAACTGATGCTTGAATTGGTTCCCGATGCCAAGCGTATCGGCACAATCTACAACAGCTCGGAAATTAACTCTCAATTTCAGGCAAAAATTCTAAAAGAAGAGGTCCAAAAGCGTGGCCTTACGTTGGTGGAATTGACTGTTTCCTCCGTGAATGATGTCCAGCAAACAGCCCAGAGCATGCTCGACAAAGTCGATGTCATTTATGTGCCGACTGACAACATTATTGCTTCGGCCATGCCCGTTCTCACCAAAATCACAACGCCTGCCGGTATCGGCATCATCACGGGTGAAGAAGGTATGCTAAAGGGTGGCGGCCTGGCAACGGTCGGCGTGGATTACTACAATCTCGGCCGCATTGCGGGCGATATGGGTGCTGATATATTGCAAGGCAAGGCTCAGCCGCAAAACATGGCCATTCGTTTCCAAACAGAATTTAAGGCCAAAATCAACGCATCCGTAGCAGAAAAACTCGGCGTCAAAATTTCGGACTCTCTCGCGAAGAACGCAGAGTTGGTTCGCTACTAATTCGATTGAATATTTATATCCCCGTTGCTCTTTGTAGAACAGCGGGGTGTTTGACACAGAGAAAATGATTGATATTTTGATACCTACCGTCGCGCAAGGTCTTTTGTGGGCGCTCTTGGCTCTAGGTGTATACATAACCTTTCGCGTTCTTGATATTGCAGATTTGTCGGTTGAAGGAAGCTTTCCGCTCGGAGCTGCCGTTGCAGCGACTGCGCTTGTCAACGGCTATGGCATGCTCATTGCCTTTTTTCTAGCTGCCATCGCGGGAGCACTGGCCGGTATCGTAACGGGCTTTTTCACAACGCGACTGAAAATCCCCGCCCTTTTAGCCGGGATTCTTACCATGATTGGCCTTTACTCCGTCAACCTGCACGTAATGGGGAAGGCCAATGTTGCGCTGCTGCGCGTCGATACCATCTTCTCCTATGCAGAATCTTTCGGAATGAGCGCAACGGTTGCCATGCTGACCGTGGGCGTTGTTGCTGCTGTGTTCATTGGTTGTCTTATGTACTGGTTTTTTGGTACAGAAATTGGCACAGCAATCCGTGCGACAGGGTGCAATTCCCAGATGGCCCGCGCACAGGGTGTCAACACCAATCGAATGATTGTTTTAGGCTTATTAATCAGTAACGCTTTAGTCGCGCTCTCCGGGGCTCTCGTCGCGCAATCCAACGGTTTTGCCGATGTCGGCATGGGTACTGGCACCATCGTTATTGGTTTAGCCTCTGTCATTATTGGGGAAGTGCTTTTCGGGACAAAGAGCTTTAAGAATTGTCTCATCTCCGTTATTTTAGGCTCCATTGTTTACCGCTTAGTCATTGCTGTCGTTTTGCAACTGGGAATGCCACCTAATGATCTGAAACTTTTTACCGCGCTGCTTGTGGCCTTAGCTCTGTCCATGCCTTTAATTCGAGAAAAATGGCTCGAACGCCAACGCCGCGCCTAACACCACCTGGAGAAGTTCATGCTCACGATCGACAATATTCACAAAACATTTTTCCCAGGCAGTGTTAATGAAAAACGCGCTTTGCAGGGTGTTTCTCTAACTCTCCAAGACGGTGATTTTGCCACTGTCATCGGATCAAACGGCGCAGGGAAATCAACGTTATTAAATGCCATCGCTGGCGCTTTTTACATTGATCAGGGGCAAATTCGAATTGATGACACTGATGTCACCCGAATGCCCGAACATGAGCGGGCCCAATATATCGGCCGAGTTTTCCAAGACCCCATGAAAGGCACCGCCAGCAAAATGATGATTGAAGAAAATTTAGCGCTTGCTTCATGGAGAGGGAAAAAACTCGGACTTCGGTGGAGTTTTCAAACACAAAGAACAACTCAATTTAAGGAAGCTCTCAGAGAATTGGGATTGGGCCTGGAAGATCGAATGAGCGCCCATGTTGGCTTGCTTTCCGGAGGTCAAAGACAAGCCCTGACGCTGTTAATGGCAACGCTTGTCAAACCTAGACTTTTGCTGCTCGATGAACATACGGCAGCGCTTGACCCCAAGACGGCAGAAAAAGTACTCCAATTGACAGAACGATTGGTGAAAGCCGACCACCTCACCACACTCATGATCACTCACAATATGCGTGATGCTCTTCGTTTTGGCAACCGCTTGATCATGATGCATCAAGGCCGTGTTGTGGTGGATGTGAAAGAGGAAGAAAAATCAAAGTTAACGGTTCCAGATCTACTGGCCCTTTTTGAAAAGGGTGCCGGTGTCGTAACGGACGAGATGTTATTGTCTTAACTGGGTTCAGAAGCCGAAAAAACAAATGAGTTTTTTCGGCTTTTTCGTAAAAATAGCCTTTTGTACCAAATTTTCTTTCGCTCTTTGTCCTAGAATAGCCAACTGATTATTTAAAAAAAGCTTGATGGCTCATTTTTAACTGACGGGATACCGACACTTGCCATCTCATGCTACTAACAAGGAACAAAGCGATGACGACTTCTTCAGAGCGTTCCGTTTGGGGGACGCGTTTAGGATTTATTTTAGCCAGTGCCGGTTCTGCAGTCGGATTGGGAGCCATTTGGAAATTCCCTTATATGGCCGGTACTAACGGCGGATCCGCATTTATTCTTCCCTACATTGTTTTGACCATTGCCATCGGTTTTATTGTTTTAATGATCGAGATGGCTTTAGGTCGTGCTTCTCGGGGCGGTGCCGCCCATGCATTAAGACTCTTCGGCGGTCCCTTCTGGGGAGGCGTTGGGAAAATCAGCGTATTGACCGGTTTTTTAATCCTGTCCTTTTATCAGGTAATTGGCGGTTGGTGTCTAAACTATCTCTTTGATGCCTGTATCGGTCAAGGACTCATAACTGACACCGCCATGCTGGGCAGCCACTTTGATAACTTTGTCACCAATGGCCCGCGGGCTGTTTTCATGCAACTGGCCTTTTTGGCATTAACGGCAGGCGTCATCGTTTTTGGGGTTGAAAAGGGTATTGAACGCATCTCTAAACTCTTGATGCCGACCCTCTTCATTCTTATGCTTTGCCTGATTGTGAGAGGACTGACGTTGCCTCACGCTTGGGATGGGGTCGAATTTATGTTCAAGTTTGATCCCGAAGCTTTCAACGGTTCCTCCCTTTTAAATGCCATGGGATTTGCCTTTTTCTCCCTTTCATTGGGTTCAGGCTCCATGATGAATTACGGTTCCTACTTATCCGACAAGGTCAACCTTCCGACTTCGGTTGCCTGGATCTCCTTTTTAGCGGTTCTCGCCTCCATATTGGGAGGTCTGATGATCATGCCGGCTGTTTTTGCATTCAGTTTGGACCCGGCGGCTGGCCCAGGTTTGACTTTTGTCACGATGCCTGCGGTGTTTGCCCAATTGCCCTTTGGTCAAGGCTTTGCTATCCTCTTTTACATCTGCTTGGTGGTGGCGGCACTCACAAGTGCAATCAGCATCCTGGAGATGAGCGTGCAGTTTCTTGTTGATGAATACCACGTCTCGAGAAGAAACAGCATTATGCTCAATACGATTGCCTTATCCTTTTTAGGCGTTGTTTGTGCGTTAAGTTTCGGAGCATTGTCCGGTTACAAATTGGCAGGCAAAACATTCTTTGATCTGCTTGACTTTCTGACCAGCAATGTCGGTATGCCGATCGGAGCAATGGGTATCGCAATCGTTGGGGGCTATCTGGTATGGCCGGTGATGAAGAAACAACTCACTCTCACCTCTCCCATGAATGACAAAGTTTTAGTAACGACACATTTCTTGATTCGATTTATCGTGCCCTGCGTCATTGTTGTGATCGCGGGCGCAGGGCTTTTCAGTTAAATTCCTCATCTTGCCGGGGAGGATGGTTTTTACTGTCCTCCTAACAGAGGAAGATCAATAAATCCTGTTTCCGTTAGTTTCAGAAAGCATTGCGGAAAAAGAATTTCTAAAAAAATAAGCTTTCTTATACAAAGCAAAAGGTATATGACTATGTCTTCTCGTGATTTATGGACTTCACGCTTGGGTTTTATTCTTGCCAGTGCTGGTGCTGCGGTCGGCTTAGGTGCTATTTGGAAATTCCCTTATATGGCAGGCACCAACGGCGGCTCGGCCTTCATCATTCCTTACATTCTGTTTTGCTTTACGCTCGGGATGTTCTTACTGCTAGCTGAAATGGTTGTCGGACGTGCCGGTCGAGCTGCTTCCATCAATAGCATGATTCGTGTCGGCAAATCCAAATTTTGGGGTATTTTCGGTACAGTCGGTATTGCCACCGGTTTTCTAATTTTGACTTTTTATTCAACAATCGGTGGTTGGTGCGTAGCCTATGCCGTTGATGCCGCCATGGGCAATGGCATTATCACTGACCTGTCTCAATTGGGTACTCACTTTAACAATTTTGCCAGTGACCCCGTTCTCGGCATCTTCTACCAAATCGTCTTTATGATCATGACCGCCGGTGTCGTTATTTTCGGCGTTCAAGCCGGTATTGAACGTTTGGCTAAATATCTGATGCCGACTCTTTTTATCCTGATGATCGTATTGATTATCCGTGGTCTCACATTACCCGGCGCTTGGCAAGGCGTGGAATTCATGTTCAGCTTCAACTGGGATGAGTTCAATGCTGACTCGCTATTTAACGCAATGGGTTTCTGCTTCTTCTCCCTGTCTGTGGGTGCCGGTACTTTGATTGTTTATGCCTCGTATCTTTCAGAAGACGCCAATCTTCCTCATTCAACAGCGTGGGTAGCCTTCCTGGGTATTTTGGCTGCACTTTTAGGCGGCTTGATGGTTATGCCGCCGGTATTTGCTTTTGGTCTTGAACCCACCGCGGGCCCCGGTCTGACCTTTGTCACCATGCCCGCTGTTTTTGCCCATATGCCTTTTGGTACATTCTTTGCCGTTCTCTTTTATATCTGCTTGATTGTGGCGGCGATCACCAGCTCTGTGAGTATTTTTGAAGCCGTCGTTGCAGCAATGGGAGATCTGCACGTTTCCCGTCGTACAGCCGTTCCCGTTGCTTTTATTTCGATTATGATCATCGGGGTGTTCTGCACAATGTCTTTCGGCCCTCTGGCAGGCTTTAAGATTTTCGGCAAAACGGTCTTTGACTTGCTCGACTACCTCACCAGTAACGTTGGTATGCCGTTAACGGCGTTGGGATTGGCTATTGTTGCCGCTTGGGTTAACTGGCCGGAAACCCGCAAACAGCTAACCGCTTCCTGCCCGCTATCTTCGGCAACACTGACAGCCATTCGATTAGGTATCGGCATTATTTCACCGATTGTGATTATTACTGTCGTTGCCAGAAGTATCTAATCTTTGTTTTTTCGGGCCGCCATCAAGGCGGCCTTTTTTAGGCAACAAAAAAGCAACCCAGAAGGTTGCTCATTGGAAAAGTGGCGTCCCCACGGGGATTCGAACCCCGGTACCGACCGTGAAAGGGTCGTGTCCTAGGCCTCTAGACGATGGAGACGCTATCTAACTGTGGTGGAGGTAAGCGGATTCGAACCGCTGACCCCTTGCATGCCATGCAAGTGCTCTACCAACTGAGCTATACCCCCGAAGAGAAAACGCATTGTATAGAGCACTTATCAAAAAATCAAGGCTTTTACGTTTTTTTTTCGTTTTAGCAGTATTTAACTTCTACAATTTCAAGATGTTGTACACCGGAAGGGGTCGGCAAAGTAACGGTATCGCCTTCGTGGGCCTTCAAGAACACTCTGGCAATCGGACTGATCCAACTCACATCACCCACGCTGGCATCGGCTTCGTCAATGCCAACAATACGAATGGTGTGCTCTTGCCCTTCTTCATCTTCATAAGTAACCGTTGCCCCGAAAAACACTTGATCGGTTGCAGGCCGCGTGGCAGGATCAACCACTTCAGCCATATCAATACGCTTACTTAAAAAACGAATACGTCGATCAATTTCTCTTAAACGACGCTTACCATATAGGTAATCCCCATTTTCGCTTCTATCCCCATTACTGGCTGCCCAAGCCACCACATTGGCCATTTCCGGCCGCTCTACGCGAACCAGATGTTCACGTTCGTCAAGCATTCGCCGATAGCATTGAGGCGTCATGTAATTTTTTGTGCCGTGAGGCAATGCGGGCAACCCTACTTCTTCGTCGTCCTCATCGCTTGTATTGATAGATACGTTCTGCATGGTCCTTTCCGTAAAAAGGTCGTTACATTTTTTTCTAACCGTTGTATTTTAGTCCAGCTAAATTATGCAGTCGAAATTAAATTGCGCTAAAGTGAAATCGTAATAAATAAATCTATTTTTTGGGTGAATCTATGAAAAAAATCGCTCTTGCCGCCGCAGTCGCTGCTTTAGTACTTTCAGGATGTGCTAACGATGGTCGTTACTACCGTTCGGACACGTACGCCGCAACTTCTGTCAACCAAGCTCAACAAGTTCGAACCGTTGAAATTTTGTCAATCGGTAACGCTCAGGTCGCTGTATCCAACACAGATAATCGCTCTGATGCAAAGACCATTGGCACAATTCTCGGAGCTATCGCAGGAGCTGCAATCGGCAGCCACAACAACCACGACACGGCTTCCAGAGTCTTGGGCGGTTTAGCCGGCGGTGCGGTTGGCAATATTGCCGGCGGAGCAGTTGGCGGCGATCGTACAAGTTATGTTGACGGCGTCCAGTTAACTTTCCGCTACAACAATAAACTTTACAGTTCTGCCCAAGTCGGACGTGTGTGCGAATTTAAACCCGGACTTGCCGTGATGATTTCCACCACCCCGACGGAAACGCGTATTCAGCCGAACAATCCCGGTGGTTGCGGTCAATAATAGAAAGGGAGAAGTAGTGATATGTTGAAGTATTCTTTGATTGCCGCCTCTGTAATGGCTCTTCTTATTCCCACCGCGCAAGCCCAAGTTGGCGGAATGTCAATGGATGAGCAAATCGCAAGGATTCATCAGGCCGAGCTTGAAATTCAGGCCTTGGATGCGGCAAAAGAACAAGAGCGTCAAGCGGCTCAAAAAAAGGCCGCCGACATCCAACGCAGAGCAGATCAAGCTCGAGCAAAAGCTCAGGCAGCTGCACAAAAAGCCAAGGCTGATCGTGAAAAGAAACTGCAAGCCTATGATGATCAAGCTCGGGAGATGGAGCTTGAATCCAAACGCCTTGATATTGAATTGAAAAAAGCTCAGTTAGAGTTACAAAAGAAAATGATTGAAGCTAAAGCCAATCGCGCGGATGAATTCGTTCAAGCCGATTTGGACGCAGCACGGGCTAAAGTTCAGACACTGAAAGAGCAATCTGAAGCCCTACAAACTTCGGTTCAGTAACATTCCGGCATTTAGACTTCCAACACCCGGTGGATTATTTGTCCATCGGGTTCATTTTTTGCGTGCCACTCTTCGCTACAATGTAAAGACCGCTTATTAATTTTTCTCACTTATGTCGGCAGCTCATTCTTTTTTAACGATTTCGCTTGCAACAGTGCTTTTCTCTGTTGCACCGTTGTCGTGCGCATCAACTGCTGACATTATTTCCAGACTCAAAATTGCGCCGGTTATTGAGGGACGTTTTATTCAAAAAGAAAAATTGGTTTCAGTCCCCAAACCTTTTGAATGTGAGGGTTTCTTTATTTTTTGGAAGGATGACGTTCTCCTTTGGAAGGCTACCAAACCAATTCTGACAACTTCGCTTTATACCGATCAGAATTTCAAAACCTATATCCATTTAAATGGGAAACGGATCGAAAATACGTCACCCTCGGCCACCAATATTGTCAACAGAATACTATGGGGATTGCTTTCGGCTGACATGACTGCCTTGGAACTAGACTTCCAAATTTTTAGTCAAAATAAACCGGAAAGCTGGAAAATGGATTTCTATCCCAAAAGCAACATGACCGGCAGTATTGTCAAGCACGTCTCGGTAACCGGTAAGGACACTCCGGAAAAAATAGTGGTCGAAAATTTTTCCAGTGACATCACGACACTCATCATTGATGAGATAAAACTGTCCGAGATTTCGTCAACCCAACAGGAGAATGAACTTGCCAATCCGTAAAATCATTCTCGCCTCTTGGCAAGCTCTGGCTCTTACTTGGGCATTGTCGTTGCTTCTCGCGCTAGGTTTTTGCACCCATTTTCTGCTCAAAAACGGGATTGATTACGACCAAGCTCATTTATATCCCGTCACTCAAGTTGATGACTCGCGAAGTGCGGCGCAAAAGAATTTAGCGCCCTTTGCTAACTACCGTCTTATTTTCATGGTCGGTTTCCCTGAACACACGGCAGCCTCTTTCGATGATAATGTTCTGAAAATCAAGGGCCTATGGGAAGTTCCTTCGTCACTAAAAAAGGTTAATTGGGAAGGATTGGAAATCAACGAATACTTTTCCTTCTATCGTTTAATTTCCAACCGTTTGATGAATCTGGTCGATCAGCACACAATTGCGGCTTCATCGGACGATGAACTTCTGGCGCGCGCCTTAGAAAGTCTTACAGGCATCGGACAAGCCAGTTTAATTCCCAAGGCTGACGACCCCTTAGGCTTTTTTGATCGCTGGGCTAAGAAGCGCCTACCGAGAAGTACAGTCGTTTCCAGCGGTGACACGTTAAAGCTATATGCAGATAACCGCGTGTGGGCCATTTTTGTTTACGAAGCTCCTGATGACTTGACCGGACTTTCTGCCTTTAAATTAAACCGCTCAATTGATGAATTAAAACGCATCAGCCAATCTGTTGTTCCTGATACAACGGTTTTAGTGCATGGCAAGCCTTATGTCAGTGCCAACGTGGCTCACACCCATTTATTAGAACTATCGGGTATTGCCACATTCATCATTATCTTTCTAGGCGGTCTGATTCGTAAATGGTCACCATCTAACCGTTTTTTGTTACTCGTCTTATTCAGTATTATCTCGAGCTACATATGCGGATTTTTCGGTGTAATCGTGTGGTTTGGCAGCATATCACTCTGGGCCCTTGTCTGCTCTTCTGCGTTAATCGGTCTGGTTGTAATGCTCGTTGGCTATTTCCTTTTAGTGCAGCGCCATTATCCGCACCTTTCTCCGATCAAAGTTTTTGACAAAATTTTTACCCCCTTACTTTGGATCGTTTTTATTGAATGCGCGGCCCTAGCACTTTTGTATCTTGCGCCGCTCCCCGCCGTTCGGCAAATCGCCCTATTTATGTGCTGTGGCCTTTTAGGTTGTGCAATAACGCTGATTTTAATTTTCCCCAGTTTCAATCCTGGACCGATTGCTGACAGTGACTTCAGCAAAAAAATGCTTAATTTCAGCCGATTTTTCCCTCGGTTTTCTTTGAAGCATTGGCAACATAAACCAACTGATTACACGGCCATTGGCATTACTCTCATTGTGATTTTATCGGCCGGATTTTTGCAACTGAATTTCACGCAAAACATCCAAAACTTAACCTTTATACCCTCAGAGCTTGAAAGTGAAGAAAAAACGGTAGACCGTTTACTGAGCCTGCCCAATACCGATAAGTTCTTTATCGTGACCGCATCCAGTCCTCAAGATGTTCTGATGGGCGAAGAGGCTTTACGGCTTAGTTTCGTGCAGAGGGGAATGAATAAGACCGATATGACAACCACTTGCATTTCAAAGTGGTTCCCCTCTTATACGCGGCAAAAAGATATTGAAAAACTTAGGTTGGATATGTTTAATCGGGTCCGTGAGCCGCTTTCTGCTGTTCTCGGTTACTCACTGAAAGCACCCAATCCCATTCAGCTTGATGTCCGTTTTGAAGACTGGCTCGATTCGCCGAGCGCTCAATCCGTGCGCCATCTCTGGCTTGAAGTCCCTCAAGGGTACAGTTCGATCGTACAGGTAGCCGGTATTCAAGACGCTCAAATCCGAAATCTCTACGACTTAGCGGAACATTTAGCCGGTGTCACATTCGTGGATATGGTCGGAGATGCCGATACATTTCTTGCTCAATACCGATACATCTTTATTGGAATTTTCGTTTTGGCTGTTGTTTGCTCTTTTACTGTCAGCTTGTTTCACTACGGCATAAGATCTTGGCGCATCGTTGTTCCGTCTCTTCTTGGCGTCGCATTCGCCATTTCTCTTTCTTCCTGGTTTGGCATGCCTTTCACAATGTTCAGCGCCATGTCCATGGTAGTTATTTACGGGCTTGGCATTGCCATTTCATTGCTCTTCTACACTAATGAAAACAATGAAGACCTCAGTTTTAGCCTGACGACGTTCGCCTTCCTAGCCACTAGTTTCGCGTTTTGCTTCATCGGGCTAAGCTCTACACCCGCCATTCAAACATTTGGGCTTACTACCGCTTTAGGCGTCCTTTCAACAGGCATCATTATTTTGCTCGTCAGACCTCGATCTAAAGCGACCTCTTGATAGCCCGAACCTTATGAAGGACATTCTCGATTATTCAGAAAATGGATTTCATGGATTCCGTGATCAGACAACATCAGGAATAGTCTTTTTTGGCTAAATGCATATTCACAATCTGTATGACGCATTCTGTGGTTCTGTTTGTCTCTCTATAACAGCGTCTTTGCTTTAAAGACGCATCAACATCTATTTAAGTTAAAAATTTTGAACCACTTAGACAATGATTTTGCTTTCCCAGAACTCTCGCCAAGATGTGGAAGACAGTCACTGTTATTTGTTAGGCTGCAATAGAAAACGGTAAGCTACCGAAGCAACTTACCGTTTTTAAATCTTATCGGATGTTAGACATCCGATTTAGTTTTCAGCAAAAGTTCTGATTAGAACACTGCGCAGGCAGCGAAACCGAACACAACGCTGAAGACGATGGCCAACACGCCAGGGAGGAAGAAGGCGTGGTTGAACACGAACTTACCGATGCGGGTTGTACCCGTGTCGTCCATCTGAACAGCGCCCAACAACGTCGGGTACGTCGGGAGAACGAACAAAGCGGACACAGCAGCGAACGTAGCGACCAGCATGTAGGAGTCGCCCGGGTTAGCAGCGGTGATGCCCAAAGCCGTCACAACAGCAGGCGTAATGGCCTTAGCCGTAGCAGCTTGGCTGTACAACAACATAGCGGCGAAGAAGAAGATCACAGCCAACAGAGCCGGGTATTGAGCCACGGTCGTAGCGGAGAAGTCCGTGATTTCCTTCGTGTGACCAGCAACGAACGTGTTACCGAGCCATGCAACACCCAACACGCAAACGCAAGCAACCATACCGCTCTTGAAAACGGAGCAGGAAGCGATGTCGTCAACGTGGATCTTGCACATAACGGTGATCAACGTACCGATCGTCAACATGATGCCCATAATAGCGGCGTCACGACCAACGATAACCGGGTCAACGATACCAACAGCCGGAGAAATGGCGGAAGCGTACAACACAACAGCGATAACGCCAATCAAGAAGATCCAAACAGACTTCTTAGCAGAGGCGGAGATTTCATGGTGCGTAGCGCCTTGCGGAGCCTTAACCAAGCCCTTAGCCAAACGATCCTTGTAAACCGGGTCGCTGTTCAAATCCATATTTTGGATCAAGGTCATAACAAAAGCCGTGACCATGCAGCCAGCGAACGTCGTCACAATCCAGATACCGAGCAAGGCAGGATAGCTCCAGCCGAACGGTTCGAGAACGCCGGTCATGTAAATAACAGCGGCGGACACCGGAGAAGCCGTAATAGCGATTTGAGAAGAAACCACGGCGATAGACAACGGGCACACAGGCTTAATGTTTTGTTCCTTAGCCACTTCAACGATAACCGGGATCATCGAGAAAGCGGTGTGACCGGTACCAGCGAAGATCGTCAACACATAGGTAACGATCGGGGCCAAGTAGTTAATGTGCTTCGGATTGCTACGAAGAATGTTTTCAGCGATTTGAACCAAGTAGTCGAGACCGCCAGCCAATTGCATAGCAGAAATAGCAGCGATCACGGACATGATGATCAAGATCACATCCCAGGGAATCGCACCCGGCGTCATGCCGCAAACGAGACCCAAGACCAGCACGCCGATACCGCCGGCGTAGCCGATACCAATGCCGCCCAAACGGACGCCAAAGAAGATGGCGGCCAAAAGGACGATAATTTGAAGAATTAACATCAGATCCATATTACCCCCAAAACCGGAGTAGTTATTATCTTTCTTATTTTCCTAGAACAGAGAAGGTTTAAGCCTTGACCGATCTAGAACCCAATCGCATCGGCGGCGGATTTCTCCGCCGCCTTTGCGACTGTGAGAACTTTACCCCGTCTCAAAAAATTTTGATACGAGGTTTTCCCTAGGTTCAAAAATTACATTTCGAACTTCGGAGCGATCAAGTTTTGCAGATTGAAAACCTTATCCCATTCTTCTTGGGTCATCAACTTACGTTCTTCAACGATGAGTTGATGCAAGGTCTTACCAGTGTGGTAACCTTCGTGGGCGATTTCAGAGCAGGTCTTGTAACCGAAGTGCGGCTTCAAGATCGTGATAATGCCCAAGGAACCCATCACCAAGTCCTTGCAGCGTTCGACGTTGGCGGTGATACCGTCAATGCACTTCGTACGCATGCCGTTCATGGCGTTGGTCATGACCTTCATACCGAAGAACAAAGCCCACGTGATCGGGGGTTCCATCACGTTCAATTCGAGTTGGCCAGCAGAGGCAGCCAACATGACCGTGGTGTCCAAACCGATAGCGATAAAGCTTGCTTGGTTCATGGCTTCCAATTCAACAGGGTTGACCTTACCCGGCATGATGGAAGAACCAGGTTGCATTTGCGGGAGGTTCACTTCTTGGAAGCCGCAACGCGGACCAGAAGCCAACAAGCGCAAGTCGTTGCAAACCTTCGTCAACTTAACGGCCAAGCTCTTCATAGCGCTAGAGATGGCGACGTAACCACCGCAGTCAGAGGTAGCGGCGATCAAGTCTTCACTGTTGCGCATCGGCAAGCCAGTCAATTCAGCCAAGTACTTGACAGCCAAGGCCGGATAATCCGGGTGAGCCGTCACGGTCGTACCAATAGCCGTACCACCGAGGTTCACGACATAAAGATGTTCTTGAGCATCCTTAATCGTCTTGATTTCGTCGGCGATCGTGAAGCCCCAGCCGTGGAATTCTTGACCCAAGGTCATCGGCACAGCGTCTTGCAAGTGCGTACGACCCATCTTCAAAACGGTCTTGAATTCGTCAGCCTTCTTGTAGAAGGAAGCGACGAGGTCTTCAACAGCCTTCAACATCACATTGCTGCGGAGCAACAAGGCAACGTGGAAAGCGGTCGGATACGTGTCGTTGGTGGATTGACCGAAGTTAGCATGATCGTTCGGAGAAACCAAAGCGTAGTCACCCTTCTTGGAACCCAACTTTTCAGCGGCCAAGTTGCAGATGACTTCATTGCAGTTCATGTTCGTGGACGTACCAGCACCACCTTGGACCCAGTCGGTCACGAATTGATCATGGTATTTGCCAGCGATCAATTGGTCGCAAGCCCAGATCAAAGCGTCAGCGACGTTGGCCGGGATCGTACCGAGTTCCTTGTTGGCCATGGCGGCAGCCTTCTTCACATAAGCGAAAGCAATGATGAAGAACGGTTCTTGAGCCATGGACATTTCCGTCACATGGAAGTTTTCCTTGCCACGAAGGGTTTGCACACCATAGTAGCAATCATCAGGAATTTCCTTGCCACCAAGGAAGTCATATTCAATACGAGACATGTTTTTTTGCTCCTCGTTAAATCATATTAAGAAGGCGTCTTTTGAGGCGTCTCCGTTTTATAAACTACGCGACGTCAATCGATGACTCCGGTTCGAGCATCGTCGGTCCATTGACCTCTCGTAGGGTTTCAAAACCTTTAAGTCGGTGTGAAGCACCATTTCTGATCCTTCACACCTTCTCTCCGGTTCTGAGAATTACTTCACGACCTTGATAGGAATAGCCTTCTTCGGGGTCGGCAAAACCTTATCGTAGCCGCGGATACCTTGTTCAGCCATCTTACGACGGATGAAAGCGATTTGCGTCTTCAACGGCAATTGCTTCGGGCAGAAGTCGTGGCAAGCCAACAAAGACATGCAACCGAACACGCCGCTATCGTCACCGATCACTTCATAGTAGTCGGCGTCGTTACGGTGGTCACGCGGGTCCAAACGGAAGCGAGCAATCTTGTTGATTGCGACGCCGCCAGCGAAGTCCGGGCGCATACGAACCGTACCGCAACCAGCGATACAGCAACCGCATTCCACGCAACGGTCCAAGAGGTAAATATCTTCGGCCAATTGCGGATCCATCGGTTCTTCCTTGCGGCAGATATCGACTTCTTCTTCCTTCAAGTGAACCCATGTTTCCATGCGTTCGCTCATGTTGCGCATCCACTTACCGGTGTTAACGGACAAGTCACCGATCAATTCGAAGGCCGGCAACGGAGCCAACGTGAATTCCGTCGGCAAGTCGCGGGTCAACGTACGGCAGGCCAAGCCAGGCTTACCGTTGATCATCATGGCGCAAGAACCGCAAATACCGGCACGGCACACGAAGTCAAATTGCAAAGAAGGATCTTGCTTATCGCGAATTTCATTCAAAGCGATGAACAAGGTCATCGAATCGGATTCTTCCAATTCGAACGTCTGCATGTGAGGCACGCTAGCCGGATCAGCAGGGTTGTAACGCAAGATGCTGATCTTGAGCAGACGATGTTGCTTTTGGGTATTGTTTTCACTCATTTTTCGTCAGCTCCTTAGGCCAAAGGTTCATCAATACGTTCATTCTTACCTTGCAAGCGCTTCGGCAAGAGGTGAGCGTACGGCATCAAAGCGTTTTGAATAGCGAAACGATCGGCGCCTTCGGCTTCCATCTTAGCGCGGATTTCATCGACTTCAGCTTGACGCTTGGCCGTATCCGGGTGATCGATGTAGTTCTTGGCACCGTAGCCACGCCAACCCGGAGGCAATTCCATCTTGTTGACGTCGAGATCTTCGTAAGAGAGCGTCGGCAACGTGTCGTTTTCGTCCTTCCAAGCAGCCAACGTGCGCTTGAGCCACTTGCTGTCGTCACGAACCGGGTAGTCTTCACGGAAGTGAGCACCACGAGATTCCGTACGAGCAGAAGCGCCGCAAGCAATCGTCAATGCCAAGCGCAACATCTTTTGCGTACGATAAGCATACGTCAATTCGGTGTTGGCACCGAGATGCGGTTTGCAGGACACGTTGAAAGAACGCTTGTACAAGTCTTCCAATTCGCTGACAGCGCTTTCCATATCGGCGCCGCGACGGAAAATACCGATCTTGGAAGTCATGATATCTTGCATGCGAGCACGCAACTTGGCCGGGTCTTCAGAACCATGACCATCGCAGAAGCGATCAAGCTTAGCTTGTTCACGCTTGATGAAGTCATAGACGATAGACGTCGGGATATCGATAACGTTTTCAGGCTTTTCACAGAAGTCAGCGATGTATTCGCCAACCAACATACCAGCCACAACCGTTTCAGCCACAGAGTTACCACCCAAGCGGTTGAAACCGTGCATATCCCAGCAGGCGCATTCGCCAGCGGCGAACAAGCCCTTCAATTGACGGCTTTCACCCGTGTAGTTCGTGCGGATACCGCCCATCGTGTAGTGCTGAGCAGGACGCACAGGGATCCATTCCTTCACCGGGTCAACACCCAAGAAGTAGTGGCAGATTTCATACACTTCACGGAGGTTGTGCTTAATGTGATGTTCGCCCAACAAGGTGATGTCCAACCAGATGTGTTCACCGAAGCGGCTCTTCACACCCTTACCTTGAGCGATACGTTCTTCCATACGACGGCTCACCACGTCACGGGAAGCCAATTCTTTCTTTTCAGGTTCCACATCGGGCATGAAGCGGTGACCATCAACGTCACGCAACAAGCCACCGTCACCACGGCAACCTTCCGTCACCAAAATACCAGCCGGGAAAATACCGGTCGGGTGGAACTGAACAGCTTCCATGTTACCCAAAGTGGCAACACCCGTTTCCAAAGCCAAAGAGTGGCCCGTACCTTCGCAGATCACGGCGTTCGTGGTCACGCGGAACAGACGACCGGCACCGCCAGCGGCGATAGCCGTAGCCTTAGAAACATAAGCCATCAATTCGCCCGTGATCAAATCACGAACAACAGCACCGTAGCAGCGCTTGCCATCATGAATCAAAGCGATAGCTTCAACACGTTCCACAACCGGGATGTGTTCAGCGATCACGCGGTCGCTCACGGCGTTCAACATAGCATGGCCCGTGCCGTCAGACACGAAGCAAGTACGCCATTTCTTCGTACCGCCGAAGTCACGTTGACCGATAAGGCCAGCGGCTTCTTTACGTTCGGTAATCGTTACGCGTTCACCGTTGATGATCACTTGACGATCACCCGGGGTGATACGGCTCCAGGGCACACCCCAGGCAGCCAATTCACGCACAGCCTTCGGGGAGGTGTTCACGAAAAGACGGGCGACATCTTGGTCGCAGCCCCAGTCGGAACCCTTAACCGTATCGGCAAAGTGGACGTCTTCGTTATCGCCCAAACCTTTAATCACGTTACCCAAAGAAGCTTGCATACCACCTTGAGCGGCCTTCGAGTGAGAACGCTTGGGCGGCACCAGCGACAAGATGATGGTGTCCTGACCGCGACGCTTGGCAGCAACTGCCATACGCAAACCAGCCAAGCCGGCACCAACCACCAGCACGTCGGTGTAGATGATTTTCATAATTACTTGGTCTCCTTGATCCAAGAGGGCCACCGGTTAAGGATTACCATCCCTTACCGGCAGGGGTCTTTTTAAAAAGGTTCCCCTCGTTCGTCTCGACCGCTGTTACCGAATCACCCACCTCGGGAAACCCAAGAGAATGCTCATTCTCTCTTGCCTAAGGCAACCACTTTCGCAGCTTCCTTATCGCATTTGAAGGGGATGTATTCTCACGTGTCAAGCACGGACAAATACTCTGCCAAGCCCGTCTGCCGCAAGTTGTCAATTCGCAACAGAATCCGTTGTGGACCCAGCCGTTTCAAAAATAAGTCAAGTCTTTAAGCACGACAGAACGTCTCGGTCGTCATAAGAAGCCCGAAACGAAAATGCTTAAAGACAAAACATATCTTTCTCCATTCGTGCCATCGACAAACTCACGTCTGACACTACCGAATTGGCGTGCAGTTTAGAGAGCCTGAAGTCAGACACCCATTGGGAATAACCCGAAGTTTACACCAAACTGTTCAAACACGTAGAAAAGGCATAACGATCAAAGTCAAATTCCACTCACTTTTTGACAAAAAACAGTACCCTTTTTTCTTACTTAACAGTCCGTTCAAACGTTAGAATTAGCGTTGCTGTTTCAAAAAACTAATTTTTAACTTCCAGTAATAGGAGAGCGTTATGGCTCACGAAATCATCCACACCGATAAAGCTCCCGCAGCCATTGGTCCTTATTCTCAGGCAACCAAGGGTGCCGCCAATCTTTTCACCTCCGGTCAATTGGGAATTAATCCCGTAACCGGTGAACTACCGCAAGACTTTACCGCTCAAGCTCGTCAAGCCTTTGAAAATGTCAAAGCGATCGTTGAAGCCGCTGGCGGCTCTATGCAAAACGTTATGAAAATCACCATTTTCTTAACTGACATGGCGAACTTCCCCGCTGTTAACGCTGTTATGCAAGAGTATTGCAGCGCCCCATTCCCCGCCCGAAGCTGTTTTGCTGTCGCAGCCTTACCTAAGGGCGGTGCGGTTGAAGTCGAAGCAATCGCCCTTATCTAATTAAGGTAGTGCCATGCCGTTGGCGTCTTATCCTCGCAAAAAAGGTGAAAAACTCGCTCCTTTATCGGAACGGTTAGCTCGACTCGGTCTTAACAAAGACTGGGATTATGTTTTGCATTTGCCAATTCGCTACGAGGACGAAACCAGCCTTACTCCGATTGGCCGCTTAGAACCCGGTCAAACACAACAATGCGAAGGCAGTGTTGTGCGATCCGAGCGAATCCGCCGCCCTTCCGGAGAGCAACTTCAGGCTATTGTCGCCGACGGCAGTGGAACTGTTACCGTTAGACTGCTTCATTTTTACCCCTCTCAATGCAAGCAGCTTGCGGTCGGACAAAAGGTCAGACTTTACGCCCCTGTGCGCGAAGGTTTTTTGGGGTTAGAAATGCTTCACCCAAAAATCCGCAACGCTTTAAACGGCCTTTCGTTGCCAACAACACTCACGCCTGTCTATCCGGCCGGTGAGGGTATCACTCAGACGTGGCTCAGAAAGCGAATTTCCCGTGCCCTGCTGGATGTGGAAATTAAAGACCTGATTCCTCTTGAAATACTAAAAGAGCTAAACCTGCCGCCCTTGGCTGAAGCTCTCCGCTACATTCACCACCCGCCGGTAGGAGCGAGTCTTTCGGCTTTGGATGAAAGAACAGATCCCGCATGGCTTCGACTCAAATTTGACGAGTTGGTCGCCCAACAAATCGCTCTTCGGCATTCACGTGCACTGAAAGCCCTTTATCGGGCTCCGCAAATAGCACCCAGCCAACATCCTGTCACGGATAAACTTTTTGAAGAACTACCTTTCTCTCTCACCCGAGCACAAGCGAGAGTGTTTGAAGAAATTCGCAAGGATCTTGGAAAAATTGTTCCCATGAACCGATTGGTTCAAGGGGATGTCGGAAGCGGGAAAACTGTTATTGCAGCGTTGGCTGCCACACTTTGTATTGATGCGGGATTTCAAGCCGCATTAATGGCTCCGACAGAAATTCTTGCCGAGCAACACTTTGAAAAAATTGCTCAATGGTTAACACCACTTGGCATTAAGATTGTTTGGCTTGCCGGGAAACAAAAAACAAAAGAACGAAATGACAGTCTTCAGTCAATCCGCTCCGGAGAAGCTCAACTGATAGTCGGAACACACGCCCTCATTCAAGAAAGTGTGCAATTTTCCAACTTGGGGCTTGCCATCGTTGATGAACAGCATCGCTTCGGCGTCCAACAACGTTTAGCACTCCGACAAACCAAGGACAACCGATTACCGCACCTGCTCATGCTATCTGCAACGCCAATCCCCAGAACATTGGCCATGAGCTATCTGGCCGATCTCGATGTTTCCGTTATTGACGAATTACCGGCCGGTAGGCAACCCATCACCACAAAATTAGTCAACCTTAATCGCAAGCACGAAGTCATGTCGGTGATTAACCAGCAGGTCGCGCAAGGCAGACAAGTCTATTGGGTCTGTCCGCTCATTGAAGAAAGTGAAAAAATCGATTTAACCGCCGCCACTCAAACATACGAGGAAATCACCACTCAACTGCCCAATCTTAGAGTCGGTCTGGTCCACGGCGCCCTGCCCGCAGAGGACAAACAAAAAATCATGCAGTCCTTTAAAGAGGGCAAGTTAGACGTACTAGTGGCTACTACTGTTATTGAGGTAGGAGTGGATGTACCCAATGCCACATTAATGGTCATTGAACATGCGGAACGTTTCGGCTTGGCTCAGCTTCACCAATTAAGGGGACGGGTCGGACGGGGTGCCCAGAAAAGTTTTTGTGTGTTACTCTACGGAGAACTGTCCGATACCGGACGAGAGCGTCTAAAAGTTATCAGAGAAAGCAACGATGGCTTTGAAATTGCCCGCAGAGACCTGGAAATTCGAGGTCCCGGAGAATTTCTGGGAGCCAAACAATCCGGCGTTCCGCTTTTGCGTTTTGCCGATTTGGAACACGACTCGTCTCTATTGGAATCAGCCAGGGACTTTGCCACCCAGTGGCTAAAGGATGATCCTGAGAATGCCAACCGTCATGCGAAGCGTTGGTTTAGCGGATACGAAAACTATTTGGAGGCATAAGTGACTCTCACAGAACTCAAATACATTATCGCTGTTGCCAGAGAGCGACACTTTGGACGTGCGGCTGAATCCTGTTTCATTTCTCAGCCTTCATTATCTGTCGCCGTCAGAAAACTGGAAGAAGAATTGGGGGTACACATTTTTGAGCGGCGTTCTCAAGAAGTCTCTCTGACGCCAGTCGGTGAAAGTATTGTCGAACAAGCTCAAAAAGTTCTGGACGATGTCAGACGTATTGAAGAGTTGGCTGTACAGGGGAAAGACCCTCTTTGTGGCCCATTGCGTCTGGGGGCAATCTTTACCATCAGCCCTTATCTGATGCCGGGCTTAGTTCACAAAATGCTCCATCTGGCCCCCAAAATGCCGTTGATTTTGTCTGAAAATTACACGGCTAATCTACTCGAACAACTACGAGCCGGAGAAATTGACGTTGCCATTATGGCACTTCCGATCAGTGAGCCGGGCCTTATGTTTATGCCTCTGTACGATGAGAAATTTGTTGTTGCCGTTCCCCATGATCATCCGTGGGCGCAACGCTCTGAAATTCATCGCGATGAGGTTCGTTCGGGGAAACTTTTGCTTTTAGGTAAAGGACACTGCTTGCGAGACCAAATTCTTGAAGCCTGTCCGGAGTCAACACCCCGTAAAAACGGCATTACCGCCATACAAAAAACTGTTGAAGGCTCCTCGCTTTTGACGATTCATCATATGGTCGCACAAGGATTGGGAATTACGGTATTACCCAGTTCAGCGCTGAAAGAAACATGCGGCGACGACCTTGTCAAGGCGGTTAGCTTTGAAAAACCTGTTCCCACTCGTCGAGTCATTATTGCTTGGAGAAAAAGCTTTAATCGAATGCCGGCTATTGAAGCCATTAAAACTGCAGTTAATAGTCTAAATCTCGAGGGCTGTAAAACGCTGAATCTGCCACCAGTCAGTTCAGTCTCCGCCGTTAATTAAACGGAATTCTATGGCGGGCATCGTTGCCCGCCATTTTTTGTTATGACTTTCCTAATTCATCAGCCAGGACTTGGCTTCTGTCGTAGGCGGCCTGGACAGCTTCATCCATCATTTCCATGAATTGATGCTCATCCATAACTCTTAATGCCTCTGCGGTTGTTCCGCCCTTACTGGTGACATTTATCCGAAGCTGAGCCGGCGAATCGTTACTGGCGACAGCCAACTTGGCCGCCCCCAAAACCGTAAGGATCGCCATTTCACGAGCTTTTTCTGGATCAAAGCCGCGCTTGATCGCTGCCGCTTCCAATGCCTCAATAAAGCGAAACACGTAGGCAGGGCCAGAACCGGAAACCGTCGACAACAAATCCAATTGCTCTTCGCTCTGAACAGTAATAATTTCACCCATCACACAAAGGATGCTTTGGGCGATTTCTTTTTGAGCGAGCGCAGCATCGGGCACATACAAACCGACAACACCGGCTTTGACCAATGCAGGCGTATTCGGCATGGCGCGAACAAGGTTAAAGCTACCTAGCCACCTGGCAATATCACTGACTCGAATGCCCGCCGCAATCGAGATATAAAGCGCCCCTTCGCTAAAAAATTCTTTGCATTGTGAAATCGTTTGAGAAAGTCCCTGAGGTTTGACGGCTAAGACAACAACTTCGGCAGCTTTCAACCATTCTCCTGCTTTTAGGTGTGTATTGACGCCATAGTCCTTCTGCAACCGATCGCATTTGGCCTGGTTACGATCCATAACATCAATCAAATCAGCCGGATAACCTGCAGCCACCAATCCTGCCACCAAGGCACCAGCCATATTTCCGCCTCCGATCATTGCGACTCTTTTTTCCATGACATCCTCCTAACTTTTAGAATAATTTCTGGCTCCGAAAATGGCCGAGCCCACCCGAACCAATGTACTGCCCTCTTCAATAGCGACTTCGTAGTCTGCACTCATTCCCATCGATAAGGTGTCAAATGCATACCCTTTAGCTCGGCAGTCTTCGAAAATTTTTTTCATTCTTGCAAAGGTTTGTCTTTTTTCCGTCTCATCGGCATCCGCCTTCGGAATACACATCAAGCCTCGCAACTGAATGTTGGGCAAGAACGACACCGAAGCTAAAAAATCAGAGAGCGCCTCCGGAGCAATTCCGCTTTTACTTTCTTCATCATCGATATTGATTTCGACAAGAGCATTGATTGCCGGCATGTGAGCGGGCCGCTGTTCATTGAGCCTTTGAGCAATTTTCAGGCGACTGAGACTTTCTATCCACTGGAAATGTTCGGCCACTAAACGAGTCTTATTGGCTTGAAGGGGACCAATAAAATGCCACTCAAGTTCAATATCCGGATAGTGTTCTTTGAAAAACTCAACTTTAGCCGACCCTTCTTGGGCATAGTTTTCCCCAAAACATCGCTGACCGGCTCGAACAGCTTCTGCAATCGATTCAACAGGAAATGTTTTGCTGACAGCCAACAATTTCACTTCGCGACCGTTCGATGCCGCTTGAATGTGCTGTCTAACGCCGGCAATATTTTCCGCAATAGTTGTCATATGAAAATATCCTCAACCAATCCGTGCAGTATACAATTGCCGCAAAGAAACCGTATCAATTTGAGTATATGACTGACGTATTACTGCACTGTTGCTGTGCCCCTTGCTCATCAGCTATCTTGGAATGGCTGATGCAAAATGACTATAAACCAACGCTGTTTTACTTTAATCCCAATATTTTTCCCGATTCTGAGTACATCATCCGTAAAAACGAGCTCAAACGCTACGCGCAAGCGTTGGGTTTACGTGTCATTGACGGTGATTACGATCATGCGAAGTGGAGACAAGAAATAAAGGGGCTGGAAATGGAACCCGAAAGAGGCAGACGATGCCAAGTTTGCTTCGATTATCGACTGCGGGAGACCGCCAGGGTCGCCAGCGAGGAAAAAATAGAACTTTTTACCACTACGCTTGCTTCCAGCCGCTGGAAGGATCTCGAACAAATTAACAGAGCCGGACAGGCGGCCGAAAAACTTTATCCCGGTACACAATTTTGGGATAAAAACTGGCGAAAGGGCGGAATGCAACAGCGCCGGAGTGAACTGTTAAAGTTAAACCGTTTTTACAACCAACTCTATTGCGGGTGCGAGTTCTCAATGAAGCGACTGTCGCCTGAGTCCTGTGAATTCATCCTCAAACAGGAAAAACCTCTTGAGATTTAGGGCTTACTCGATCTTTGTGCCCACACCCAAACGAAGACTCCTATTACGATCAAGGGCAAGGAGAGCCACTGCCCTTGACTCAATCCCAGAGCTTGAAGTCCTAAAAATGAATCCGGCTCCCTGAAGAACTCAACGACAAACCGGCAAATCCCGTATCCGAGGCAAAAAAGTGCGGCCACCTTGCCAGGCGTTCTCGGACGTTTTGAATAAATCCATAAAACAACAAAAAGCAACAGACCTTCTAATGTCGCTTCGTAGAGCTGAGAGGGGTGTCTGGGTAACCCGTCTGCCGCTTGTGGGAAAATCATTGCCAACACAAATTCCGGCGAGCAAACGCGCCCCCACAATTCACCATTAATAAAGTTGCCTATTCTTCCAAAGAGTAAGCCTAACGGCACAAGCGGCACTACAAAATCAGCCAGGGTGAAAAAGTTAATTGATCTTGTTTTTGCAAAATAAAGCATAGCAATGATCACACCAAGTATTCCGCCATGTGCACTCATGCCGCCGTCCCAAATTCGAATAATTTGAGACGGGTACGTCAAATAAAAATCCGGTTGATAAAACAGGCAATAACCCAATCGACCACCGATAATTACACCTAAAACTCCAAAAAATAATAAATCTTCAACTTTTTCAGCATCCATTTGACGCCACGAGTCTTTTTTAGCTCGATAGGTTCCAAGCCACCAAAAAAGAGCAAAGCCGACTAAATACATTAAGCCGTACCAGTGGACCGAGACGGGACCGACAGAAAAAGCGATGGGATCAAATTGAGGATGAACGAGCATAAGTGTTTTTTTGTTTCAAATTTCTTTCGCTTGCATTGTACCGACCCGATACTGTTGTGGTATCGTCAAGGCGTTTAAATTTTAGAGTTTTATCATGTCTACGATTGAACCGTTTGAGAAAAGTTTTTTTGACCAATACTGCTCGCACTTGGTACACACTCACCCGCTAGTGCACTGCATGACTAATGACGTTGTTCAGGAAATCACAGCCGATGTATTGCTAGCTGCCGGCGCCTCGCCCGCCATGATTATCGATGAACATGAAAGTGCTGATTTTGCTGCCATCGCCGACTGCTTGCTCATTAATGTAGGAACGTTGACGGATTGCCGCAATCTTGCCATGACACTAGCCATTAAAGCAGCCAAGAGCTGTGGCAAGCCTTGGGTGCTCGACCCTGTTGCTTCCGGCCTTTTACCATGGCGAGATGAAAAAATTGCTCACTTTTTAAGTCTCGGACCAACGGTTGTGCGGGGCAACGCCAGTGAAATCCTAAATTTGGCCGGTCTAGGAGCCGGAGGACACGGCGTCGATAGCAAAGACGACAGCCGTCAAGCCGTAGAAGGCGCCAAAGAGCTCGCCTTGAAATACAAAACAATTGTTGCGGTCACGGGAGAAACTGATTTTGTCACTGACGGACAAAAGGTTTTCAGCATTACCGGCGGCGATATCATGAGCACTCTCGTGGTCGGCACCGGGTGTTCGCTGTCAGCTCTGGTAGCGGCATTTTGTGCCAAAAGCGACAATTTTCTAATGGCAACAGCCGCCGCACTCGCCATGGCTAAACGGGCCTCAGAAACCGCGGCCGCCCAATGCCAAGGACCAGGCAGTTTTCATCCCGCCTATCTTGACGCCCTTTATTCAATCGCGCAAAAACACTTTTAAAAACAGCCCTCATGTTAAAGAAAAACTGTGATTATTCTGTCTACCTGGTTCTCGATCCTGTGCTGACAGAAAAAGTAGGAATGGTAAAAACCGCTGAACTGGCCATCGAAGGCGGAGCCACCATCGTTCAGCTTCGAGCGCCTCAATGGAAAAAACGCCATCGTTACGAATGTGCTTTAGCTCTAAAAGATGTCCTTCATGCCTATCAGGTGCCGCTTATTATTGATGACGATCTTGACATTGCTTTGGCTTGCAACGCCGACGGTGTCCACGTTGGACAAAAAGATTTACCTGTTCACATCGTTCGGAAATTTCTAGGGCCGGACAAAATTGTTGGTCTTTCCATCAACAATGAGCAACAAATGTTGGCCGTTGATCCAAGCGTCGTGGATTATGTCGGTGTCGGACCTGTATTTTCAACGACAACCAAACCAGATGCCGAAGCGGCCACTGGGATTGACGGTTTAGCAAAATTAATGAAATTGTGCCCGGTTCCTGCCGTTGCTATTGGAGGCATCAAAAGCCATCATATTGCTGAAATTGCTGCAACCGGCGTTCAAGGGGTTGCCGTTGTCTCAGCCATTTGCGGACAAAACGATCCTCTTGCTAGCGCTCGTGAACTGTCTGAATTATGGAAACGTTTTTCCAATTAAACTAAATTAACTGATTTTCTGTACGTTTTATCTGACACGAACCATTAGAATACACAGAGTTAACCTGCGGATAAATATTCATGAGCGAGGCATACAAAAACATTGAACAAGGGCGTTTTTCCCTCAGAGATGCTGAAGTCATTACTGAAGCAAAATTGCTTGAACAAACACCGACTTTAAATTGGGAAAGCAGTGACGCCAACAGAGCCACACGGCAAGCTGCACTTGCCGTAGGAGAAGATGCGAGCGCAGCTTCTTTTCTCCTCGCCAGGGCTCGCATTGTTGAAAAAATGATTGTGGCCAAAAATCCGGCCGTAAAACCCACCTCATTACGATTTACACCACCGGTCTGGATTAATGCCGCTCTCGTAGGTATTGCGTTTATCTTGGGGCTGTTAACCGACCAGTTTGCTTCTGAAAGTTCCAGAATCAACCTTCTTTCGCTGCCCTTTTTCGGTGTGTTGCTCTGGAACATTCTCGTCTATGTCATGCTCCTAATATCCGGCATTCGTCATAAGACTTCAAGGGATTTTCTTGGCTTAAGATCAGCTCTGGGTATTTTGGAAAAAGCTCTGACAATTAAGCAAGTCCGTTTGACAAAATCGATTACGACATTGCTGCAGCCTTTTGTCATGCATTACGCAGCACGGGCTTTTCACTTGGCCGCGCTCTTTTTTGTTCTCGGAATGATCTGTAGCGTTTTGCTTCGAGGGGTTGGCACTGCCTACACGGTCGGTTGGGAAAGCACGTGGTTTGCCAATAGCCCGGATATTGTTTACCAAATCATTGCCCTGACATACGGCATCTTCACGAATTTTTTAGGCCCTATGCCCAACATTCTTGATGTTGCCAATATGCGTTTTGATCGCCTATCGGTCAACGCCGTGGATGTTTCGGCCGGTCTGTGGCTGATGCGAATGATTTTTATGCTAGCGGTTTTTGTGGCGGTTCCACGCTTACTTTTAGCTCTCAAACACACGCTGCAAATTAATGCACTGAAAAAGAACTTCCCGTTGGATCTTTCTGAGCGTTACTACGCTGATATCCTGCGAACGTGGCGTTCTGAAGCGATGACTTTGGACTTACTAGTCTCTGACCGAAGTGATAATCCTCAAAATATCGAAAGTATCTACCGTTTCGCCGAGGAACTTGGCTTTAATCTGTCTGAGGTAAAGACTCATCACTGGAATCCAGATATTGACGAAATGCCCTTGACGCTTGATGCTCACAGTCAATCCCAACAAGTTTGGGTTCTGATGAACGCGACAACAACACCGGAAAATGAGGTCCAGGGTGTTGCACTTGAACAAATCAAAGCCAAATTGGGAAGCACTCCATTGGTTATTCTCGTTGACATGTCCTCGTACATGGCACGTTTCGGTGATTTTGCTGATCGGATCGATACACGCAAGGAATTGTGGAAGAATTTTTCTGAAAGCCTTGGCTTGCCTGTAGTTTTTTATCACTGCGGGATCCGTCCCGATCAACAAACTTGTGACGAATTAAAACTTGCGACCCAGCAAGCCCACTAGGACTGAACTATGTCTGATCAACAACTCATGCGTATCAATTTGAGCCTGGTGTCCCACACCAATATCGGTAAAACGACTCTTGCGCGAACTCTACTGGGAAGAGACATCGGCGAAGTGGCCGATCGCCCACACGTGACCGAAACCAACGATGATTACGTTCTGATCAGAGCCAGTGACGGATGCTCGGAATTGGTCTTGTGGGATACGCCGGGGTTCGGCGACAGTGTCCGTTTAGCCAAACGGTTAGAAGGCAGAGCCAATCCGATTGGTTGGTTCATGTCCGAAGTCTGGGACCGTATGTCTAACAAAGCACTTTGGCTCAATCAACGGGCATTAAAACATGTCAGAGATACGAGCAGTGTGGTTCTTTATTTGGTCAACGCCAGCGAATCCCCGCAAGCTTGTTCCTACATCGCGGCTGAAATGCAAATTCTCTCTTGGATTGGCAAGCCGGTCATCGTGTTGCTAAACCAAATGGGTAAGCCCCGCGAACAAGATATTGAAGAGGCCGAACTCAAGCGTTGGCAGGATTACATGGGACAGTATCCGCTCGTAAAAAATGTATTGCCAATGGATGCTTTTGCTCGTTGTTGGGTTCAGGAATTTGCTCTTTTTGATGCCATCGCAGAGGTCTTATCTGATGAACAAAAAGTGACATTTGAAGCGTTGCGTGAGGCCTGGAGCAGACAAAGACGTGCTGTTTACTCAACATCCATCGAAGCGATTGCCGATTACATGACTCAGCTCGCCGTTGATCATGAGGAGTTGTCCAACTACTCGCTTACCGAACAAGTTAAAGATTGGGGTCGACGTTTAGGGGTCGTGAAACTGCAAAGCGGGCCGATTGAAGATGCTAAAAACGCTTTGGCAGCGCGAGCGGCCGATTGCCTTTGTGCGTTGACTCAGCGCCTAATTGATGCTCATCAACTGGAAGGATCGGGCGTTAAACGTGAAATCCTTCGTCGTCTGAAAACAGACTGGACCATTAACACGGCGGCCAATCCTAAGGGGGCTGCTATTGTCGGAGCCGTCGGTGCGGGAGCTGCAACCGGTTTGGCCGCCGATATCGGAACAGGCGGATTAAGCGCGGGCCTTGGCACGCTTCTCGGTACGGTTATCGGTGCCATTGGCGGTGCAGGTGCCGCCTTAGCCTATAACCAAGTCAAGGGCGTTCATGGAACTCGAGTATCTTGGAGCAAAATCGCTTTACAAAACTTTTTGTTGGAAGCTGTTTTGCTTTACTTAGCCGTTGCTCATTTTGGCCGAGGACGCGGATACTGGGAAGAAAGTGAAGCACCGGCTTTTTGGAAGGATGTCGTGATTTCTGAAATGAAAAAACTGCCGAAAGAATACGACACAACCCCATTGACTGATCCCGATACAATCGAATCGTTGAGTAAGCAGACCACAGATGCTGTCATCCGAGGGGTGCTTTACGACCTGTATAAAAAAGCGCCTTAATAAGTTTTTCCCACTCAATCAGGCTTGCTTCGGCAGGCCTTTTTTGTTAATAACTTATACCTATTAACACGGGAAATCCCTTAAGCCCGCCCCCTTATAGAAATAAAAAAAGAAAACTATTTATGGAACGCCAGCTCATAAAATAAAAATTATTCCAACCTCAAAAAAAGGATAACTATGAAAAATCTTTCCCGTTCTCTCCTAACTATGTCCCTTTTGAGCGCTTTGGCTCTCGGCGCCGTTGCTCCTTCTTTTGCCGGCGAGCGTTTGGACAACATTATGGAAAAGAAAGTCCTTCGCGTCGGCACGCCCGGTGATTACCGTCCGTTTTCGATGAAAGAGGACGGGAAGTTTGTCGGACACGATATTGAACTTGTTCAAAAAATGGCCGATGTGTACGGCTGGAAAGTTGAATTTGTGCACTCCAGCTGGTCGAATTTGGCCAAAGATATGGCCGCCAATAAGTTTGACGTGGCTGTAGGCGGTATTACACGCTCTCCGGCTCGCGTAGTGACCGGTGATTTCTTGCCCGCCTACGCACCCTTTGGCAAAGTGGCTTTGATTAATAAGAAAAATAAAAACAAACTGACTTCTTTGGAAAAACTCAATAACCCGAACGTAACGGTTATTAAAAATCCGGGCGGCACCAATGAACAGTTTGTCTTGCAAAATTTAACCAAAGCTAAGATCCTGACGCACGAAAAAAATTACGAGATCCCGCAGTTAATTGCCGAAGGCAAGGGTGACGTCATGATCACTGAAAATGCGGAAGCCAAGCTCTACGCCAAGAAATATCCGCAACTGCACGCTCAGTTCTTGGATAAACCGCTTACTCCAGTGAACTACATGGGCTTTTGGATGCCGACTGACGATCCAGACTACACACGTGTGATGAACTATCTGTGGAACTTGATGGATCTCCGGGGTGAATTAAAAGCCTTAGATGAAAAGTACGGCGTATAGCACCGACCTTTTCTCTGCATTAAAAACGGCGCATTACGCGCCGTTTTTAATGGGATTAGAGCGGTTTGAAACTAGGGAACCATCTCTTGAACTTGATCTTTTTTGACCGGTTTGACCAAGTCCTCACGCTTGACACCTAAGTACATGGCGATAGCTGCCGCCACGAACACTGAGGAGTAAACACCCAAACAAATACCGATCGTAAGAGCCAAGGCGAAGTAGTGTAAAGCCGGACCTCCGAAGAAGAACATGGCCAACGTCATCGCCAAGGTTGATGAGTGGGTAATCACCGTACGAGACATCGTCGCGGTAATAGCCGAATCGATCACCTCAACCGTACTCATGCGGCGCATCTTCTTAAAGTGCTCACGTACACGGTCGAAAATAATCACGGATTCGTTCACCGAGTAGCCCAACACGGCTAACAGTGCCGCCAACACCGGCAGCGAGAATTCCCATTGGAAAAATGAGAACACACCCAATACCAAAATGACGTCGTGCAAGTTAGCGATAATGGCTGCAACTGAGAACTTCCATTCAAAACGGAAAGCTAAATAAGTGACAATACCGATAATCACCAAGATCAAAGCAGTTAAACCGTCTGTCGCCAGCTCTTCACCGACTTGAGGACCGACAAATTCAACACGAGTCATCTTGGCTTCTGGCTCAGTTGTATTCAAAACAGCCATCACTTCTTTGGCTTGTTCGCCGGAACTTTCACCTTCAACAATTGGCAAGCGAATCATGACGTCACGCGCCGTTCCGAAATTTTGAACGGCCGCTTCAACACCTAATGAGGTTTTGATTTGCTCACGAATTTGTTCCGTGGGCGCCGCTTGAGGATAGGTCACCTCCATCACGGTACCACCGGTGAATTCAATCGAGAAAGCCAAACCGCGCGTACACAACAAGAAAACCGCGATCAAGAACGAAATGAACGAGATCGTATTGAAGATCTTGTCAAAGCGCATGAAGTGAATCGTGCGCCGAATTCTAAAAAACTCCATACTTCACTCCTTCCTAGTCCTCAGGTTTCCAAATTTGACCAACATGCAGCTTCTTGAGCTTCTTCTGACGACCGTAGATCAAATTAATGACAGAACGGCTTACAACCACAGAAGTGAAAATAGAGGTCAAAATACCTAAGCAGTGCACAACGGCAAACCCTCTCACAGGACCGGAGCCAAAAATCAAAAGGGCAATACCGGCAATCAAACTTGTGACGTTTGAGTCCAAAATGGTTGCAAAAGCTCTTTCAAAGCCTTCGCTAATTGCCTGCTGAGGCGATCGTCCTTCGCGCAATTCTTCACGAACACGTTCGTTAATCAGCACGTTGGCATCAACAGCCATACCGAGCGTCAATGCGATAGCGGCAATACCCGGCAAAGTCAAAGTTGCCTGAAGCATGGAGAGCAATGCCACCAAAAGCATCACGTTGCAGCTCAAGGCAAATACTGACACCGCGCCGAAAACCTGGTAGTACAAGATCATGAAGATTGACACAACGGCAAAACCATATAGCGTTGAGCGGAAACCGGCTTCAATGTTAGCCGCACCCAAGCTCGGACCGACCAATCGTTCCTCAATGATTTCCATCGGTGCTGCCAGCGACCCGGCGCGAAGCAGCAAAGCCGTATCCGTTGCTTCCGTTGCCGTCATGCGACCAGAAATCTGAACGCGTCCTCCGCCAATTTCTTGACGAATAACCGGTGCCGTAACCACTTCGCCTTTACCTTTTTCAAAAAGGATAATAGCCATGCGTTTACCAACATTGTCACGCGTTACATCCTGGAAGATACGTGCACCGCGGCTATCCAAAGTCAAGTTCACCGTCGGTTCTTGCGTTTGTTGATCGAACCCAGGCTGAGCGTCGTTGAGGTTATCACCCGTGAGAACAACTTGACGCTTCACCAAAATCGGCACACCGGCGCGATCAAGATAACGTTCATCGCCAAACGGGACGGTCCCGGCAGCCAATTGCGCGTAAGCTTCGGGAGAGTCATCCACCATGCGAATTTCCAAGGTCGCCGTACGACCTAGAATTTCCTTGGCTTTGGCCGTATCTTGCACACCAGGCAATTGAACCACGATACGGTTGGCTCCCTGCTGAGCGATAACAGGTTCTGCCACACCCAATTCATTAATACGATTATGCAAAGTGGAAATGTTCTGCTTTAACGCATAATCGCGGACTTCCCGCAAAGAGGCATCCGTCATGGTTGCAACTAAACGGTACATCTGACCGTCATCACGATCGTCCAAGGACAAATCGTTGTGCGTATTGCGTAAAAGGTCACGAGCTTTGTCTCGTTCTTCTTGACTGCGGAAAGCGATTTCCAACGAAGTGCCGTTGCGCGTAATACCGGCGTGACGAATACGCTCTTCGCGGAATTGAGAGCGCAAGTCGCTAGCAACGGCATCTGCACGCTTTTCAATGGCAGCATCCATATCCACTTCCAACAGGAAGTGAACACCGCCACGCAAGTCAAGACCCAGATACATTGGCAGAGCATGTAAGCTCAAGAGCCACTGCGGTGTGTTAGGCACCAAATTTAAAGCAACCACAAACGAGGGATCCGCTTGATCGGGATTGAGTTCACGCTCAATCACTTCTTTGGCCTGCAACTGCATTTCTGCCTGTGTCGGCTCGAAGCGAACTCGAATCGTTGATTGTTGAGCGCCTTGTTCAAAGAAGATGCCGTCCGGCGTGATGTTTGCACCGGATAAGGCTTTTTGAACCCGCTCGTATATTTGTTCATCAACCTTCACCGTTGCCTTTTGGCTTGAAATCTGAACTGCAGGCGATTCACCGAAGAAGTTCGGCGTCGTGTAAATCAGACCGATGACCAATGCGACAACAATGACGATGTATTTCCACAATGGATAACGGTTCACGTCTTATTCCCCAGAATAAACTGAAAAAGAGAACGACAGGCTGGGCTCGCTCTCTCTGCTACGGAACCGACCACAATTCAAAGATTCTGTGGCGGTTCGATGAAAACCCCAAGATGAACTGATCTTGGGGTTTTTCTAAAAATTAAAAGGTCTTAATCGTGCCCTTGGGCAAAACGGTTTGCACAGCAACGCGCTGCATCGTTAAGGTGACGGGTTCTTCCTTAACCGTAGCGATTTGCACAACCATGTAATCATCGCGGACTTCAACCACACGACCGGCAATGCCGCCGGCAGTTAACACTTCATCACCCTTGGTGAGAGCGTCAACCATCTTGGCATGTTCCTTTTGGCGCTTTTGCTGCGGACGAATCAAGAAAAACCAGAAAGCGACGAAGATCAAAATCATCGGCAACAAGCTCGTAATCAAACCGGCTGTATCTCCGCCAGCGGCGGTTTGGGCGAATGCGTCAGAAATAAAAAACATGAGTTACTCCATAAAAAACGTCCGATATCCACTCGGACAAAATAGTCCTCTAATTATACGGGGGAATTGACTGATTGTTTTGCCTATTTCCCCGCTTTTTTAGTCCACTCCACGGGCGCGGTTTTCGTAAAATTCCGCTTTCCATTCCTCAAAACGATCCGCATCAAGCGCATCCCGAATTTCTTGCATCAGGTGCAGGTAATAATGCAGATTGTGAATGGTGTTGAGTCGGGCACCTAAGATCTCGTTTACTTTCTGCAGATGATGCAGATAAGCTCTTGAGAAATGCTTGCAGGCGTAGCAGTCACACGTCGGATCCAGCGGACGCAGGTCATCTTTGTATTTGCTGTTGCGGATCTTAATGTCGCCGTAGCGTGTAAAGAGCCAGCCGTTTCTTGCGTTTCGAGTAGGCATTACACAGTCAAACATGTCAATGCCTTGGCTTACACCTTCCACCAAATCCTCGGGCGTACCTACCCCCATTAAATAGCGAGGTTTGTCCTCGGGAAGCTGCCAGACAATTTTTTCCATAATCCGGTGCATCTCTTCCTTCGGTTCCCCGACCGACAGACCACCGACCGCATAACCATGAAAGCCGATTTCCTTGAGCCCTTCTAAGGACTCTTCACGGAGGTGTTCATACATGCCACCCTGAACAATGCCGAATAAAGCATTCGGGTTACCCAATCGAACAAATTCGTCTTTGCTGCGACGGGCCCAACGCAGTGACATACGCATGGATTTAGCTGCTTCTTCTTCGGTTGCCGGACGGTCATTGATCTTATAGGGCGTGCATTCGTCAAATACCATCACGATATCGCTATTGAGCACACGCTGAATTTGCATGGACACCTCAGGGGTGAGAAACAATTTATCCCCATTAATCGGCGAAGCAAATTTCACACCTTCTTCGGTGATCTTACGAAGACCTTTGAGCGAGAAAACCTGAAAGCCGCCAGAATCGGTCAAAATGGGTTTATCCCAACCCATAAACTGGTGCAAACCGCCATGCTTTTCGATGACATCCAACCCCGGACGAAGCCAGAGGTGAAAAGTATTGCCTAAAATAATTTGAGAACCAATTTCCTCAAGTTCATTGGGAGCCATGGCCTTTACGGTGCCGTATGTTCCCACTGGCATGAAAATCGGGGTTTGCACAACTCCGTGGTTCAGTTTCATTTCTCCACGTCGTGCTTTTCCGCTGGTTTTCTTTAATGTAAATTCAAGACTCACGATTTACTCCGGTTTCTTCTCCAACAACATTGCGTCACCGTAACTGAAGAATCGGTAATGTTCTTTGATTGCATATTGGTATGCAGAGTCAATTCGATCCTTACCGGCCAATGCAGAAACAAGCATCAACAAAGTTGATTTCGGTAAATGGAAATTGGTAATCAGCGCGTCAATGATTTTGAACTCATACCCAGGCTTAATAAAAAGTCGGGTATCCCGAGCGCCGGCTTGAAGAACACCTTTTTGCACCGCGGCGCTTTCAAGTGCTCTTAAACTGGTTGTTCCCACCGAAACAACCCGCCTGCCTTCCTTTTTAGCCTGATTGACGGCTTTTGCTGTCTCCTCGCTAATGGTGTACCACTCCGAGTGCATTACGTGCTCTGAGAGCTTTTCAACGCGAACGGGTTGAAAGGTTCCTGCCCCGACATGCAGAGTCACAAAAACAATTTGAATCCCTTTTTTCTTAAGCGCCTCGATAACCTCTTCGGTAAAGTGAAGACCGGCAGTAGGAGCGGCGACAGCCCCAGGCGTTTTCGCATAAACCGTTTGATAACGCTGCTCATCGCTTTTATCGGCGGCGTGCTCAATGTAGGGAGGAAGAGGGACTTTTCCAAAAAAGTCCAACACCTCCAAAACAGGGTGCTCAAAACGAAGCGCAAAAAACTCACCTTCTCGCCCCGTTACCTCAACTCGTTCTTCTTTGCCTTCTGCTTCAAATACCAAATAGGTACCGGCTTTGGGGCTTTTGCTTGCGCGGGCCATCGCGATAGCGGTGTTTTCTCCGGTGATTCTCTCGATAAGAACCTCAACGGCGCCACCCGTTTCTTTCTTCCCAAGCAAGCGGGCCTTAATGACTTTGGTGTTATTCATCACCAACAAGTCATCCGGTCGAAGTAAATTAACGATGTCCCTGAAATGCCAATCTTCCAAACGATCGGGCATAACGTGCAAAAGACGGCTAGCAGAACGATCTTTCAAAGGGAATTGAGCAATGCGATCTTGAGGGAGATCGAAATCAAAATCAGATAGTAATAATTCGTGTTCATACATGGCTTTACCGGCCAAAAAAATTAAAAGAACTCGTATCTTACCGAATTTTTCGCACTTTGTTTTCCTTTCTCAAAAGTCCTCGAACAGAGACATTAGAAAATAAGAAAAATTCTTCAAAAACACTTGCAATTGAGAATCATTATCATTAATATACACATTACAAACCTTTTTACTGAATCGTAAGCTTCACGCAAGATTTCTGCGATAAAGTTCGACTCAAGTAAGAAGTTTTGAGCGATCTTCTGAACAACGAGGGCCAAAAAGGGGTGGTAACTCAAGTTTGGAAGAATCTCTCCCAGCTCAATGAGCGTTTATTTGTGTCTCCTTAACGAAAAACGTTCAAGTCCTAAAGACTTCTTTGGTCCAAACAAAAGCCGGCGTTCTCGCCGGCTTTTGTTTTTCCTCGCCGCCAATCAAATCGTTCCCAACAGTGTCAGAACTCCACCAATACTCAAAAGCGTAAAACAAACTGAAAAAACTGTTTGCGCCATCAAATCCGCCAACCATAAATATTTTTTCATTTTTATCTCCGTATCATTTTTTGATACGAATATTATTTATTATTTAAATATATTAATCAATTAACATTACTTAAATTTATTGATCTATATTAATTAGTAGCTCATTTTTTGATTCTTTTTAAGTATAAAAATGCCGCCCACCAAAGGGCGGCAAAGACTTCAAAGATAATTACTTAATGGTGTAGCGAACTTCTGCCGGAACGCCACCGGTCAATTGACCGGGTTTGACAGAACGGAAAGCATTTTCCGCATCCACGCCTTTCTTCACGGCCGCTTCCACTTTTTGCTTAAGTTGAGTCATTTCCTTCTCATCCTTAGCATTCAGAGAAACTTTGAAATGACCGTCAGCGGCAATGGCGTTAACAGAGACGCCACCGGAAAAACCGGACACCACGCACTGTTTTTGAGACGGAATTGCTTTTTCAATTTCCATGATGGCACGAGCACCCGCATGCACGGCATTCGTATTGCCGTATGCGCCATTACTGTGACCACCGGGACCTTGAATATCCACCGTCAGCACACTCGAAACATCGGCCATTGCCACCGAAGCGGCAAAAGAACCCAGCAAAGCAACAATTAATTTTCCTTTCATAATGTTCTCCCGATGTTCCCTCATTAATACATCTCTTCAGTCGTACGAGCACCGATCGGATCGGCCGTAGGTTTAACCACATCACCCGTACTTGTGTGATAACCGGCAGCCGTCAAGCCCATCAAAATCATACGGAAGATGCGCTTGCCTTCATCCTGAGCATTACCCGGAATACCCCATTCATTAAACGTATGTCCGCCGCCGCTTGCTGCAACCGTATGAACATTAAAGTTCACCGTCGGCACGCCAACTGCTGCCGGAACGTTATCGTTTAAGCTCGAAGCATTGGTCTTGAGTTCCTTAATCTTGTCAATACCAACGGTTTGAGCGGTTTGCCAATAAATCTGAGTAGCGATGTCGTTGAAATTCTTGCGTTGGTGAGCCGGACGGTCGCCAAACCACACCAATTCCATCTTCACAGCCTTCTTGTCTCCGCTCTTGAGACCGTATTTGGCATTTTCTTCATCCAAGGCAGCCTTAAATGTCGGTTCAATCTGAGCACGAATAGCACTTAACGGTCCTTGCGTCGGCGAACGCATATCCACCATCAACGTGCAGGAACGAGAGCGCTCACCGGCAGCGGCGGCATCACAGCTTGCAAGACCCACCGTATAGGTTGTTCTTTCAGCCTTTTTATCCAAATCCCAAGGTGACTTCACGTCGGCAATCTTGGCAATTGACCGAGTCATCGCCATCAAAGCGCTCGGAGCTTCGGCGCCGCCTTGCTTATAGCCTGCCGGTTCCGTGTATTTCACTTCGAAACGATAACTGCCTAAGTAGTTGAGCGTGCCGGAACCCGGACGTGTCGAGTCGGCACCGAAATTGGCCACAAAGTTCAAGGCGTTATTGCCCTTGCCTGTATCTTGGTTATAACCGTAGAGTTGCTTCATACCGCAAAGATTGCCCTTGCCTTCTTCACCGGTTGTACCGCAAACCCAAATATCGTAGACGGGCTTGATGTTGTACTTTTTCATCATGATGGCGGCGGTCATCACACCGGTCGTGTTACCCATGGCATCGGCAAAACCCGGAACATAAATACGATAGCCGCCCTTCTTTTGAGCATCTTCTAGGCTGGCATAACGTTTGTAGGCCTTCTTGTAATTTTCGTCCTGAATAATTTTGCCGTTCTTATCGAAATGCAATTCATCTTTAATCGCCGCTAATGCTTCAGGCGTAGAAACAATTGCTTCTGAAGCCTTTTGCAATTTCACCGGCATATACGGATTGCTCTTCGGAGGCAACTTGGCCGGATTCACGGTATCCGTATGGCCTTCAAGCAACACCTTCGGGAATTGGCCCTTATAGCTTTGAGCTCCTTTTTCTTGAGAATAAGTACCCGGGATTCGCACACAGACGTTGTAGACCGGCAATCCGTCTACTTTTTGAATACCTGCGCCCTTAATGATGCCTTCGGGCGTTGTCATGATGTCTTTTTTATCAAATCCCCACTCTTCAACCATTCGGCGAGCCAACTCTTCTGCACGACGCATTTCAGAACGCGATGGTGAAGCAATACGGGCCACTTCCATATGCGTATTGAAGCGGAACTGCGCGTTTTCGTCACTCGTGAGTTCCGTAAGCATCTTTTGCATCACCGGATCTTTATAAATCGTTTCAGTAGCGTTTTTCACATCGGAGCTCACCTGTGGCACCACGGCGTACGCAACACCAGCAGCCAATGCAAGTCCGACGGCAAATGCACAACGAGTTTTTCGCATAGACAACCTCCATTCGGCAATAGACTTTGATCAAACCAATCAAAATTATTCTCGTCCTCTCCTTTCCGTATTGGAATCAGGATAAACCAGACTATTTTTAAGCATTTGTAAGCAACTTTTCATAGATTTTTTTCTTTGATGGTGACAAAATTCGACCTCCCATTTTCTGGTCTGTTTTTATGTTAATTTCTATCGCCTTATTCCTAATGCTGCAGTTAATCGGCGAAGCTCTATCCTATGGATTCGGCTGGCCCATACCTGGACCTGTACTCGGGATGATTTTTCTGCTCATTGGTTTTCTAATCAAAGATGATTTGATTGAGCGGGTTCGTTTGACCGCCTCTGTACTCCTGGCGCATTTGGCTCTTTTGTTTGTGCCCGCCGGAGTAGGAATTGTCAGACACTGGGATCGAATTTCCTCTGAATGGGTTGCTATTGCAGCCATTTTGGTCATCGGTACTGCCATCACCATGGTTGTAACCGCTCTTGCCATTCAATGGAGCGCCAAATTGCTGGGAGTTGATGATGACGATTGACTTACTTTGGCAACATCTCGCCCAAAACCCCGTCCTCTGGCTCTGTCTAACGCTGGTGGCTTATCAGATTGGCATTTGGGTCTACCAAAAAAGCGGTTACATCACGCTGCTTTCACCGTTTGTAATCGCAGTAGCTATTTTGTTGGGGATTTTATTTTCCACCGATACCCACTACGAAACATTCTTTGCCGGCGCCCAATTTGTTCATTTCCTTTTGGGTCCGGCTACTGTAGCGCTTGCTGTTCCACTGTTTGATCAACGCCGCCGACTTGCCAAGCTTTGGGCTCCACTTTTAATCGGGGTAGTTGTTGGCTGCATTACCGGTGTTGTGTCAACTGTTTTGCTGGGAGTTCTTTTTGACGCTTCTTTTGAGAGCATTATGTCCATGGCTCCTAAGAGCGTGACCACGCCGATTGCTATGGGGATTTCCGAAAAAATGGGAGGCATCGCTGAATTTACTGCCGGCATCGTGGTGTTAACAGGTATTGTCGGCTCATTATTAGCCTCACCTCTTTTTAAGCTCTTTCGTATTAAAAAAGATTACGTAAAAGGCTTCTCATTGGGCGTATCCGCTCACGGAATGGGCACTTCCAGAGCCTTTCAGATCAGCGACAAAGCAGGCGCATTCTCTGGGCTAGCAATGGGATTGGCAGGCATCATCACTGCTTTTGCAGCCCCTATGATCGCTCCGCCTCTTTTGAATTGGTTGATGAACTGATCCTCTGACAAAGGGCCGCAAAACGCGGCCCTTTCATAGTAAGGAAACTTGCAATTTCAATCAAAGCGTATCAGCGATGGATTGTGCCAGTGTTTGAGCTAACACCTTATCATCGGCTTCGACCATCACTCGCAAAAGCGGCTCTGTTCCCGACGGCCGAATCAAAACACGTCCGCGACCACTGAGTTTTTCTTCGGCCTTAGCTACCGCCTCTTTCATGGGTTGATGGGATTTCCAATCAAACCCCTTTTCGATTCGTTTATTGATCAATACCTGCGGCAAAAGCTTCAGATCTTCTGTCAACTCTGCAAGAGTCTTTCCTTGACGTTTCATGGCCGCCAAAATCTGCAGGCTGCTGACAATCCCATCACCTGTTGTCTGACAATCCAAGACCAACAGATGACCGGATGTTTCTCCGCCGAAAAGCCAACCATCTCGCGCTTTCAACTGTTCCAGAACGTAACGGTCACCGACCTTTGCACGAACAAAATCAACTCCCAACTCTGCGAAACGCTTCTCGAGTGCGTAGTTTGTCATTAACGTGCCAACAACACCCAACACTTTTTCATGCATCATGCGGTCACGAACCATCACATAAAGCAGTTCGTCTCCGTTGTATACATGACCGTTGGCATCGGCCATGATTAAACGATCCGCATCACCATCCAAAGCGATACCGACATCACAGCCACGTTCGAATACTTTCTTTGATAGGGATTCCGTGTGCGTTGCGCCAACGCCATCGTTGATATTAAAGCCATCCGGGCTATCACCCACCGTAAAGACATCTGCCCCCAACTCATGGTAAACCGCAGGCGCCACATGGTAGGCGGCACCGTTTGCGCAATCCACTAAAATGCGCAACCCTTTTAAATTGACTGTGCTGTCAATCGTGGATTTACAAAATTCGATGTATCGACCCGAAGCATCTTCAAGCCGCCAAGCCTTACCCAGTTCGCGGCTGTCCACACAGGAAAAGCCCTTGTCCAACTCTTCTTCGATTTCCAATTCCACTTCATCAGGAAGTTTTGTCCCCGACTCAGAAAAGAATTTAATACCGTTGTCATGGTAAGGGTTGTGGCTGGCGCTGATCACCACCCCGGCATCAGCCCTTTGAGCACGGGTCAAATAGGCAATCGCAGGGGTCGGAATCGGACCGCACAACACCACGTCAACGCCTGCACTTGAGAACCCGGCTTGAAGCGCGGCTTCCAACATGTACCCAGAAACACGCGTATCTTTGCCGATCACAACGCGAACATGACGACGACCATCAATACGACGTCTCAGAACGCGACCGGCCGCCTGTCCTAACTTCATCACAAAATCCGGCGTGATAGGCGTTTCACCGACACGACCTCTCACACCGTCGGTACCAAAATACTTACGAGTCATAACATCAATCCTTATGGCTTTGATTTTCTGTCATAAGCCAAATTTTAAACGCATCACGCGTTGCTGCCACATCGTGAACCCTAACGATGGAAGCACCGCGCTGCGCAGCCAATAAAGCGCCGGTTACCGATCCTACCAATCGGTCATGCACACCTCGCCCGGTCACAGCGCCTATGCTGGATTTTCGGGATAGGCCGACCAAAATGGGGTAAGGAAGACGAGCAAAATAATCCGTATGAGCCAATAACTCAAAATTTTGCTCTACTGTTTTCCCAAAGCCGAAACCGTAGTCCAAACAAATTCTTTCCCGAGCAATTCCGGCCTTTTCTGCCCGTAGAGCCTGTTGAATTAGAAATTGCTCGACCTCTTCAATCAAATGACGATAGTTGGGGTTATTTTGCATAGTCGCTGGTGCCCCTTGCATATGCATCAAACAGACACCTGCATCAGTCTCTGCCACCGCCTCCAAAGCTCCGGGCTCCTGCAGTGCACGAATATCATTAATGATGTGTGCCCCTGCCTTGATTGCCTCCTTCATCACCACGGCTTTACTGGTATCCACAGAAATAATGGCTCCGCTTTTTGCCAGTTCTTGCACAACAGGCATAACCCGATCCAGTTCCTCTACCTCACTAACAGGGGCCGCACCAGGCCTTGTCGATTCACCGCCGATATCAAGGATATCAGCCCCTTCACGTAAGAGCGCCAACCCGTGAGCCACCGCCTGTTTTTCCGTAGCGTAGTTTCCGCCATCGGAAAATGAATCAGGCGTTACATTGACAATTCCCATAATTAGGGGAACTTTTGTATCTAATTCATGCCCTGCGCATAACCATTTCACAACATCTGCTCCTTCTGACTGAATCCAATTTTGGTTCGTGGATTGTAGCAATTTGGATTTTCTTGATTCAAAAATGCTCTTTACTATTGCGTTTCATTATTTTTTCCTGCATAATGCTGATTCGCACTTGAGGCGGGGCGTAGCGCAGTCCGGTAGCGCGCCTGCTTTGGGAGCAGGATGTCGGGGGTTCGAATCCCTTCGCCCCGACCACGTTTCGACAGTTGTCGAGCCGCCCGTAGCTCAGCTGGATAGAGCATCGGCCTTCTAAGCCGAGGGTCACAGGTTCGAATCCTGTCGGGCGGGCCAAAAGTTTGATGGTGGGAATAGCTCAGTTGGTAGAGTCCCGGATTGTGATTCCGGTTGTCGTGGGTTCGAGTCCCATTTCCCACCCCATCAACTTCTTCCCCTTTTTTAATTCCCAAGCTTAAAAAACAAAAGGCCCACCGTTTTGGCAGGCCTTGAGCTTTCTTATACTTAAATCAGTTTTGAAGTTCACGAAGCGCTTTGATGCGTGCTTCAATCGGCGGGTGCGTTGCAAACAAAGAACCCATTCCTCCGCTGATACCGAAACCCTTCACATTGCCCGGCAACTCTGAGGTTTGCATTCCGCCTAAACGAGCCAAAGCGTTAATCATAGGAGCGGGAGAGCCTAGCGCTTGAGCGGCACCGGCATCGGCCCTGTATTCGCGGTAGCGCGAGAAAGCGGCCACCAACATCGAGCCCAAAAGTCCCAAAACCATATCCAACACAAGGCTTGTAATGTAGTAGCCTGCGCCCGGCGCATCACTTTCATTGCGCAAAATGCCACGATCAACAATGTTGCCAATTACTCGAGAAAGGAACACAACAAACGTGTTAATGACGCCTTGCATCAAAGTCATCGTAACCATGTCACCATTGGCCACGTGGCTCATTTCGTGTCCTAAAACAGCTTCGACCTCTTCTTTGTTCATACTGGCCAACAATCCGTCGGACACGGCAACCAGGGAATTATTCTTCGAAGGACCGGTTGCAAATGCATTGGGTTCTCCGTGATAAAGGCCGACCTCGGGCATCGCCACGCCCTTAATTTTGGCAAGCTTAGCGACCGTTTCAACCAACCAGCGTTCTACTTCATTGCGAGGATGATCAACATCAATCAGCTGGACTCCCATCGAATTTTTGGCAATCGTCTTACTCATCAACAAACTGATGATTGAGCCCGAAAAACCGATAATTGCAGCAAAAATCAAAAGTGAAACATAATTCTGACCGGCACCCGCAATTTGTGAGAAGTCCACACCAAAGAACCAGCTCACCAGGTTCAGGATGATGGACAACATCACCAAAATAGCCAAGTTGGTCAAGATGAACAAACCGATTCGTTTAAACATTGAATTTCCCTAGAAATAAAGGCATTACATGAAAGTGAAGTGTACGCAATGTTGCCCGAAAGAGTGTGACGAGAAGCCTTTAAAAATGTAAATAATTACAAAAAAGTCCGAAGATTTGATTTTGTACCTTCGGACTTCTTTTTCTTAACTTTCTTCTTCCCGCTTGGGAGAGTAGCTGCCCCAAGAAGAACAACCCGGGCAAAGCCATTGGAAACCTTTAGCCTTAAAGCCGCAATGAGAGCAGCGATAGCGTCCGGGTCTGCTCACGTAAGGCTTTAACAATGAGATTAATAATTGAAGCTCCGAGTCTTGCGGATGATCTTTTAAGCGAAGCTCTGCAAGCTTCTCATACGTCCACAATGTCGGGTGACGAACAAGCTCCTCTTTGAGGAACTTTTGAGCCGCCTGCTCCCCTTCACTTTTAACAATTAAGTCCAAGGCAATCGAAAGAGTTTCCACGCTGGAGTGATCTTCCAGAGCGCGATGGACCAAATTCATAGCCTGCTCGTGTTGGCCAGACGCTTCATAGGCTTGAGCCATCGGCACCATGACCAAGGGTAAATAATCGGGCGAAACCGTTTCCACCTTTGACCAGTGTAAAAGCGCCGTTTGAGGATCATTGTTTAACATGGCCAAGTTACCTAGCATGATGAGAGCACGAACACTATGGCGATCAACTTGCAGAGCCTTTTGTAACGCTTCACGGGCCTGATCGTACTGTTTGGCGCGCATAGCTAGCGCAGCAAGCTCACAATGGAAATGCCCCATCTCCACTTGATGGTTTTCACCAGCTTGCTTTTCCAACGTATTGGCAACATCAATTGCCTTTTCCCACTCTTTTTCGGTGCAATAAATTTTCAAAAGTGCACGCAACGCATCCAAATGGTATTCGGGTTCTTTTAAAAGACGTTGGAAGCTGTCTTCGGCACGATCGTAAATCCCCGCTTTAAGATAATCATTGCCTAACTCAAATAAAGCTAATGAACGTTCGTGTTCCGGCAAATCTTCCCGATTGAGCAAGTGATTATGGATACGGACAGCACGATCGAACTCGCCTCGGCGGCTAAATAAATTGCCTAACGCATGATGCAATTCAATGGTTTCAGGATCTAATCGGACCACTTCAATGAACGCATCAATGGCCTTATCGGGCTGATCGTTCAACAGCAGATTGATTCCTTTGTAATAGGTTGCGGGTTCATGTTCTTTCTCGCGTTGTCGTTGGTCTAGACCCCTAAACCACCACCCCGCAACAAACAAGACGGGCACAACGATCAGATACCAAAGCTCGAATTCCATAATGTGCGATCAGGTAAAGAAGTTGTATTGCGATGATTGTACACGCAAACAAAGGACGCCCGAATCCCTCAGGCGTCCTTAGCAATACAACAAACTGTTGGAGTATTAACGGCGGCGATTATTGGCGCCAGCGGCAGGCGCTGCAGCCGGGCGACCTTCAATGTGACGGAACGTGATGCGTCCCTTTGTTAAATCATAAGGGGACAGTTCCAAAGAGACTTTATCACCGGCCAAAATACGAATGTGGTGCTTACGCATTTTTCCGTTCGTGTAAGCAACCAGTTCATGGCCATTATCAAGCTTTACGCGGTAGCGAGCGTCGGGCAAAACTTCAAGCACCACACCGCTCATTTCAATTAGATCTTCTTTTGCCATAATTCCTTGCGCCGTTTAAATTGGCACGATTTATTAAAAATAAAAACGATTAATCGTTTGAAACACTTTGTTGTCAAACAAAAGTGAAGCGCATTGTAATGCAAAAATGAGATGATCGCAGTAATTTGATGAGTATTTTTTCAGAAAAAACAAATGGTTCAGCGTAGATTCAGCATTTTTTCTAAAAATCATCCATAATTAGCAGTCCGACAAGTTCACATGGGGGCGACCTGGTTTCGACAGGGGTCACGAAGTGGCTTGGTGCATGTCAAGGTCCAGTCACCTTGTAAATCCGCTGGAAACAAAATAAACGCCAACAATAAGCGTTTCGCTCTCGCCGCCTAATTAAGGCGAGGACCACACCGGTTTGCCTCTAGACCGGGCCGGTTCGCCGGCAGTGGTTTCATATCATACAGGCTGGACATCCCTGAGGACACTGTGGGGGTGTTGAGATTTTAAAGTGTCTGGTTTCGTCAGAGCCGGCTAAAGGGCGCAAAGCGAAATAAGATTTTTTAAATGTTTTAGCTAAACATGTAGATCCAGCTGTGGACGATTTCTGGACGCGGGTTCAATTCCCGCCGCCTCCACCATGTGCTCCTGCCTTAACAGTTAAATATTTCAACGACATCCGTCTTCCGGCTTTCTACCAATATGATCTGTAACCTTTGTCCGCGTCACTGCAACACAGATCGCTCCACACCCGAAGGCTTAAAGCGTAGTATTTGTCGAGCAAGCGACGATATTGAAGTTGCCCTCGTCAGTTTGCATGCATGGGAAGAGCCGATTCTTGAAGCCAAAAAAGGCGCTGGAACAATCTTTTTTTCACACTGCAATCTGCGTTGCTGCTTTTGTCAAAACTACGAAATTAGTGCAAAAGGCAATGGAATCAAAATTTCGACCCAACGTCTGACAGACATCTTCCTTGAAGAAGCCGAGCGCGGGGCATCCTGTATTGAACTCGTCACACCAGGTCACTATACGCGGCAAATCCGAGAAGCTTTACTATCGGCAAAAGAGCGCGGTTTAACACTGCCTATTGTTTACAACTCCAACGCCTATGAACTGCCCGAGACTCTACGAATGCTCTCGGGACTCATTGACATCTTTCTTCCGGATCTTAAATATTTTGACAATCGCCTCGGTGAGAAATATTCGGGAGTTTCAAAATACTTTGACTATGCCTCTGAGGCAATCCGTGCAATGTTCGAAATGACGGGACCGGCAGAGCTTGACGGTTCCGGACAACTTCGACGTGGGCTTATCATTCGGCATCTTGTCTTGCCTTGGCAATGGCGCGACAGTTGCCGTTGTTTAGACTGGATTCATGAAACTTTTAGCGACCAAGTGTATGTTTCGATTATGAATCAATACATGCCGCTCTTTAAAGCCTGCAGACATCCGGAAATCAACCGTCCGCTGACAACACTGGAATATCAAAAAGTTGTACGTCATGCGAGAAACATTGGTATCACCAAGGGTTTTATACAAGTGGGGCGCACGGATAGTGCCAAATTTATTCCGCACTTCGACGGAGATCACGTTCTTTCTGATAAAACCGACAAGTAACTTCTTGACTGACAGCAAGAAATCAATCAAGTTGCAGGCGCTCCACACCTTAAACCCTCATTGACGCATTTCGCGAATAACCTCGTCCGGCTGCTCTCGAACCGATGAACGAAACGGATTGATATCTATCCCTCCGCGTCGGGTAAAGCATGCGTACACTTCGAGTAATTCTGGCTGAAAAACTGTGCGCATATCGTGATAAATCTGCTCAACACACTGCTCGTGAAACCCCTTATGGCATCGATACGACACGAGATACTTTAAAAGACCCTCTGGGCTAATAGCGCGTCCCTTATAGTTAATCATGACACTGGCCAAATCCGGCTGACCGGTCACCGGACACAAAGAACGAAAAACGGTTGTCGAGAAAGTCTTTTGAATTATTTCACTTGAGTGCGGATCAAACTCAAGAAGTCCCGGTTCTGTTTCATAGGTTGAAATTTCACCGCCCGCAGGAAGCGTTAAATGGTCAAGGGATAGCCCGGGCATCGTTTTCACCTGTCCCGGATAATTCTGAATGCTGAAAAGCTTTACCTTAACCGTGCCTCCTAAGCGAAGCGACAGATCATCAGACATGCGGTTTGCCACTTCCTCTTGGCTACCCATCTGCGTCATAGCGAATGAGCCAGCATACAGTTTTAACGATTTCGATTCAACAATTGAATGAGTCGAGGCCGGCACAAACAACTCAGCCACCGCCGTTTGCGGCACGCCTTGGCTGTTTAACCATGACAGTTCATATAAACGCCAGATATCTACCCCTTTGAAATGATGATCTCCGATTGCATCACGCCCTAGAGCGCGAGAAATCGGCTGCAACAAGCCAGGGTTATATTGATCACTATAGACTGTATCCTTACCTAGCAGAGTATTTTTAGGTTCCGGCATCAAAATCGACATGTGAAACCTCGAGAAAATAGTAAATAGAGGGATTATAGAGGTTCTAATTCAAACCCATTTCAATAAACGTTCTTCATGAGTCTAGATCTTTTCAAATACGTTTGCTTGGTTAAAAGTCTAAAGAGAATCAACCAAGACAATCGAAAATTAAATCCATGAAATGCGACTATGAAAACGCACGAGCTGCGCATGTTAGCCCGCGGAGACCTCGCTGAGGTTGATCGGGTTTAAGCGAATCTGCGCACGGAGAAAATTTATGACGCAAATCGGCAATATTTCTTTCTTTGGAATTAGGGCCTGGCCACACATGTTTGATAGGCTCTTTGCCTATCAAACATGGAGGGAGACTTTTTCAGGCCAAGACAATAAGACTTACGGAGGTATTTGTTTAGCTATTGTTAGCCGGCACAAATTTCATCCACAACAGACCCAAAATGTATCCGACCAATGCAAACCAAATCCAACTCAATCCCAATGTATGCATCGGCAAGTAAGTGGTTAAAACATTTTCCAATGCTTCAAACTTGATATTGGCGGTTTCCATACCGTTGATCAAAGCCATAATGAATGTAAAGCCAACGGTGAAAGCATAAACACATTGTCTGCCGTTAAAGAACTTGTCAGTAAACAAAAGCACAATCAACACAACAGCCAACGGGTAAATAAACATCAGCACCGGAACCGTTGAGGTAATGATGGTTTCAAGACCGAACATCCCAACCAAAAACGACACGATTGAGAAAATGGTCACCCAATAGAGGTAAGTAAAGCGACCCGTTAACTTCAAGAAATAGGCTGCGCAGCAAGTAATCAACCCGATGGCCGTTGACCAACAAGCCAAAAGCACAATGACAGCCAAAATAATGGCACCTGCGTTACCAAAAAGGATTTTGGCAGACTCAGCCAACACCGGAGCACCGGTCGTTTGCATGCCGATTGCCGGAACACTTTCTGCTCCAATCTTGGCGATAAAAATATAAATAAAGGCCAACAGAGCAACAGCCACAATACCGGACTTGTAGACCTGCTTAGTGATCTCTGCACGATCGGTCAAACCGCAGTCCTCGCGAACAACGTTAATCACAAGAGTTGCGAAAACAAAAGCGGCGATCGCATCCAACGTGTTGTAGCCATCCAAAACACCCTGAACAGCAGCAATCACAGGCGTTGCATAGGCCTTCGTTGGAGCTTGAGGTTCTCCTAAAGGAGAAACAAATGACTGCACAATCAACAAAACGATCGTCAGCACTAATGCAGGGGTCAAAAGTTTACCGATGCGGTCAACCAACTTTTGAGGCGTGGCCGACAACCAGAAAGAAATCAAGAAAAACACCGCCAAGAAAATAGGCAAACCTAACTCGATGCTTTCTTTATCCAAGAAGGGACTGACGGCGATCTCGAAAGCGACCGTTCCGGTACGAGGAATAGCAAAGCAAGGACCAATCGCCAAATACGCCACAATCGTAAAAAACAATCCGTAGAGCGGATGAGCGCGTCCGGCAGCTTCCTGCAAATCATTGCAACCGGAGTAACCCATAGCCATCACGCTCAAAAGTGGCATACCCACGCCGGTAATACAAAAACCGATTAAGGCATACCAAACATTAACGCCGGCGTTCTGACCCATGGAAGCCGGGAAAATCAAATTACCGGCGCCAAAGAAAAGAGCAAACAGCATCAAACCGATCGGGATGTATCTTGTAGCGACTTTCTTATCCATATTTTTTCTCTTTTTATAAAAATATTTTTTTATTTTATGGATGAAGAATCATTTGCTCATAAGTGAGATAGATTAGAAAAGCTAATTCTTTAGGGGAATATAAGTTAATTCGTCTAGGTTGTTACAACTATTTCTTAGAGATAGTGTCAACTCAAACAGTAGAAGCAGGCAAATTTATAAACGATTTTAGGCAAAGTATCGTGAATGTGAATTGATAAAATTTTCCCGTTAAATCCTTGAATGATGAGGGGGTTTTTATGTCTGAATTTAAATGTTCCCGCAGCGCTTTTTTAAAAACAATGGGAGGTATTATGACAGGCGCAGTTTTAAGTTCGCTTGCCAACGCCGCAACCACCCAAACACAAGCGCCGGTTATCGGTAGTAAAAAAGTGACAGCCGACTTCAAGGGCGAAAAGGCCAAAGTGTTCTTTACTCGCAACATTGATGCCGAGCATCTCAAAAAACTGTTCGCCTTGATCAATGATGAAGTAAAAGGCAAAGTCGCTATCAAATTACATACCGGAGAGCGCAACGGTCCGAATATTTTGCCCCGTGACATGGTGAAAGCGTTCCAACAAAGTATTCCCAACAGCAACATTGTTGAAACCAACACGCTCTATATCGGCGATCGGGACACCACTGAAAAACATCGTAAGACCTTGGAAGTCAATGGCTGGACTTTTTGTCCGGTTGACATCATGGATGAAGACGGCACCGTCATGCTTCCTGTGAAAGGCGGCAAGCACTTTAAAGAAGTATCCATGGGTAAAAATATCGTCAACTACGACTCCATGGTTGTTCTTACGCACTTCAAGGGCCACGCCATGGGCGGCTTCGGTGGCTCCATGAAAAATATCGCCATCGGATGCGCTGACGGCAAAATCGGGAAGGCTCAAGTTCACGCCGTAAAGGATATCAATGCTCCTTGGGATGAATGGCCGGCAAAAGAACACCTGATGGAAACGATGGCGGAATCTGCTAAAGCTGTGTGCGACCATTTTGGCAAACACATTGTTTTTATCAATGTCATGCGCCGCATGTCTGTGGATTGCGACTGCGCGGGGCTGAGCGCCGCAGAACCCACCATTCCTGATATTGGCATGGTTGCCTCCACAGATATTTTGGCAATCGACCAAGCATGTGTGGATTTAGTTTATTCGTTAGGCAAAGATAAAAACCACGATCTTGTTGAACGAATTGAGTCACGCCACGGTTTGCGCCAGTTGTCCTACATGCATGAACTCGGCATGGGCAAGGATAACTACGAGCTCATCGACATTGATCTTTAACTTTTAGCCTTTCATTTAAAAACGGGGATATGCCTTTTGGGCACTTCCCCGTCTGTTTTATTGAATACAATCGGCGCTTAACCTCTGATTTGCCCGTTTCCTGTCACTAAGTACTTATAGGACGTTAATTCAGGCAAAGCCATCGGACCCCTGGCGTGAAGCTTTTGGGTGCTGATGCCGATTTCCGCGCCAAAGCCGAACTCAAAGCCATCGGTGAAACGAGTTGAAGCATTAACATAAACAACGGCCGCATCCACTTCCGCTTGAAAGCGTCGGGCATTTTCCATATTGCGCGTGACGATACATTCCGAGTGACGGGTACTGTATCGGGCAATATGAGCTAAAGCCTCATCCAAGTCACGGACGATTTTTACAGATAAGCGCAAATCACCGTACTCTGTTGCCCAATCCTCTTCTGTGGCGACTTGAATTCGGGAGTCAAACTTTTGAGTCTGCTCGCAACCGAAAATCGTCACGCCCGCACTGAAATAATCCTTCAACATTTGGGGTAAAAACGCATCAGCTACTTTTTCGTGCACAAGCAGTGTTTCCATGGCATTGCAAACCGATGGTCTTTGTACTTTTGCATTAAAAGCAATCCGGCGGGCCATATCGCAATCGGCAGACTCATCAACGAAAGTGTGGCACACCCCAGCACCGGTCTCAATAACGGGCACTGTCGCGTTTTGAACAACGGCTTGAATCAGACGGGCGCTACCTCTGGGTATGACGACATCAACTAAACCGTTCATGCGGATTAAATCGGTTACCGCCTGACGATCTGTCACGTCAATAAACTGAATAGCGCCTTGCGGCACCCCCTCTTTTTGAGCGGCCTCTGAAAGAATAGAGGCGATGGCCTGATTAGAATGAAGCGCTTCGCTTCCTCCCTTGAGCACAACCGTGTTACCCGATTTCAGGCACAAGCCAATGGCATCAGACGTAACATTCGGTCTCGCTTCGTAAATAATGCCGACAACCCCAATAGGCACGCGCACTTTGGTCAAACTTAACCCGTTGGCTAGCGTGGAACCTCCAATCACCTCTCCGATCGGATCTTTGAGCTGAGCAACCTGCCGTAAACCTTCAGCCATTGACTCAATGCGTGCGGGCGTCAAGCGAAGACGATCCTGCATGGATTCCCGCATACCGTTGGTCTTTGCGTTGAGCATATCCTTTTCATTAGCTTCAAGAATCTCGTCGCAATGACTCAAAAGCGCGGCAGCCATGGCAAGCAGGGCTTTATTTTTCTGTCCGCTGCGAAGCGTTCCCATCCTGACAGCCGCATTGTGAGCCGTCTGAGCTTTTTGACGAACCAATACTTCTGTCGTGCTCATAGATAGGTCTCCTAATTCAAAATGACCAAATCATCTCGATGAATCACTTCATCAAAAGCTTTGTGTCCCACTAAACTTTCAATTTCTGCACTTTGGCAGCCAATAATTTTTTGAAGTTCTTCAGAAGAATAGTGACACAAACCGCGGGCGATTTCACGTCCTTCTTTATTTTTAACGCTCACGGTATTACCGGCTTCAAAGTTGCCTTCTGCGGCCACAATACCAACGGGCAGGATGCTGCAGCCTCCCGCTTTTTTAATGGCTTTTTCACAGCCTTCATCCACCGTCACGCTTCCCATAATGCGGGCTCCGAACGCCAGCCAGCGTTTACGGAACTGCAAGCGATTTTCTCGGGAAACAAAAAGCGTACCAACCTCTTCGCCTTCGAGTATGCGACTGATGGCATCTTTTTGCGAACCGGAAGCAATGATTAAATTAATGCCCGATGTTGTGGCATTTTTTGCAGCCTGAATTTTTGTAAACATGCCACCGGTGCCAACGCAGCTGCCGGCGCCTCCGGCGCTCGCTTCAATCTCCGGCGTAATCTCTTCAACCCGAGAGACCAATCGGGCGTCGGGATGCGTCTGCGGATTGGCTGTATAAAGGCCATCCACATCGGACAAAATGATGACCAAATCCGCATCAACAATACTTGCTACCAAAGCGCTCATATTGTCGTTATCACCGATTTTTAATTCATCCAGTGCGACGACGTCATTTTCATTGACGATTGGAATGACGCGGCGTTTTAGCAACTCCATAAATGTATTTCGGGCATTGGTATAACGGTGGCGGTCAATTGTCTCCATGCGGGTCAAAAGCACTTGAGCGACCACTTGCCCATATTCAGCAAAGATTTTTTCATAGGTGTGCATCAAAATGCCTTGACCCACGGCAGCCGCTGCCTGCTTACCCGGAATCGTTTTCGGCTTTTCCGGCAACCCCAAACGATCAACACCAACGGCCACCGCGCCTGACGTGACCAAAATCATTTCCTTACCTTGATTTTGCCAATCAGCCAATTCACGAGCCAATTTATCAATGCGGGCAAAATCACATTTACCGTTGGCGTGTGTAATGGTGCTACTGCCCACTTTCACCACGATGCGTTTGGCGTCTTTCAAATCTTTGCGTTCAACTAACATCTTTTGCTTTATTTAGATCAATGGAAATTTTTATTATACGTGCCGCAGACGCAAAAGCCCCGACCATTAGGCCGAGGCTTTCGAGTCTAATCAGTTTGTCAACGTTTTCTTAGTTATTAAGAAAGTCATAGGCCACTTGCACGTGAGTCATCGCTCCGTTAATCAGAGCATCTTCGTCCACTTTGTAGCAGCCAGAGTGTTGAGCATGAACAGCGTCACAAGCGGGATTGCCGACACCAAACAAAGCCATCACACCCGGCACTTTTTGCTGATAGTAAGCGAAGTCTTCTCCGCCCATCGTAATCGGATAGTCGCAGAAGAAATCGTCACCCAAAATTTTCTTGGCGCTAGCTCGAACGGACTGAGCCAATTTGACATCGTTGATCGTGGGTGGCACCAATTCCTCATATGTCAACGTTGCTTTACCGCGCATGGCCTTTGCCGTTTCTTCCACAACTCGCTTCATGGCTTCGGGGAATTGAGCGCGCACTTCGTTGCTGAAGCAACGCGTGGTTCCGGTTAATTTCGCTGAGCCGGAAACAACATTCCAACGAGTACCGCCTTCAATCGTACCCACAGTCAGAACCGCCGTTTCAACCGGAGAAATTTCACGGCTTACAACCGTTTGCAGGTTTTGAACAATGGCTGCGCTCATCACAATGGCATCTGCGCACAAATGCGGTGTTGCACCGTGACCGCCCTTGCCTTCAATATTGACTTCAAAGCGATCACCCGAAGCCATCGTGGCGCCTTCGCGAACAGAAATTTTTCCACTCGGAATATCAGACCAAACGTGCATACCAAACGCTGCGTCCACGCCATCGAGCGCGCCTTCTTCAATCATTGAGCAGGCGCCTTTACCGATTTCTTCGGCAGGTTGGAAAGCACAAACTACGGTGCCTGCCAATTCATCTTTGATGTCATTGAGCATCAAAGCAGCTGTAAGCAGCATGGAGATATGGCAGTCGTGACCGCAGGCGTGCATCACACCGGGATTTTTACTGGCAAATTCATAGCCGGTTTCTTCATTGACGGTTAATGCGTCAATGTCACCACGAAGCAAAATGGTCTTACCGGGTTTAGCCCCCTTAATCGTGGCAAGCGTTCCCGTCTTCATGCCACATTCACGCCATTGAATACCATGCTTATCCAACTCTTCACGAATATGCTTGGCGGTACCGAACTCCTGTCCGCTTACTTCAGGATAAGCGTGAAACCAACGACGTTGTTCAATGAGATAATCGTGGTATTTCTTACCAAGTGCTTGAATATCCATTTTGTCATCCTTTCAAAATGAACCAAGGCGCCAGCAAGCGCCTTGGTGACAAGTAAATTAGAACAGATTCACAAAGAAGCCGGCCAAGATCACGGAAGTAATGGTCACAGTGACAAAACCGCCAATGATCATCGAGGGGAACATCTTGCTCATCAAGAATTCATGTTCTTCAGGCGTCTTAGCCATCGCCTTACAGGTCGATTCCGTAATGATGGCATTAAACGGGAAGCCATAGAGCGCGGTCAAACAATTGCAGAAACTCAACGGGAAGGAGAGCTTCATAACTTTGGCAGCAACCCAAGCGAAAACAGCCATCCCGAAGACGCCAACCACAATCAAACCAACCATCGGCAAAATAATGGAGGTCAACATTTCAGGCGTGCAATCCTTAAGTCCTTCGAAGACGAACATTGTCAAGGCGAACATCAAAATATTAAAGGAATTGCAACGGTGCAAAATATCGGTTTCCAAAAAGCCTAAAGAGCAGAAAACCACACCAAAGATCAAAGCCCACACAGCGCCGCTAATACCGGTGAAGCCACCCACCATCATGGATAACCATGCCACCATGCCAATCTTGGTGAGCATCACAATCGGGCTATTTAATGAATCAGGCAATGCCAAAGGACCACGACGTTCGCTTGAAGGCAAAGAGGTCACATTCTTTGCGGCAGAAAGCTCGTCTTTGGTAACGCGTTCACCCGAACGATACTCTTGTAAGAGCTTGGCGCCTTCAGCCTTCATGAAAATAGCGGTCAAAGGATAACCGGCAAAACCCTGAACACAGTACATCGTAATGGCAAACACAGCCGCAGACGTTAAACCGTGTTCAGTGGCCGCTTGCTGCATAATCGTTGCGGCGACAATACCACCGGTGAGCGGCGGAAGACCGGCCACAATGTAAGCCCAATCCATAAAGAGCGGGCACAAAAGCAAGGCAAAAATACACATACCCGCCAAGCCCACAAGACACATCACCACCGTTTTCCATTGTTCCATCAAGGTTTTCAGGCTGATGACCGTGCCCATGTGAACAATCAACAAGTAAATACCCAACGTGGCGCCAAAGGGCGTCAGGAATGAATCTTTAACCAAATCATAGGGAATGACGGTCCAATAGCCCACCAACAACAAGCAGGCTGAAACGAATACCGATGGAATCCACGCTTTGGTCCAAGTGGAAACAAGTTCACCGATGATCACGATGAAACCACAAATACAGAATGCAGCTAAAAAGTTATACATAACAGACTCTTTCAATAGTCAACCAATTAATGAGACATCTTTCATGAAGCGACGCCTCATTTCATTATATGTAAGGGCCTTTGCCTTGATTGACGGGCTTTCTAGTGAAATTAACCTAGTTATGAAGGTTTCCTAAGCATGATCACTTAGGAAAAAATCTGAATAGAGAGAAAAGAAATACAAATAAAAGGAAATTGTTGACACATATGGAAAGAGGATTCCGAAAAACTTCGGAATCCTCCATCTGAACTTAGGTTGACGTAGAGAAACGCTTAAGCTTCTTGCACAGCGCCGTCCACTCGCAAACGCATCTCTTTGCCCGCTTTAAAGTGCGGCACATATTTTGCCGGTACCACCACGCTTTCTCCACTCTTGGGATTGCGTCCCAAGCGTTCAGGGCGGTAGTTCAGGCAAAAACTGCCGAAACCGCGGATCTCAATGCGGCTGCCCGTGGCCATAGCCAAAGTCATCGCATCAAGAACCGCCTTAACGGATTCGTCAACATCACGCGCAGTCAACCGCGCGTTTTTATTTGCGAGCCGTTCAATCAGCTCGGATTTCGTCATGGCATCCACCATGCTTCTCCGATTACTTTTGTTCGAGCTTAGCCTTCAACAAGGCACCCAAGTTGGTCGTACCGGAAGCACCTTGAGCGTCTTGGTTCATGCGATCCAAGGCTTGGCGAGCTTCGCTGGCATCCTTAGCCTTAATAGACAATTGGATGCTACGGTTCTTACGGTCGATGCTGATGATTTGAGCCGTCACCGTATCACCTTCCTTCAATTGCGTCGTAGCGTCTTCAACGCGTTCGGAAGAGATTTCGGAGGCGCGCAGATAACCTTCAGTTTCATCGCCCAAGTCAATCACGGCGCCCTTGGCGTCAACGCTCTTGACCGTACCGGTAACAACGGAACCCTTTTCATGCGTGCTCGTGAAGTTGCTGAACGGGTCACCGCTCAATTGCTTCACGCCCAAGCTGATGCGTTCACGTTCGGTATCAATACCGAGCACAACGGCTTGAACTTCGTCACCCTTCTTGTATTTACGAACAGCTTCTTCGCCTTGTTCGGTCCAAGAGAGGTCAGACAAGTGCACCAAACCGTCGATGCCGCCCGTCAAACCAATGAACACACCGAAATCGGTGATGGACTTGATTTGGCCGGTAACCTTGTCACCCTTCTTGTGGCTTTGAGCAAATTCTTCCCAAGGATTGGGTTTGCATTGCTTCATACCCAAGGAGATACGACGACGTTCTTCGTCGATTTCGAGAACCATCACTTCAACGTCATCGCCCAATTGGACAACCTTCTTCGGATCAACGTTCTTGTTGGTCCAATCCATTTCGGAGACGTGCACCAAACCTTCGATGCCGGCTTCGATTTCAACAAAGGCACCGTAGTCGGTGATGTTGGTGATCTTGCCGAATAAGCGCGTTCCCTTCGGATAGCGGCGAGCGATACCAATCCAAGGATCTTCACCCAATTGCTTCAAGCCCAAAGACACACGGTTCTTTTCTTGATCGAACTTGAGAACCTTGGCTTCGAGTTCTTGACCGACTTGAACCACTTCGCTCGGATGGCGAACACGACGCCAGGCGAGATCGGTGATGTGCAACAAGCCGTCAATGCCGCCCAAATCAACAAAGGCACCGTAGTCGGTAATGTTCTTAACGATACCCTTAACAATGGCGCCTTCCTTGAGCGTATCCATGAGCTTGGCGCGTTCTTCGCCCATACTGGCTTCAACCACGGCACGGCGGGAAACAACAACGTTGTTGCGCTTGCGGTCGAGCTTGATGACCTTGAATTCCATGGTCTTGCCTTCGTAGGGCGTGGTGTCCTTAACAGGACGGGTGTCAACCAAGGAGCCCGGCAAGAAGGCACGGATACCGTTGGTCATAACCGTGAGACCGCCCTTGACCTTGCCCGTGATCGTACCGGTAACGAGTTCGCCGGATTCGAGGGCTTTTTCAAGGTTCATCCAAGCGGCAAGACGCTTGGCCTTGTCGCGAGACAAAATCGTATCACCGTAGCCGTTTTCGACTTGTTCAATCGCCACAGCCACGAAATCACCCGGCTTCACGGTGACTTCACCGCGATCGTCCTTGAATTCTTCGATAGGCACATAGGCTTCGGACTTCAAGCCAGCGTTCACGACCACAAAGTTGTAGTCCACGCGCACTACTTCAGCCGTGATGACTTCGCCTTGGCGCATTTCTTGACGAGCTAAGCTTTCTTCAAAAAGCTGAGCAAAAGACTCGGGTTGGTTAATATTTTCAGACATGAGTTAATTTAAAAATACAGTGCTCTTCCAGTAAGTGGAAAATGCACCGGGTTAAAAAACCGGGCCGGCCCCATTGCCGGTTTGCCGGGCGGTTGGCTGCAAGAACCAACCTATTTGGTAAGAGACCGGTACCACTGCAGCACCTGTCCCACCGTTGCTTCAATCGTCAATTCTGACGAATCGAGGATTTTGGCATCTTTTGCGGGCGCAAGAGGACTCACAGCACGTTGCATATCGCGCCGATCCCGCTCCTCTAGATCCCGGGTAAGGGTGTCGATATTAGCAACAATTCCTTTTTCTTTCAACTGATTAAAGCGTCTTTGCGCACGTGCTTGAGCACTTGCCGTTAAAAAAACTTTAAGCGGTGCATCCGGGAAAATCACGCTGCCCATGTCGCGCCCATCGGCGACTAAACCAGGAAGGCGACGAGCCCGTTTTTGCACATCCAAAAGCGCTTGGCGCACTGCCGGCAAAGAGGCAACTTTGCTAGCGGCCACTCCGACTTCTTCGGCTCGAATCTTGTCGGTTACGTCTTCACGATCTAAATAGATCTTTCCGTCTTCGAACAAGGGAGCCAAATTGGCAGCCGTCTGAGCCAAGGCTGACTCATCGGTCAAGTCAATTTTTTCCTTTAAGGCTTTATAGGCGCAAAGTCTGTAAAGAGCGCCGCTATCGAGGTAATGAAAACCCAGAGCTCGAGCCACCCTGGCCGCCACGGTTCCTTTACCTGAAGCTGTCGGCCCATCAATCGTAATTACTGGAATCATTTTGCATAAAAGGGCCCGCCTTTCGGTCGGGCCCATCAATCATTTATTAAATGGATTGGACAGGATCTGCTTCGGAAGACGCAGGAGCCTTAGCAGCCTCTTGGGCTTCTTCGGACTTTTCTTCCTCAACATCTTCTTCCGCAATACGCTGAACAGCAACCAAGCTGTCATCCTTCAAGCCAATAAGTGTCACACCCTGTGTAGCCCGTTTCAAAACAGAGATATCCGAAACGGGAGTGCGAACAATCTTGCCTTTTTGAGTCAAGAGCATGACTTCATCGGCGTCATTAACAAGCGTCGCTGCCACCACTTTGCCGTTTCGGTCACTGGTTTGAATAGCAATCATGCCCTTGGTGCCGCGACCATGACGAGTGTATTCACTCACCAGCGTGCGCTTACCGAAACCATTTTCGGTGGCCGTCAAGACGGTCTGCTCTTCGCTGTCTGCCACGAGCATGGCAATCACTTTCTGTCCGTCTTCAAGCGCCATGCCCTTGACTCCTCGGGCACCACGCCCCATCGGACGAACATCGGCTTCGCTGAAACGAACGGCCTTACCCGCATCGGAAAAGAGCATGACATCGTGCTCACCATCGGTGATCGCCACGCCGATCAGGTGATCGCCATCATCAAGCCCTGCAGCATTAATGCCGGAGCGGCGCACATTGGCAAAATCCTTCAAACGCGTCTTTTTGACCACACCGTTGGCCGTGGCCATAAAGACGTAATGCTTGTCATCAAAATCTTCGATGGGCAGCACAACCGTAATGCGTTCACCTTCAGACAACGGAACCGAGTTAATGATCGGCCGTCCTTTGGAGGTTCTTGAGCCTTCAGGCAACGCATACACATCCAAGCAATACATACGACCGAAGTCGGAGAAGCAAAGAATTCGGTCATGCGAATTGGCGATAAAGAGCTGATCAATCATATCGCCTTCTTTCATCGTCGCCGCCTTCTTACCTTGACCGCCGCGGCGCTGAGCCTGGTAGTCAGAGAGCTGTTGGCTCTTAATGTAGCCGTCACGTGTCATGGTCACCACCATTTCACGGCGCGGAATTAAATCACGCGGGTTGAAATTGGGATCACCGGTCGGATCGATTTCTGAACGGCGGTCATCACCATATTCATTCTTAATTTCGATTAAGTCGTCTTCAATGATCTGACGAACACGATCCGGTTTATCAAGAATATCCAGAAGATCAGCGATGATATCCACAACGCTCTTATATTCTTGAATGATCTTGTCTTGTTCCAGACCCGTTAAGCGCTGCAGACGCATCTGCAAAATATTATCGGCCTGGGTTTCACTTAAATAGTACAAACCATCGGGACGACGTCCGTAGAGCGGATCAAGCCCTTCGGGTCGATAATCATTTTTATGTTCGCCGGCCCGGTCAAGCAACTCACCGACCAAGGCAGAGTTCCAACCGCGGCCCATTAAGCCGGCTTTGGCGACGTCCGGCGTTGGAGCTGCACGAATAATGGCTAAAAATTCATCAATATTGGCTAAAGCGACCGCCAAACCTTCCAAAACGTGACCGCGTGCGCGATTTTCACGCAAATCGAACAGACAACGACGAGTCACCACTTCGCGGCGATGCATAAGGAAAGCTTCAATAATTTGCTTAAGGTTAAGCAACTGCGGCTGACCGTCAACCAAGGCCACCATGTTGATGCCAAAGGAATCTTGAAGCTGAGTGAGCTTATAGAGGTTATTTAAAACCACATCGGCCACAACTCCTGCCTTCAGATCTATCACTACACGCACGCCGTCCTTGTCGGTTTCATCGCGTAAATCGGAGATACCTTCGATTCTCTTATCGTTGATGAGGTGAGCGATGCTTTCAACTAAGACTCGCTTATTGACCTGATACGGGATTTCATCGACCACAATGCGTGTGCGACGTCCATGATCAAATTCTTCATAGTGCGTTTTTGCACGCATAAGAACACGACCACGACCCGTACGATAACCTTCAATCACTCCCTTGAGACCGAAGATGATGCCCCCGGTGGGAAAGTCCGGAGCCGGCACGAATTTAATCAGATCATCAACCGTGGCATCCGGGTGATTGAGTAAATGCACGCAGGCGTCAATCGATTCACGCAAATTGTGCGGTGGAATATTGGTGGCCATACCAACAGCAATACCCGCGCTGCCATTAATGAGTAAGTGCGGCAAGCGGGTCGGCAAAACCGTAGGTTCTTTTTCGGTATTGTCGTAGTTAGGAATAAAGTCAACCGTGTCTTTGCGAATGTCGGCGAGCATTTCGCCGGCAAGCTTTTGAAGCTTGACTTCGGTGTAACGCATGGCCGCGGCCGAGTCACCGTCAAGACTACCGAAGTTACCCTGACCGTAAACCAGCGGATAGCGAAGCGAGAACGGTTGAGCCAGACGAACAATCGTATCGTAGGCGGCTGTATCACCATGAGGGTGATATTTACCGATCACATCACCGACAACACGAGCAGATTTCTTGGTGGGACGAGAGTAAGTGTTACCCATTTGCTCCATCGCGTAAAGCACGCGACGGTGAACGGGCTTCAAACCGTCCCGAACGTCCGGCAAAGCGCGGCCCACAATCACGCTCATTGCGTAATCCAAATAAGCACGCTTCATTTCGGTTTCCAAAGAAACCGGTAATAACTCTTGTGCAATATTGAGCATGGAGCCCGGAATGTTGGAATCGTTCGATTCTTCGGCAGTTACGTTCTCTTCGTTATTCTTAATATCTTCGTTATCAGACATCGATTAACTATCCATCGTTTGAAATTTTTAACCTGTTGATTTTATCAGGATTTTCTCAAAAATGCCTGTATCGAAAGAGTTATTTTTCTTTTTATTTTCAATGGGTTAGGCAACGTCAAAATGTTCAAAATAACGAAAAACGGCAAAAAGGACAGATTTTGTCAGTCTGACATACAATTCGTCGTACGACATCTATAGGTTAGAAAAGGCTGTTTATGCACGTTCACACCATCATCGAAGCGGGCTGGGTAATGCCCATGGCCCCCAAAGGCGCACTCTTGACCCGTCACAGTGTTCTGATTGACGAAGGAAAAATTGTGGCGGTTGTTCCTACCGAAGAAACTCAAGGGATCGAAGCCAAAGAAATCGTCCGCTTGCCGGATCACATTGTTTTACCTGGTTTTGTAAACGCCCATACACACGCTCCCATGCACTTATTGCGAGGAATGGGCGCGGATCTTCCCTTAATGGATTGGCTTCAAACAAAAATTTGGCCAGCCGAAGGCAAACTCATGAGTCCTGAATTTTGCTATGAAGGCTCTCTTATTGCCGGGGCCGAAATGGTTGAATCCGGTATCACGTGCGCAAGCGACCACTATTTTTTCAGTGAGGATGTTGCCCGCGGTCTTACTGAAGCCGGAATTAAGTGTTCCGTCTCCGGAATTGTGATCGGCTTTCCTTCGGCCATGGCGAAAAACACGGATGAATACATCCAGTGTGCCGAAGCGCTTTTCGAGCGTTTTGCCAACGATCCCAATGTCAGAGTAACCGTTGGTCCTCACGCACCCTACACGGTCGATGATGATGCGCTCATTAAAGTGCGTGATTTAGCTCACAAACATAACGCACGAATCCACATGCATGTGGACGAAACACAGACCGAAATTGAAGGTTCACTCAAGCAATATGGCGTCCGCCCGTTGCAGCGCCTTCAAAATTTGGGACTATTGGATGAACGATTTATTTCCGTGCATACGGTTTGTGCCGATGATGCTGAATTAGAACTTCTTGCCCGCGCCCGAGCAAGCGTCGTGCACTGCCCGTGTTCAAATTTGAAATTAGCAAGCGGCTTTTCTCCTGTTGCCAAAATGATGGCTCTCGGCATCAATGTTTCGATGGGCACTGACGGAGTTGCCAGCAATGACAAGGTGGACCTTTTAGGCGAAACACGTCTGGCGGCTATGTTGGGCAAAGCCGTATGCCAGGACACCACTCAAATGAAAGTGGCCGATATGCTTTATGCGGCTACCATGGGAGGCGCTAAAGCTTTGGGCTGGGATGACCGGATCGGTTCGCTCGAAAAAGGCAAAGACGCTGATTTAATAGCCGTTGACCTCGGCAACATTGATGCGCTGCCCGTTTTCGATCCCGCCTCGCAGCTTTTATATAGCGCGGGACGCGAAGATATCAGTCACGTTTGGGTTAATGGCAAAATTGTTGTCAAAAAGCAACAACAGGAAGGTCTCCGACCTTTGAGTCGAGAAAATGCACAGAAAATAACAAAAACGTGGCAGAATAGAATTTAGTTTAGGTAAGTGTCCCCAAAAGGCCACTCGCGAGGGCGGTGGGATATGAGCCGGACGTGTGCGGTCGTCTGTTGTTTACCGCAGTAAATCCAATTGGAGAAAATAATTATGAAAAAAACATTAGCTTTGAGCGCCGCCTTGGCCGCTTTGCTCGCTACGAGTGGCATGGCCAGCGCTGCCGACGTTTTCCCGTATGTTAAGTCCACGACCGGTCAAACCGTGATGAGCAACTACGACCTCTGCTGGCGTACCGGCTTCTGGACGCCTGCTCTTGCCGAAGGCATCGAATGCGACGCTGACATCGCCAACAGCGGCAAGATCGTTTTGGCTGCTGATACGCTCTTTGACTTGAACTCCGCCAAGGTTAAGCCCGAAGGCGTCAAGATGCTCAACGAATTGGTCGCTCGTATGTCCGGCTTGAACGTTGACGTCGTGATGGCTACCGGTTACACCGACGTGACGGGCCCGGCTTCCTTCAACCAAACGTTGAGCGAACGCCGCGCTGCTGCCGTTAAGTCCTACATGGTCGCCCAAGGCGTTCCGGCTGACAAGATCCAAACCGAAGGTAAGGCCTCCGCTGATCCTGTCGTGACCTGCGAAGACACCGGCTCTAAGGCTGATTTGGTTGCCTGCTTGGCTCCGAACCGCCGCGCTGTCGTTGAAGTGGTCGGCACTCGCGCTCAATAATTAATGAGACAGTCTCATTGATTTGAATTAAAAGGCGCTCCGCTTTGGAGCGCCTTTTTTAGTGAACGTCTTGAAATGGGATAAATAATGCCTCTGGTTTTGTTTGACTTGGACGGCACACTTGTTGATAGTGCCCCTGATCTTTGCGCCTCCTTAAACCGTATCCGTCGATCGGAAAATCTGGCCCCTCTTCCTTACAACGTACTCAGAGAATACGCGGGCTCTGGAGCAAGAGGGCTTCTTAAGATTGGCTTTGACATTACTGACCAAGATCCTCGCTTTCCTGAACTCAAAGAACGATTTTTGTCGGACTACCAAAATCACTGTGCAGAAAAAGTTTGCTGCTTTGATGGCATCGAACAAACACTCGAAGAAATAGAACAAGCCGGTTGGCAATGGGGTGTCGTCACCAATAAATTCAGCAATTTCACCATTCCCATCATGAAAAAGCTGGGCTTATACGATCGAGCCTGCGTCATTATTAGTGGGGATGAAACCGGAAAACTCAAACCCCATCCCGACAACATGTTGGTCGCCTTAAATAAAATGCGCGCCTTACCGCAAGAAACGCCCTACGTTGGCGATGACATCCGCGACTCCAAAGTTGCTCAAACCCTAGGAATGCCTTTTGCCGCGGCTACTTGGGGTTACCTCAGACAAGACTTCCCAATTGATGAGTGGCATACCCACCTTGTTGCGCATCACCCGCAAGAGCTCATCGGTTGGCTGAAAGTCTTATCGGCTAAATAATGGCTTTAAGATTGAAGCAATATTTCTGCACTACAATGGCCGACGTACCCGAAAGAATTAAGGGTAAAGACTGAAAAACAGGGAAAACGATAAAATCTTCGCTCTTCACTTATCGCTTCTCTCTTTAAGCTTTGTATTTGTGTTTTTCCCGCCTAAAAAGAACTCGGACGGGAGAATAGGAGAAAAAAATGAAATCTGTGCTCGTGCTCTATCACAGCCGAAGCGGACATACGGCTCGTGTCGCCCGCCGTATTTGGGAAACGGTTATCGCCGAAGGTAACCAAGCCGACATGATGAGTGTTATGGAAGCCGACCGTGAAGGCGTGCAATGGGACAAGTACGATCTCTTTATTGTGGGTTGCCCCGTGTTGTACGGTACCTACCCCAAAGTGTTCTACAGCTTCCTTGCCAAACACAAAAATGAACTCGATGCCAAGCCCCACAGCTTCTTTAACGTCTCTGTGGTCGCTCGCACCCCGATTAAAGCGACGCCCGAAGGCAACCGCTACATGCAAAAGTTCCTGCAAAACTCTCCCTGGAAACCCCGCGATGTCAAATGCATCGCCGGTAAGGTGGACTATCCGAACTGGGGTTGGCTTGATGCCAAGATGATTCAACTCATCATGAAGATGACAAAGGGACCGACCTCCATGGATGCAGTGATTGACTACACGGATTGGGAAGATGTTAAGAGCTATGCCCGTCATTGCTTGACGCTTGCATAGTCACTTTCTTGTCACAAGACGCAAAATCATCAAAAGTCGCCCCTCTGAGGGCGACTTCTTTTGTTTACAATAATGGTTTGTGTATAAGAAAACAGGATTTACAACAATGACCGATTTCCCATGGCTCGCGAAATATCCTAAAGGCGTTCCCGCACAAATTAATCCGGATCGCGTCGCCAATATTCCTGCTCTGCTTGACGGTATTGCCGAAAAGCATCCCAATGCCCCTGCGTTCACAAATATGGGCGTTACCCTCACGACCAAAGAGGCTCAAGCGCTTTCCTTTGATCTGGCTGGCTACCTCCAATCGCTGCCCGACATGCAAAAAGGCGATCGAATTGCCGTGATGATGCCTAACCTTTTACAGTACCCGGTAGCTCTATTTGCCATTTTGCGAGCAGGCTTCATTGTTGTGAATGTCAATCCGCTGTACACAGCGCGAGAACTCGAACATCAATTGAAAGACTCCGGCGCCAAAGCCATCATTATCATTGAAAACTTTGCAAAGACTCTTGAAAGAGTTCTGTCTCGTACACCGGTCAAGCACATCATCACCACACAGGTCGGTGACTTGTTCCCCTTCATGAAACGCACCATCGTCAACGCTGCTGTGAAGTACGTTAAAAAGATGGTCCCTGAGTGGAACCTTCCCGGTGCAGTCAGTTTCCGTGACGCATTGTCAATTGGACACGGCAAAGGCTTCACGCCGGTCGAACTCTCCAATGAAGATGTTGCGCTTTTACAGTACACGGGCGGCACAACCGGCGTATCCAAAGGTGCCATGCTCACGCACCGAAATGTTCTGGCCAACGTTGAACAAACCGGCAGCTGGATCAGTGTTTCCTTTAAGGAATGTGAAGAAGTGGCCATGTGCGCTCTGCCGCTATATCACATCTTTGCCTTCACGGCGACACTGGCTTTCCTCAATTGGACGGCACGCAGTGTTCTGATCACCAATCCCCGCGATATCAAAGGATTGGTTAATGAATGCAAACACTGGAAGTTTTCCGTTTATACGGGTGTCAACACCCTCTATAACGCCCTCTTGAACAATCCCGAGTTCGCTTCCGTCGATTTCTCTCGATTGAAGATGGCGGTTGCGGGCGGCACGCAAATTCAGAAAGTGGTCGCCGAACGCTGGAAGCAAACCACCGGCGTCGGCATTTTGGAAGCCTACGGCCTAACGGAAGCTTCCCCTGGTGTCTGCGGCAATTTACCCGATGCTCCCTGGGACGGTTCTGTGGGTTATCCCCTTCCTAATACTGAAGTGAGCATTCGCGGCGATGGCTTTAAGGATTTAGGATTGTGTGACAATCCTGAAGAAATTGACTCTCACACCGGCGAAATTTGTGTGAAGGGCCCGCAAATCATGAAGGGCTACTGGAACAGACCCGAGGAAACGGCCGGCGTCTTCAGAGACGGCTGGCTTCGTACGGGTGATGTGGGCTTTATGGCCGCTGACGGCAAGATCACCATTACGGACCGCAAGAAAGACATGATTTTGGTCTCTGGCTTTAACGTCTATCCCAATGAAGTGGAAAGCGTTATCGCCTCAATGCCCGGTGTTTTAGAGTGCGGTGTGGTGGGTGTGCCTCATGAACGATCTGGTGAAACCGTGAAGGCCGTTATCGTTTTGAAAGACCCATCTATCACCAAAGAAGACGTCGTGAAATATTGCCGTACACAGTTAACCGGCTACAAGATTCCTAAACAAATCATCTTTGTGGACTCTTTGCCCAAGACGGCTGTCGGTAAGATTCTGCGCCGAGAATTAAAAGATATCGTCTAATTCAGACTTCTGGGATCTTTCTCAGATCCCTGTTTTTTAGTCCTTAAAGCAAAGCGATCTATCAGCCGTGCACCGATAGATCGTTTTTATTTTAGGTGGTGAAGTTTTTAACCAGCTGCCTTTTTAGCTTTTTGCCGCTTCACCCACATTCTGGCCAGAAGTACTACTAGCGCGGCTCCGATAATACAAGCCCCATAATGAACAGCATTCGTTTGCGGAATGTGTTCAACCATGAAGATATCACTTACAACCAAACCGCCGCCGATCCAACCTAAAAGGGCTCCGCCCAAGGTTATGATGATTGGGAAACGGTCAAACACCTTCAAGATAATCTGGCTGCCGAACACAATAAAAGGCACACTGACAATCAAACCGAAAATAATCAATAACGTTTGATGATGTTCATGAGCCGCTTGGGCGGCACCGGCAATGCCGATCACATTATCGATACTCATCACAAGGTCGGCCACAATGATCGTCTTAATTGCGGAGAGCACTTTTGTGCTTGCTTCGATGTGCTTATCTTCCTCATCGTGAGGAATCAGCAATTTCACACCAATCCAAATCAAAAGGAGACCGGCCACCACTTTCAAAAGCGGCAACTGCAGGAGATAAACGGCACAAGTAATCAGGATGACACGCAAGGCGATCGCGCCAAATACACCCCAGAAAATTCCCTGTCGACGTTGATGCGGATCCAAATTGCGGCAAGCTAAGGCAATTACCACCGCGTTGTCACCCCCCAACAAAATATCAATCATGATGATCTGAGCCACGGCACCCCAGTGCATCGTTGTAATCAGCTCGGTCAACCATTCCATAACGTCTTGTTTCCTTATAAAAAAAATTGATTTTTTACAGTTTAATGAATTTGTATGAACAGAGAATTAAATTTTGAAAAAAATATTGAGTTAGGCTACGTTTTCACCTTCTTGCGAAGACAAACTCAAAAATTTCTTCGCACAATAGATCGGCGCATAGGGCGCAGCCTGAGTGATAGAAATCAAGCCTTCACGAGAGAGTTCAAGAATAGCTAAGAAACTCACAACTCTTTCCTGCATTGTGCCGTGATCTTGCACCAGTTCATCAAAACTGACAAATCGCTCTTGCTCGACCCGCTTAATAATCGCCGACATAAATTCATGAATTGAGAGCTCCTGTCGCGATACAGTGTGATTGATTTTTAAATTGGCATTCTTAACAACGCTTAACCAGACTCTTGCCAATTCCTGCGGTAAAACCTCCGGTTCCGGCGCCTCATCTTCCTCAATGGCGACGTAACCACGCCAGAAACCATCACCCATGGTTGGCAAAGCGTTGAGTAATTGAGCGGCGACTTGGATTTTTTCGTATTCAGCGACTTCTCTTAAAATGCGAGCGGTTGGATCCTCCTCTTCTTCATCATCGTCACTCACCGGCACCGGCAAAAGAAGCCTGCTTTTAATCATCATGAGATCGGCCGCCATAACGAGATAATCGCTTGCCAATTCCATATTCTGAGCGCGGATTTGCTCAACATACTCCATGTATTGATCTGTCACCGCAGCCACTGAAATTTCATTTAAGTCCAAGCGTTGTTTGCGGATCAGATACAGCAGTAAGTCAAACGGTCCCTCAAATGACTCCAAAAAAAGCCGCAAAGCTTCAGGCGGAATGTACAAATCATCCGGAAAATGCAGTAACGGCTCACCTTTTAGGCGAGCAACCGCCACCACGTCCTCAACGGCCGGAGTTGTATCAGGGATTAATTCGGGGGCGACGTCAATCAGAGCGTTCGGATTCACAGCGATTCTATTGAAAATAGGAGGCGGGGATTTATCCCCGCCCCGATATCAGCAGCCTATAAGCAGCTTAGTAAGCGGGCGTGTACATGCTCGCTTTAATCGCAGCATGCAAATCTTGCGGTTTTTCGATGCCGGCAAGTCCCTTTTCAAACGCGTATTCAGCCACCGCAACAGCAATTGCCTCAGAAATCGGGCGAATGTCATTGAGTGACGGATAGAGACTGCCGCGCTTGAGATCGTCTTCGCTGACAAGTTCTGCCAACTTACGAGCAGCGGCCAAGAACATGCCCGTAGGCATCGTCTTTGCCTTCACAAACGTGGCAGCGCGCCCCAAAGCCGGGAACACGTAGGAATTATTACCTTGACGCGGCACAAAGGTTTGACCGTTGTAGTTCACTGTGTCAAAGGGAGAGCCCGAAGCGAAGAGAGCTCGACCATCAGAGAATTGGTAAGCCATCTCGGCCGTGCATTCAGCCTTAGAGGTCGGATTAGAGAGTGCGAAGACGATCGGACGTTCGTTAATAGCACTCATTTCACCAATCACCATGGAGTTAAAGGCATTTTGCTGAGCGGCCACACCAACGATGGCGGTCGGACGCAACTGCTGAATGGCTTGCAGGAAACTTTCTGCGGGCTGAGCATCGTGAGCGAATTGACGCTTGTGAGCAGACAAGCCGGTTCTTTGCGCAACGACCAACCCCTTGGAGTCAAAGAGGAAGCAACGCGTGCGAGCTTCTTCGATAGAAATGCCTTCTTCATCAGCAATAGCTTCAGCAATCAGATTGGCAATACCGGTTGCGGCTTCGCCCGCTCCTAAGAAAAGCACTCGTTGATCGGCTAACTTACCGCCCGTTACACGCAAAGCGGAATAAAAGCCGGTCAAGGCCACACAGGCTGTCCCTTGAATATCGTCGTTAAAACACAGGCTCTTATCCTTCCAACGCCCGAGTAAACGGAAAGCGTTAGCGTTGCCGAAGTCTTCAAACTGAATGAGCACATTGGGCCAACGCTTGCGTGCGGCCATCATAAATTCATCAATCAATTCGTCATAGCAGGCACCGGCCACACGTTCCTGACGTAAGCCCATATAAAGGGGATCGGCTAGATAGGCAGGGTTATTGGTGCCAACATCAATCATCACCGGCAATGTTTTTTCCGGAGCAACACCGGCACAAGCCGTGTAAAGCGCAAGCTTGCCGACCGGAATGCCCATGCCGTTGACGCCTTGGTCACCCAAACCCAAAATACGCTGGCCATCGGTCACAACGATGACTTCGACATCATCTTGCTTGACGTTATCCAAAATCTTAAGAATTTGGCCCTTGTCTTTGATGGAAATGAAAAGCCCTCTGGCTTGCAGGAAATTGTGGCTGAATTTCTGGCACGCTTCACCAACCGTCGGCGTGTAGATAATCGGCATCACCTCTTCGATGTTATCGCACACCACTTTGAAGAAAAGCGTTTCATTGGTATTGTGCAGAGCATCGAGGTAGAAATAACGTTGGATGGGCAAGGGGAAGGTGCGCATGAAGGCCACCGAACGGCGAGCCTGTTCTTCAAGCGTTTCCACTCGGGAGGGCAAGAGGCCCCGAATACCCATTTGGTCTCTTTCTTCTTCGGTGAAAGCCGAACCGCGATTTTGAAGCGGATTACGCAGGATATCCTGTCCGCAGCGAGAGCAAGTCATTTTCAAGTATCTCAAAAGAAAAAACGAGGATTACTCCTCAGGAAAATACAAAGCTTAATTTTAGACTTTTCTTGTCAACCAAGTTTTTCAATTTGTGCCAAACGGCTCTTAGCGGTTTTGGCAGAGTCCGATTTCGGATAACGTTTGATCAGGGTATTGAGAGTCTTTTTAGCCTCATCAATCGCGCCGTCACTTAATTCCGCGGAAGCCTTCAGCAATAAAGCTTCGGGGGCTTTAGGCGAGCTCGGATAAACCCGGTACAAATTATTGGTTACCGTGATCGTGCTCTTGAAATTGTTGAGCGCATAGTAGGAGCTTGCGCGCCAGTAATCCACGTCGGCCATATAGGCAGACTTTGGCCACGTCTTTTTAAAGGTATTCAAGGCTTTCAGGCAATTGGAAAAATCACGATTTCTGAAAAGTTCCACCGCCTTTTCAAAGTCTCGACGCTCGGCAGGCTTCACGCTAATGACCCGACCGTTTAATTCAACACGGGCCGGCTCCACCTCCACCAACCGCTTATCCATCGTTTCAACCTGACGGGTGAGCTCCTGCATTTGACCGATCATGCGCTGGTTTTCCGCTCGAAGGGCTTCAACCTGTCCCATCAAATCAACCTGTGCACGCTGGCTGGCCTTTAATTGTTCACGCAATTCCAAAATGGCCGTTCTTGCTTCATCATCGGCGAAGGCCCAAGCCGTTCCCGTTTGAGCGGCCACGGCCAACATCATGACTGCCAATAAAGTTTGACGCATACTATCCTTAATTTCTAATCGGACCGAAAACAGAGCGCGCCCGATCAACGGGCGCCTGTCTCAAACAAATTCTTATTTGGTGCGATAGATAATATCGACACGACGATTTTGTTGATAAGACTCTTCATCGTGACCCATGGCACGCGGACGTTCTTTACCGAAACTCACGCTTTCCATGCGATCCGAAGGAACGCCTAAAAGTTGCAGGCGATTTTCAACGCTGTCGCTTCTTTTTTGACCAAGGGCCAAGTTGTATTCACGACCGCCTCGTTCGTCCGTGTTGCCTTCCAAAACGACCGTTGCGCTCGGGTGTGTAGCAAGATACTGAGCGTGAGCTTCAATCATTGCTTGTGATTCAGCCGGCACGGTGTAACTGTCAAAGGCAAAATAGATGCTCTGTTGGCTCAAAGGCGAATTGGGGTTAGAAAACGGGTCGCCGGCGTACTGAGCATCAGGACCGTTGGGGTTTAAATCTACGGACGAGCAACCGGTTAAAAGAGCACCGGCCAGACCTAAACTGACCAACAAAATTTTGCTTTTCAATTGCATTTAAAACTCCATCCAATAACTAAAAATTAAGTTTTACTGTAAAAGCGGTCCCCAAGAGGGTTCTCGGATATCACCGTTGGGACCGGTAAGGCGCGTCCTGACGCGACCGTCAAGGCTTACCGTTGCCAACACGCCGCGTCCGCCTTCTTCGGTGGCATAAACCAAAATCTTGCCATTCGGAGCAAAGGTGGGAGACTCATCACGCATCGTATCGGTCAAAACCAACTGTGTCCCTGTCAGCAAATCCAACAACGTCACACGGAAAGCCCCATTGAAGCGGGAGATGAAGGCGAGTTTATCTCCCTTGGGACTGATGGCTGGACTAATGGCGTACTCGGCACTATAGGTGATTCGTTCAGCAGCGCCTCCCGCCACAGCCTGACGGTAGATCTGAGGCGAGCCGCCGCGGTCAGATGTGAAATAGACGTATTGACCGTCGGGACTGAAAACCGGTTCGGTATCAATGCCCTGACTATTGGTGAAACGTCTGACATTCGTACCGTTTGTACTCATAAGGTAGATGTGCGTGCCGCCGCCCATAGACAAGGCCACAGCCATTGTCTTGCCGTCAGGGCTAAAAGCCGGAGCCGAATTATTGCCCTTGAAACTGGCGATTAAGCGGCGCTCTCCGGATCGAACATCATGCAAATAAATAACGGGCTTATTGGCTTCAAAGGACACATAGGTGAGCAGCAGTCCGTTGGGAGACCACATCGGAGAAATAATGGACTGATTACTCTTGAGCGCAGTCTGTGGATTGGCGCCGTCACTGTCGCTGACAACCAATTCGTATGACGCGGGTCCCCTTTGCAAAACGTAGGCCAAGCGCGAAGCGAAAATGCCTGACTCACCAGTGAGCCGCTCATAAGCAGCGTCCGCAATACGGTGAGCCGTCAAACGCAGATCGCCGCTACTGACCACAAACTGCTTTTCGTCAATCACTTTGTCCTCAACCGTACCAAACAGCCTGTAATTGACGCGATAGCGAGTATCGGGCAACTTTTCGATAGTGCCCATAACCAGTGCGGTCGCTCCCATCGTGCGCCAGAATTTAGCACGAGGCTTTTCGATATCCTCGGCCGGCAACTCACCCATTACTTTGAGTGCGCGAAAGGATCCGCTTCTTTCGAGGTCCGCGGTGACAACCGTTGACAAGTCCAACGGTGCGTTATTGGTTCCCTGAAATTGGGGGATGGCAATCGGCATTTGATTGGCACCCACCCCCGTAATTTCAATGCGAAGCTGAGCCCAAGCGGGCAAACTTGCCCCGGACACCAAACCGGCACCAGCGGCAAGCAACGTTCGACGGTTAATCTGCATGATCAATCCCTTAAAACGGATATCACAAAAAGTCAACTAAAGTGCTTTGATTTTAAAGCAAAAGAGGCGCCAGTCTGAGCGATTGGCGCCCTTTTTTTCGATTGGTTACGATTGACGTAACCAAACAGCCGAATTAGTGGCGGAAGTGACGTTCACCGGTAAAGACCATAACGATGCCGCGTTCGTCGGCAGCGTCAATGACTTCTTGGTCGCGGATCGAACCGCCCGGTTGAATCACACAGCTTGCACCGGCATCCACCACGACATCCAAACCGTCTCTAAACGGGAAGAAGGCATCGCTCGCGACTGCCGTATCCTTCAAACTTAATCCGGCTTCTTCGGCCTTAATGGAAGCGATTCGGGCAGAGTCCACACGGCTCATCTGACCGGCACCCACACCCATCGTCATGCCGTCTTTGGCAAAGACAATCGTGTTGGACTTCACAAACTTGGCCACACGCCAGGCAAAGAGCATGTCCTTGAGCTGTTGAGCCGTGGGCTGCTTCTTCGTTACCACGCGCAAAGCCTCTTCAGAGACCACTTGCAAGTCCGGCGTTTGCACGAGAAGGCCGCCGCCCACGCGCTTGAAGTCAAAGTCATTGTGATCGTCACCCATTTCAATCGTCAAAAGACGCAAATTGGGTTTCTTTTCGAGAATAGTCAAAGCGTCGGCATCAAAAGCAGGCGCCATGATCACTTCGGCAAATTGCTTGGAAATCATTTCAGCACAAGCGGCCGTTACCGGCGTATTGAATGCCAAAATACCACCGAAAGCGCTCTTTGAGTCTGTCTTAAAGGCCTTGGCATAAGCTTCAGCGCTATCAGCACCCACAGCTACACCGCAAGGATTGGCGTGCTTGATAATGACGCAAGCGGGTTCTGCAAATTGGCGAACAGCTTCCCAAGCCGCATCGCTGTCGGCAATATTGTTGTAGGACAAAGCCTTGCCGTGCAATTGTTTGTAGCTTGCCAAAAGGCCTTTACCTACATGCACTTCACGGTAGAAAGCCGCCTTTTGGTGAGGATTTTCACCGTAACGCATGTCCTGAACCTTCACGAATTGACGAGTGAAGCTTTCCGGGAAATCCTTCTTTTGCTTGTCTTCGTCCAAGGCCGTGAGGTAGTTGGAAATCATGGCATCATAGCGAGCGGTGTGGCAGAACACTTTCTTTGCTAAACGCAAACGGGTTTCGGCCGTCACTTCGCCCTTTTGCTTTAATTCTTCCAACACTGAGGAGTAATCGGCCGGATCCACAACGACTGCCACGCTTTCATGGTTTTTAGCCGCAGCGCGGATCATGGTCGGACCACCGATATCGATATTTTCAATGGCTTCTTCGAATGTGCAATCGGGTTTAGCGATCGTTGCCTCAAACGGATAGAGGTTCACAACAATGATGTCAATCGGATCAATGTTGTGGTCAGCCAAAGCTTTCATATGAGCCGGATCGGGGCGGCGAGCCAAAATACCCGCGTGGATCTTCGGATTGAGTGTTTTGACACGACCGTCAAGCATTTCAGGGAAACCTGTGTAATCGGCCACTTCCTGAACTTCGATTCCTGCCTGAGCGATCAGTTTGGCGGTACCGCCCGTGGAGAGCAGGTGATAACCCAAAGCGGCGAGTTCGCGAGCGAACTCCACGACTCCGGTCTTATCAGACACACTCAACAAAGCTTGTTTACGCATAATTGCTGTCCTTAAAAGTTAAAAAACGAAAAAACAAAACCTTCCGGCCCATCCTCAGCCATCAGATGAGCTTGTAAAACTGTAGCTTCTTGTGCAACGTGTTTCTGTTTATGCCGAGAAGCTGCGCCGCCGCACATTTATTGTGTCCCGTGCGTTTCATCACAAATTCAAGCAAGGGCTTTTCCACCGCTTGAATAACCATAGGATAGAGTTCGTGCTGCGGACGCATCCCGTTGAGCGTTTTGAAGTAACTTTGCAAATTACGAAGAACAGCCGCCTCAAGCGACTCATCTTGTTCGATTGTCGCAGGCTTCATCATCAACGGGTTTTCGGCCATCACTTCTTGTTTTTTGATTGTATCGGAAACCATATCAATGAACACAAAAGAGAGAAAAAATCGTTATTTATAACCAACCTTGCCGCTCGAAATAGTCAAGCAGGCATCTGCCCTGCATGAGAGCATCCGGTGCCTGACAGAGATCCGAGCGGACTTCTTCAAATCCGGGCCACCCCGTCAGATACCATAAAAGGTGCTTTCTAAAAGTCATCACAGCGACCGGCTCGGGGTAACACTCAAAGTGCCACCGTCTGTGCGACAGTATCGCCTCCACTTTCTCCTTATGGGAAAGCTCAAAAGGCACGCCGCTTCGAAGCGTTTCTTTTATTTCTTTAAAAAGCCAAGGTCGCCCCAGCGCCGCGCGACCGATCATCACGGCCTGAGCACCGGTGTAGCGCAAAACGGCCGAAGCTCGATTGGCATCGGCAATATCGCCGTTGGCCACCACCGGGATTGTCAGTTCAGAGGCTACTTGGGCAATGGTGTCGTACTCGACCTGACTTTCAAACGCCCCGGCCCTTGTTCTGCCATGAACAGTAAGCATCGCAAAACCGGCTTCCTCGGCCCAGTGTCCCACTTGAAGCGCATTTTTATGCGCTTCATCCCACCCGGTTCGGCACTTTAAGGTCACAGGAACCGCGCATTTCTGCGATACCTCGCCCAACGCTTCTAAAATTTTCCGGGCTTGTGTTTCTTCGCGCATTAGGGCAGAGCCACAGGCTACATTACAGACCTTTTTGGCCGGACACCCCATGTTGAAATCAATGACCTCAGCGCCCGCCTCAACTGCCCAATGAAACGCTTCGCTAAGTGCAACCGGATCAGCCCCCAAGAGTTGCACGACCCGAGGGCACTCCTTATCAAAAAATTTCAACCTGGCTAAGGTTTTGCGGCTATTTCGCAATTGAGGGGCACTGGCGAGCATTTCGCCTACCGCATAATCGGCACCGAATTGGCGGCACAAACGCCTAAAAGGCGCGTCCGTCACTCCGGCCATGGGTGCTAGAAAAAGCACACCGTCAATACGGTACTGTCCTAAATTAAAACCCATCAGGAAATTTCGCCCACAAAAACGCCACCGTATGGGTAGCCAGCAATGGTGTTATTTTAATAATGTTGCTCATTTTTTGAGCAACATTCCCGATTTTCTGATTCAAAACAAACTATCCGTAGAAAAATAGCTATCCGGATTCAATATATTGTGTTAGAAAAATAAAAAGCCTCTATTTTGAAAATTTTTGTCCCAAAACTTCGAGCGCCTGAGGCGTTCCGACATTTTCCCAAAAACCGGTATAAACCTCCCCGCTCACGCGGCCGGCTTCAATGAATTGATCCAACCAGGGGAAAAGTTTGGCAAAAACAATCGGGACCTCGCGGAAAATTCGGGGCGAAAAAAGACCGATGCTCGAATAGGTATACGACCGAGCGTTTCTCGTCACAAGGCCACGGACCAACCCCATGTCGCCTTCAGGATGAAAATCCGGATTGGGCACCAAAATCAAATGAGCATCCAACTGTCCTTCGCGGATTCGTTGAGCGGGTTTATCTAATAGAGTGGAAAAATCAAAGTCCGTCGCAATGTCACCCGCCACCACAATAAAAGGCTCCTCCCCTTCACTTAAAAGAGGAAGAGCTTTGGCGATGCCTCCGAGCGTCTCGAGCGACTCATCGTATGTTTGACCTTCAACGGAATAGTGAATATCAGCCCCCCGATAATGTGTCCCCAAGGCCGGCAGAAATGTTTCTGACAAATGAGCCGTATTGATCACTATTTGATTAATACCGGCTCGAACCAAACCGTCAACGGACCAATCGATAAGACGCCTGTCACCAGCCCTTAGTAATGGCTTTGGCAACTGATCGGTTAGGGGCCGCATACGCTTGCCGCGGCCTGCAGCCAAAATCATCGCTCGCACAACCGACTCCTAGAAAGTGTAGCCGTACTGAGGCACACTGTCTTCAATCTGGTCAACCAAGAAAAGAAGCGCCTTTAATTCATCATAACGGTGTGCTGTCTGACGAACGTAATTGATGAAACGCGGAGTATCGGCCAAGTATTTGGGCTTATTGTCGCGATAATTTAAGCGCGCAAAAATGCCCAAAATCTTCAAATGGCGCTGCAATCCCATCCACTCGACATCCTTCCAGAAAACACCGAAATCCTGCGGCACGGGAATGCCGGCCTGACGAGCTTTTTCCCAATAGCGAATAGTCATGTCAATGACAAAAGTTTCACCCCAGCTGATGAAAGCGTCACGCAAAAGAGAGGCAATGTCGTAAGAAACAGGACCATAGAGCGCATCCTGATAATCAAGGATGCCCGGGCCGCCTTCGGGCACTACCATTAAGTTGCGGGGCATATAGTCGCGGTGCACAAATACTTTGGCTTGAGAGAGATTGTTTTGCAAAATTCGTTCAAAGCACACTTTGAGCAAAGCGCTTTGACGTTCATCCAAAGTCTTGTTGCGATGCTTGGCGATGTACCACTCGGGGAATAAATTCAATTCACGCGTAAGCGTTGCCCGGTCATACTCGGGTAAAACACCCGGTTCTGAAATACTTTGCCATCTCACAAGCGCGTCAATGGCTTCTGTCATCAATTCCCGTGCATTGTCTTCATTGAGAACATCCAAGTAAGTCTTGTGGCCTAAATCACTTAATAATAAGAAACCTTGCTCGGGATTTTGCTCGTAGATATGCGGTACGGTGAGCGCGGCCTTCTCAAAAAGAGAAGTCACTCGGATAAAGGGACGAACATCTTCATGAGCGGGCGGCGCATCCATCACAATGAAGGTTTTACCGTTTTGATCGGCTACACGAAAATAGCTTCTAAAGCCTGCGTCTGAACTGGCCGGAGCCTCGCTTTCAACGTTTAAAGCGTACTTGGAAGCGATACCGGACAACCACTCGCGGCGCTCATTTTGACGATCCGTCATGTCTTTCCCCATTTTTCTTTCACTTTGATGGGCGAAATTATGACACGGAGAGCGAAGAGCGCCAAACGCTTCGGCTATAATGGGCGAGTACTGTTTGACGAACCTAATTCATTCATTTCATGTCGGATTTTTCCAAAAACCCTTCGAAAGGGCTGCCCGCACTCAAAATCCTGAGTGTGGCGTGTGCGTTTGCCTGCGCAACTTACGCCCATGCACAAACCACGGATGGCGTTCGCCTGAGAACGGCAGGTTCACTTGATGACTCCCCACAAGTTGTTAACGAAAACAGCGCCAGTTTCATTTCGGCTGACCGAATGGAAACCACGGATGACCAGATTGTGCTCTCGGGCGACGCGGAAGTTCGTCGTGCCGGAACGGTCATTCGAGGCGACAACATTACCTACACACAGTCGACTGACACGGTGGATGTGAAAGGAAACGCTGTGGTCACTCGTGCCGGTGCCCGTTTTGCTGGCCCCGAACTCAATTACCAAATTGAAACTGAAACGGGTGAAATGCAGGACGCAACCTATGAGTACGCCGCTCGCCGCATCCAGGGAAAAACAAAGTACGCACGATTTGAAAGCGGTCAGTCCACACAATTGCGCGAAGCCACGCTTTCAACCTGCAAACCCGGCAGCAAAGCCTGGTGGATTGAAGCCGACACGCTCACGATTGATGAAACCAACAACATGGCCACCGCCCATGATGTGAGTTTTCACTTGGCGGGGCTGCCCGTCTTAGGTACGCCTTATGCTTTCTTCCCTGTGGGCACTGACCGTCAAAGCGGTCTTCTGACTCCCACCGTTGGCATGAGTTCCGATTTGGGATTTGACTATGCGCAACCTATCTATTGGAACATCGCGCCGAACTACGACTACACATTCACGCCTCGCATTATGGGTAAGCGCGGCATCATGCTCGGCAATGAATTCCGATTCTTAACGGAAAACATGGGCGGCACCTTGACCTATGATTGGTTGCCTGACGACCGTCATGAAGACAGAAGCCGCTACGGGGCTCGAGTAGACGCCTGGGCCAAATGGAATGATTTCCACTTTGATGTGGATTACAACCGCGCAAGCGACGGTGACTTCTTAAACGACTTCTCCAGTAACCTCAGTGAAGGCGACAACGCCATCTTGCCGCAGGACTTTTCCGCCAAGTACAGCAAGGATTTCTGGACGGCCTCTTTGAGTGTGCGTAAAAACCAAGTCCTCGAACGTGATCATCACGATCCGGTGGACCGCCCGTATGAGAAAGTCCCGGAATTTAGCTGGAACGCCTACTACGCAGACTTCTACGGTTTTGAAATTTCAAGCACTTTGGAAGCCACCCGCTTTAAGCACCGCGACAAAGACTTTAAGCCTGAGGGCGATCGCTTCTACATGAACCACTCCATCGCTTATCCGATGAGAGGCTCTTATTGGTTCTTCACGCCCAAGGCCATGTTGACCGGTGTTTCCTATAACCTCACGGGACTCAACAACCTTGATCGCGATTTCCGAAACACCGTGGGTTATGAAAAGAATTCCCACTTTGTGGTGCCGACATTTAGTTTGGATACGGGCCTGATCTTTGAGCGAGAGGCCTCTTGGTTCGGTCAGGATGCCACCCAGACGTTTGAGCCGAGACTCTTTTACGTCTACACACCGTACCGTGACCAAAGCAAGATGCCAGTGTTTGACAGCTCTTACATGGATTTAAGTTTCGGCAGCTTTTTCATGGAAAATGCCTTCACGGGCCACGACCGAGTTTCTGAAGCCAATCAGGTGTCGCTTATCCTGACGTCTCGTTACTTGGATCGCAAATCCGGTCAAGAGTTATTCAGCGCCTCTATCGGCCAGCGTTACTACTTCTCCGATCAAGAGGTTGCCTTAAATCGCTACACCATTGATGACTGGTACAACTATCGCAACGGCACTCGCAGTACTGAAGGTATAAATAAAGGAAGCCACAGTGACTACCTCGGTAATATCACGGCTCATTTAACGAAGAATATTGTGGCTTCGACAACTGCTCAATACTCAACAAGCGAAGATCGCTTCACGCGTATTAATGCCGGCATTCGTTGGCAGCCGAAGCCTTCTGCTGTGGTGGGACTTTATTACCGCTATGACGATCGTTCAACCTCATACATAGATGAAGACGACCGTATCAAACAAATCGACTTGGGTGTTCAGTGGCCGCTTACCAATTCACTCTACGGTCTTGCACGCTACAATTACGCGCTTGATGAAAGTAAACCTGTTGAAATGCTGGCCGGAGTTGAATACGTCGCCGATTGCTGGGCTTTGCGCTTAGTCGGCCAACGCACACTCGATAGCGAAGACAGGTACGATACGACCTTCTTCATCCAATTGGAATTGACGGGCTTGGGCTCTATCGGCTCTGACCCGATCGAAGAACTGCGCCGTGCCATCCCGGGCTATCGGCCTACGACAGACCAACCCGGTGCAGCCGGACTTTATGACTATTATGAATAAGATGAAATACCTGGCGCTGCTTGCCGCCTTTTCCGCAAGCGTATGTGTGGCTCAAACCGCTAGCACCAAGACGGCCACCTCTGAGCCGCAGGTTCTCAATGCCGTGGTCGCGGTTGTAAATAACGACGTGATCACCACGGGGGAACTCGCCGAGCGTGCTCACTCGGCCGCATTGAACCTCAGACGCCAGAAGATTCAATTGCCTCCGATGCCTCAGCTGCGTGCTCAGGTTCTTGAGCAACTCATTTTAGAGCGCGCCATCTCCCAGCGTGCCCGTGAAACCGGTATTCGTGTTGATGACGGCGTTGTCAATGCCACTATTGAACAAATCGCCGCACAAAACAAAATTACCGTTGCCGAATTGCGCCGCCGCTTGTCACTCGATGGGGTGACATTCCCGCAATTTAGAGAAGAAATTCGCTCCCAGATTGTGGCTCAACGCTTGCGTGAACGCGAAGTCGATGAAGAAATTAAGATTCCTGAAAGTGAAATCGATGCGTTCTTAGCCGATCAAGCGGGCTACAACATTAACGATACGATTGAGTACAACATTTCACACATCTGGATTCCGACCTCTGACGGCATGAGCACCGAAGAGCTCAACAACGCCCGCGATACAGCCGAAGACATTTTGGATCGTGCCCGTGACGGAGAAGACTTCGGACAGCTCGCCGCCTCTTTCTCTAGAGCGCCTGATGCTTTGGATGGCGGCAACCTTGGTTGGAGAACGCTGTCACAGATGCCGACCGCCCTGTCTACCGCGGTTCGCGAAGCTAGACAGAATTCATCTAAGATCGCCATGAATGTCAGCTCTGACGGCTACTACATCGTCAAAGTCAATGACCGTCGCGACGGTGTTCAAACGAAACTCGCCGGCGGCCCGGTTACCCAGACACACGTTCGCCACATCCTGATGGCCGTGACCCCGGTGACCGATGAAGCAACCGTTTTAAACCGCTTAAACGACATTCGTAAGCGTTTGGTGCAAAACAAAGAAGACTTCGCCACCCTCGCCCGTTTGCATTCCGTGGACGGTTCCGCCACACGCGGCGGTGACTTAGGTTGGGTACAGCCCGGCGATACGGTTCCTCCTTTTGAAGAAGCCATGAATCGTTTGCAGCCCGGCGAAATCAGTCAACCGATTAAGACTCAATACGGCTACCACATTATCCAAGTGCTCGATCGCCGTGAAGAAGCGATGAACGCCGAGCGCATGCGCTACATGGCGCGTCAAATTCTTCGTCAAAGAAAATTGGCTGAAGCCACGGCCACTTGGCAGCGTGAATTGCGTGACCGCGCCTACGTTGAAATTCGCCGCGACGAACTCTAAAGGACTTGGGAAACATGCAAAACGGATTAGCCGGGCATCGTGCTCGTAAACGCTTCGGACAGAACTTCCTGCATGATGAGCATTGGATTGAGCGCATTGCGCGCACCATTGATGCCAAGCCCGGCGAAACCGTTGTCGAAATTGGTCCGGGCCAGGCAGCGCTTACCCGCAAAATGATTGCAGATGCTGGGCACGCCACGGCTATTGAAATTGACCGCGATTTAGCGGCCTGGTTAAAAGAAACTTTCCCCGAAACGCTGACATTGATTGAAGCGGATGCTTTGAAATTGGATTGGAATAAAGTTCATCCGGGAAAAGCACTGCGCATTGTCGGCAATCTCCCCTACAACATTTCCAGCCCCCTGCTTTTTCATCTGATGACAGTGGCCGATCGTGTGATAGACCAACACTTCATGCTTCAAAAAGAAGTGGTTGATCGCATGGTGGCTACGCCCGGCAGCAAAGTTTACGGGCGCCTCTCTGTCATGTTGCAGTACCGCTACCGCATGCAGAAAATGTTTGATGTGCCGCCCGGGGCCTTCACCCCGGCTCCTAAGGTGACGAGTTCCATTGTGCGCATGGTTCCCAAAAAAGTAGACGAACTCTTGCCGGTGGATCTTGAGCGCTTTGCCGTCATTGTAGCGGCGGCCTTTAATCAGCGCAGAAAAACACTTCGCAATGCTTTGGCAAAACTTCTGACTGAAGAAGATATTAAAAAGGCAGGCGTTGATCCTGCCCTTCGAGCCGAAGCGCTTGATGTTGAAGCTTTTGTGAGATTAGCTCGCATCAATGCTTAAAAGGGCAGCGTCGGCATATAGACGCCCTTTAAAGCCCGGCGAGCACTTTCGTAGTTCGGATAAATTTCTCCCACTCGCATCCAAAAGCGAGCGCTGTGATTCATTTCATCCAGATGAGCCAATTCATGCGCAATCACATAATCAATTAAAGTCGGCGCCAAATGAATCAGTCGCCAGTTAAGTCTGATGCGCCGATCCGAACTACAAGAGCCCCAACGTCCTTTGGCGCTCGATAAACCCCAGCCGCTATAGCTGACCAAAGCGCGATCGGCGATAACCTTTATCCGCCCTCCCAAATAACGCTCTGCTTCCTTTTTAAACCACACCTGAACCCAATCCTTGACACGATCCTCTTCAGTGTCTTTCGCGGCATTCACAATCAGTTCTCGCTCTGTCTTTCCTTCGGACAAAAATACACTTCGTGCCGCGGGCTCAAGGCGCAACTTCAAAGGTTCTCCCAAATAAGGCAATTGGGCTCCGTCAACAAAGTGCACGGTTTGCATTCTCAACTCTTTTTGCCAATTACCGAACTCGGTGAGTTTTTTCTGAATCCAACCCTCTTTTTCCTGAAGCATTCTTTCGATTTCAGCCACCGACACCCATCTTGGCGCCCGAACCGTTACGCCCCGTTCATCCACAATAAAGCCCACCGTTTTTCTTTTGGCGCGCTCCAAGTGATAAGAAAAAACAGGCGTCAGATCGAAACCCTTTTTCTCTCCGATGGGTTGGGCGTGCATTTGAGAAAGAACATCGGGAATACTCGGCTGCGATTTAAGTGTGTCAACCGAATGCGTGTCTTTGTCCGCCTCATCACCATGCGTGAAAAAATCAAATGCCAGTTGTCTCACAATGTTTGTCCCAACAGTCAATCAGGCTTGCGTTTTCCCGTCAAACTCACTGGTTTCTTTGTTCCCGTAAAGCACGGGCGAAATCACATGCATTTCACCTTCGATCCAATTAACAAGCTTGGCTTGCACCTCTTCAAAGCTACGCCCTTCGGTCTTAATCATTGGACCCACAGAAACCGTAATTAAGCCGGGCGTTTTCGAAATGGAATTGCGCGGCCAGCACTCACCCGAATTCAAGGCAATCGGAATAATCGGTGTTGAAGTGGCCACGGCAAAGCGGGCGCCTCCTGACTTATAGTGCGTTTTAACACCGGGCGCCGTACGGGTGCCTTCCGGAAACATCGCTAACCACCAACCCCGCTTCATGAAATCCTTTCCTTGATTCATGAATTGCTCATAAGCTCGAGAGCCCTTTTTACGGTCAATGGCCATCATGTGCAAGGTGGCCAAAGCCTGACCGAAAACGGGCACGTAATGCAGTTCTTTTTTATAAACGAAACTTGCCTGGTGGGGAATTAAGGAGGCCAATGCAAAGATATCCCAAGCGGATTGGTGCTTGGAGAGAACCAAAACAGATGTACCGTCTGTGGGGAAGTTTTCCGTTCCCTTGAATTGATACCGCATCCCGCAAATTATTTCCCCCATTTTGAGCATAAACCGTGCCCAACTGACGGCTAACTGATAGCGCAGGGAAACGGAGGCCGGATACAAAATGATCAAGGCGATTGCCAAAGGAATCAGCGTAATCGCCAAAACAATGTAATAAATCCAACCGCGGATTGTTGACATATTTCTTCCCCAATACAGCAAAAGGCCCCGCTTACGGAGCCTTTCGCCTTAATACATTTCAGAATGTACTACTTTGCCAAACGAGAAAGCTCGGCCACCATGTTCATTGTACGATGCAAACGCAATAAGAGGGCCAAACGATTGGCTCGTACTTGAGCATCCTCTACATTGACCATGACATCTTCAAAGAAGCGGTCAACCGGCGCCTTCATCGGAGCCAAGCTCTTCAAAAGCTCGGTGTAGCGGCAAGCTTCATAATCAGCCTTGGCACGCGGCTCAGCTTCGCAAAGCGCGGCATAGAGCGCTTTTTCAGCCTCAGAGTCAAATAGCGCAGCATCCACGACATCGGTTTGCGGAGCGCTCTTTTTAATAATGTTGCCGATTCGCTTATTGGCGGCAGCCAGCGCTTCCGCTTCAGGCAATTGAGCAAATGCACGAACGGCTTCCAAGCGGGCCGGCACATCCAACACCATCGTGGGATGCGTGGCCAACACGGCATCAACTTCCTGAGCGCTGTAACCCTTGTCTTTAAACATCACACGGATGCGGTCTTCAAAGAAGGCTAAGAGCTCGCTTCTTGCGTCTTGAATGTTAGCAACCGACTTCATCGCTTCGTAGCCGATGTCGACCAAATCCGTAATCGCCACATTCAAGCGCTTTTCGATGAGCATACGAAGCACACCCAAGGCATGACGGCGCAGGGCAAACGGATCCTTGTCACCGGTGGGCATTTGACCGATACCGAAAAGACCGGAAAGGGTTTCCAATTTATCGGCCAAGGCCACAGCCAAGCTCACAGGCGTTGACGGCAGGGCGTCGCCAGCAAAGCGCGGCTGATAGTGTTCACGAATGGCAAGCGCCACATCTTTAGATTCTCCGTCATGCAAGGCATAGTATTCACCCATAATGCCCTGAAGTTCCGGGAATTCACCCACCATTTGCGTCAACAGGTCAACTTTAGCCAATTGAGCGGCACGCACCGCTTCTTCACGGTTAGCACCAATCAGATCCGCAACCTTCGCGGCAATAGCCTTGACGCGTTCAACACGTTCGGCTTGCGTACCCAACTTATTGTGATAAACCACGTTCTTTAAAAGCGGAATACGGCTTTCTAACGTTTGCAAGCGGTCTTGATCATAGAAGAACTTCGCATCGGCCAAGCGGGCACGCACCACGCGGGCATTACCGGCACTGATTTCCACACCGCCATCCTTGGCTTCCAATTGAGATACCAAGAAGAAGCGGTTCATCAAGCGGCCCTTTTCATCCTGTACGGCAAAATACTTTTGATTTTGCTGCATGGTAAGAATCAAGCACTCTTGAGGCACCTTCAAAAATTCTTCTTCAAAGCTGGACTGGTAGATAACCGGCCATTCGGTCAACGCCGTCACTTCGTCGATCAAATCTTCAGGCATGATCGCTTCGCCGCCGATGGCGCGGGCCCCTTCGACCACATCGTGGACAATCTTTTCACGACGCTTGGCAAAAGAAGGCATCACCTTGGCTTCGGTCATCATTTGATCTTCGTAACCGTCGGCCGAGCGCAAAGAAATGAGCTCATGCGTGTGGAAGCGGTGACCGCTAGTCAAGCGATCCGCCTTTAAGCCCAAAAGCGTCACAGGCACTACGTCTTCGCCATAAAGAGCAACCAAGTGCTTGGCCGGGCGAACAAAAGAAACCGTCGTCGTGCCATCGGCCAACTGATAGTGCATCACTTTCGGAATCGGAAGATTAAAGGCTGCGGCATCCAGTGCCGTTTGCAAACCATGAACCAATTCCACACCGGGACGGATACCTTCGTAAAAGAGTTGTTCGTTTTTGCCGTCATTGACGCGCTTTAAGCTCTTTACATCGGCAACGATTCCCAACGCCTTCATCTTCTTTTCAAGAGCGGGGGTGGGATTGCCGTCAGCATCCAAACCCACCTTCACAGGAACGAGCTTTTGCTTAAAGGCTTCATCGGGCGACTTGGCTAAAACACCCGTCACCAACGCGGCCAAGCGGCGCGGAGAACCATAAACAGTTGTTTGGCTCCCCTCTTCCAAAAAGTGCTGAGAGGCTAAGCTCTTCGTTAAGTTTTGCGCAAACGCTTCGGAGAGTTTCTTGAGTGCCTTCGGCGGCAACTCTTCGGTTTGCAATTCCACTAACAAACTGGTCATTTTTTCACTTGCCTCTTAGGAATTCTTTTTCAACATCGGGAAGCCCAAACGTTCACGGGCATCATAGTAGCTCTGAGCCACGGCACGGCTGATCGTACGAATACGAGCAATGTAGGCAGCGCGTTCGGTCACGCTGATGGCGCCGCGCGCGTCCAAAAGATTAAAGGTGTGGCCGGCTTTAAGCACCATTTCATAGGCAGGCAGCGCCAAATTCAAATCCATCATGCGCTTGGCTTCACCTTCGAAATAATCGAACTGCTTCAAAAGCTTTTCAGGATCGCTGGCTTCAAAGTTGTAGTGGCTTTGTTCCACTTCGTTTTGATGGAACACGTCACCGTAGGTCAGCGTGCGGGTTGAACCGTCCGCATCTTGCCAACGGGTATAAACCAAATCAAAGACGTTGTCGCAGTTTTGCAGATACATCGTCAAGCGTTCAAGCCCGTAGGTGATTTCACCGGTGATGGGCTTACATTCCAAACCGCCCACTTGTTGGAAGTACGTAAATTGCGTCACTTCCATGCCGTTCATCCAGATTTCCCAACCCAGACCCCAGGCACCGAGTGTTGGGTTTTCCCAGTTATCTTCCACGAAACGGATATCGTTGATCTCAGTGTCGACACCCAAAGCACGGAGGCTGCCCAAATACAAATCCACAATATTCGTGGGGGCGGGCTTTAACACCACTTGGAATTGATGATGTTGGTGCAAACGGTTGGGGTTTTCGCCATAACGAGCATCTTTCGGACGGCGGGAGGGCTGCACATAAGCAGCGCGCCACGGCTCCGGTCCCAAAGCTCTTAAAAAGGTCGCCGTGTGCGAAGTACCGGCCCCCACTTCCATATCAATCGGTTGCAAAAGCGCGCAACCTTGTTGATTCCAATACTGCTGCAAACGCAGGATGACTTCCTGAAATGTAATCATCGGTCCAATCCAAAAATTGAGAAATCGGTTAAGGGATTATCCAATCCCGAAAATTTTTTAATTTTAGCCCTTTTGAAGCCGTTTTTCGGCGAACGTACAGATAAAAGCGGCAATTAACATCAAAAAGGCGAGAATGACAGCCGGCCAGTCGCCCCATTTAACATAGGGAGTGGCTTCTCCTTTCATCGTTGTCACGGTTACGTCCATCGTGGCATCAATGTCCGTCGCCAAGCGCTTCACAACAACGCCATGCGCATCCACATAAGCGGTTTCGCCGCTATTGGTCACGCTCAAAAGCGGTCGCGCGGTTTCAAGCGCACGCATCTGAGAAATCTGTAAATGCTGACTGGCGGCCTTTACTGGTCCAAACCACTTCAAATTTGAAAGGTTAATGAGAAGTTCGGGCGAAGCATGATCCCAAGCCCGAATCCATTCGCTGCCAAATAAGTTTTCGTAGCAAAGGTTCACCGCCACACTGTGGCCTGCGAAATTCATTGCCAATTGTGATTCGTTACCCGGTTGCAAATCCGTCATCGGGATGCGCATCGCATCAATAAACCAACGGAATCCCCATGGAACGAACTCACCAAACGGAACTAAATGATGCTTTTGATAAAGGGACAGATCCCCCTTTTCATCCAGCGCAATCGCCGCGTTGCTGTATTGTCCGTCAGAGAGCCAAAACGCGTTAAAAAGCAGGGACTTTTTCTCTGACTTCACCCATTGAAGAAGTCTTTCTTTTTGATCATTCGGAAACTGCTGCCACGCTAACGGATAGGCAGACTCAGGGAGAATCACCGCGTCCACCGAAGCCTTTTCCACTTTGACGTTATCCAAGTAAAAATACATTTCGTCAAAGCGTTCACTCATTGACTGCTGCAAAAGGCGCGGCTCTAAATTGGGTTGCACCAAACGAACGGTCATCTCTCCCGAAGGTTCACTCCAAACGATTTGTTTGCCTGCCATCGACAAAAGCAATACGGAGAAAATCGTAATGCCGCAGGCTGCCACATAAATCCACTTTCCTTTCAGCGCCCAAATAGCTCCAATTAAGCCAGCGATCCACACAAGGCCCAAGAGCACACCAAAGCTTCCGATAAAAGGAGCCAAACCGGCAAGCGGCCAATCGACGATCGCATAGGCGGGATTAAGCCACGGGAAACCCGTAAGCAACCATCCGCGCACCCACTCCAATAACGTAAAGGCAGCGGGAAGAGCCAGCGCCATACGAACAATAGGGTTGGAAACAAACTTAACCACTAACGCAAAGGCAACGGTTGGAAAAAGCGCCAGGGCTAAAGAAAAGACGCAGGTGGTCACATAGGTCCATTCCAGTGGCATATAGCCATAGTGGTACATGCTGTAATAGACCCAGCTGATGCCGGTCACAAACCAACCGAAACCGAAAGCCATCCCCCAAAGCACGGCATGCGAGACTTTTTCCGTAACGCCCACGATATAGAAAATCAAAATGAGGGCGGCTAACGCAAATAAGGGGGTGTTGGCCGGCGCAAAGGCGCTCGCAAGCGACGCACCGCTTGCTAAACTCAAGCCCAACCGATAAACATAGTATTTTTTCTCAGGGGATAACAGCATCACGTTTTATTCTTCTTTTGTAGCGGCTTCCTGCGCGGGCACTTTTTCGACTTTCAAAAGTCTGACTTGACGTTCATCGGCGCGCAACACGGTAAAGCGGAAGCCCTCAATGACAATTGTCTCGCCGACCTTGGGCATATGTTCCAAGCGGTCAGCAATCAATCCGCCAATCGTTTCGCAGTGACAATCTTCATCCGTATTGATTTCAGTGGAGAAGAATTCGTTGAATTGTTCAATTTCCGTGAGCGCCTTCACACGCCAGCATCCGTGCTTGGTATCTTCCAAGATATTGTCGGCATCCTCATCGACTTCATCGAATTCATCATCGATTTCGCCCACGATTTGCTCGAGCACATCTTCAATCGTAATCAACCCGGAGACGCTGCCGAATTCATCAACCACAATGGCCATATGATTGCGCTCGAGTTTGAAGTCGCGCAAAAGATCATTTAACGGCATGCTCTCCGGAATAAATTTAGCCGGGCGCAGATGCTCACGGGCTTTAAAGGTCGGATCAATCAAGACGCGCAAAATGGTCTTGGCATGCAAAATGCCGATCACGTTGTCACGGTCATCATCCAAAATGACTGGGAAACGCGAGTGACCAGCTTCGATCATCCGAGGCAACCAAACGTCCTTACTTTCACTTAAATCTACAATCTGCATCTGAGAGCGGGGCACCATTAGGTCACATGCTCTCAGGTTGGAAAACTGCATGACGCCTTCCATCATCTTCAGAGCGGAATCGTCAATGAGCTTTTGTTCGTTGGCTTCGTGAAGCGTGTCGATAAAGTCTTCACGCGTGGGAGTATGAAAAACGCCCGAGAGGCGCTCAAAGAATGTGCGGTGTTTGGAAGCTCCCGCCTTAAGCGGTGGTTCTGTACTCATGTATTTTTAGTGAATTAAACAACAAGAAATTTAATGTTATCAGGGATTTCGCCTTCTTGCACAGCACTGCCAACGCTATTGCCCGTCAGCAACAAATACACAAACTTACAAGCCTTTTTCTTATTGAGCTTTAGAAAACAATCCTTTGACGTGACAATTTGAATTTAATACCCATACAAAAATCCTCAGTCCACTGAGGATTATTGTGCTAAAAATCCTCAGTGGACTGAGGATTTTTGACATTCTGCTGACTAAAAGTCATTAAGCATATCCTTTGGGGATAAGCCCAAAAACATTTTTTCCCAGTTTTTAAACTCATTATGAGCGTTTAAAAAAGTCTCCGATTTCATGCGTAGGCGAAGTTCATCGTATTTTTTTGCGTTGGTTTTAACTTCTGCAAACAAGACACGCTTTTTTAAGCGATCCAGCGCTACCAGATCAATTTCATTTTCGCCACGACGATCCCACCAACCTCCAACAGGGTTCCAATCTCCGCTTTCCAACAGTCTCTGCCGAAACCAATCTTCAAGTGTTCGACCTAAATAAGTTGACAGTGCCTTTTGTGTCGATTCGATCAAAGCAGACCACTGTTGTAATTCCATTCGAGCCTGACTTTCTTCATCGCACAAAAAAGTTAACCAAAAGCGAATATAAGGATCCTTTATTCGATAGCGGGTTAACCTTGAATTCTTCTCTTCAAGAAAGGGATGGACTCTGGAAACCAAACCAAAAAGAGTTTCCAAACGGTTAAGGTACGGAGAAATATCTGTGTCAATCCCATTTTGAAGTTCTGTTCGCTTGCTTCGCCCTGAAGTAAGCTCTTTTAAAATTTCGTGATAAACGGGAGCCGAAAACCGAAATTCATTTGCCAACATTGTTTGGCCTTCAGCACGCAGCCACGATCCTCTTTCCGAATAAAGAAATTGAAGCATTTCTTTTTCGGTTAATGCCCCGGCGTCCACCAAAAGCTCCACATAACGAGCCACGCCTCCTGTGAGCGCATAAAAGAGCAATAAATCTTTTTTCGTACCTTGTGGGCGATAATCCTCAAAAATTTGCCCCATCAGAGACGTATTAAACGGACGGATCGTCATCAACTGGTCTGCACGACCAAAAAGAGGCTCACTATGGCTACCAAAGATTCTTTCCATGGCCGATTGAATGGATCCGCTCATAATTAGGAGAAGTTGAGCGCCTGACTTTCCTAAATCCCACACACGCTGTAATTCAGCCCAAAAATTCTCCGCCTGTTTCTCAAGCGCCTGGCATTCATCTAAAACCAAAACCAAAGGTTGAGTTTTAGAACACTCCAACAACCAGCCAATGGCATCGGCTAATTTAGATAACGCAGGCGGAAACCGAATCGATAGATGTTCAGAAGCCATTGTCACCAATGAACGAGTCATCGCTTCTTCACTACTCATCCCCGTCACAAAATAATATAAAAAGGGAGCGGAAATACCTTGAAATGCTTTTTGAATAAGAGTGGTTTTGCCAATGCGTCGTCGCCCTGTCACCACTGCCATGCGAGCGACTTTCGTTACTTGAGTGGTCTGAAATTGCCAACGCAAGGAATCCATTTCTTCTTGACGACCGTAGAACTTCATTTTCTGCTCTCTTAAACTCTTTTTCACAAATTATACAAATTTTGTAGCTAAAAACTTTGTAGCTACAAATTTTGTAGAAATTTAGAATTCAAGATGAGTCCGTCCTTTCTATCAACTGTCAATCAGCTAATCCTCTACAATAAAACATTATCGGTTCGCTATTTTTTGCAAACCATGGACAAGTATGTTGTATTTTTTGATTGCGAGTTTGCCAAGGCTGACCAGCGACTCTACGATGCAGGAGCCATCTCAACTGATGGGGCAGTCTTTCACGGCGCGGAAGTTTCTAAATTTCGGGACTTTCTTGAGCGGGCCGATATACTGTGCGGTCATAATATTCTTGCCCATGACTTAAAACTTCTTAAGTCGCTTTTTAGTTCTTCCCTTAGTGGTCTTTTTCAAAAAATACTTGTCAAGCCTTTTGGCCACAAAAAGACTCCGCTAAAAATTGACACTCTTTACCTTTCTGCATTGCTTTTTCCTAAAAAGCCATATCATCGTTTGGTTAAAGATGAAAAGCTCATTACAGAGGAGCTTTGTAATCCCGTCAATGACGCTCAGAAATGTCAAACACTTTTTCTCGAAAGTGTTGAAACATTCCTTGCGCTCACCGCTTTCATGCAGGTTATTTTTTATGGGCTATTAAACAAACAGGAAGCTTTTGAGGGATTTTTTGACTATCTCGGTTATCACACAGATTTCCAAAATTTAACCCCCTTCATTAAAGAGCACTTCGAAGGAAAAATTTGCTCTCATGCGGACATTGAAACTCTGGTTAAAGAAAGGCCTTTAGAGTTAGCCTTCTGTCTGTCACTCATTAATACCGATGATAAAACATCAATATTTCCGGCTTGGGTTTTAAAAAACTTTCCCTCTGTTGAAGCAATCTTTAAACAACTGCGTTTCACACCATGTGCGCAAGGGTGCTCCTATTGCCGCACGCACCTTAATGTTCGTCAGGCTCTGAAACGCTTTTTTGGCTTTGATGAGTTTAGAACCTATAACGGCGAACCACTACAAGAAAAAGCCGCCGATGCTGCCGTGCACGCAGAGTCATTGCTGGCTATTTTCCCCACCGGAGGCGGAAAATCACTGACCTTTCAATTGCCCGCCTTAATGGCCGGTGACGCCTGCCACGGATTAACCGTCGTTTTAAGCCCACTTCAGTCTCTCATGAAAGACCAAGTAGACCATTTAGTGGCCGCGGGGATTTCTGATGCAGTCACCATCAACGGTCTATTGGATCCGATTGAACGAGCGCAAAACTTTGACCAAATTTATAACGGCAACGCCAGTCTTTTATATGTATCGCCTGAGCAGTTACGTTCGCGTACATTAGAAAAGGCACTTCTTTCCCGCCATATCGAGCGCTTTGTCATTGATGAAGCGCACTGTTTTTCTGCCTGGGGACACGATTTCCGTGTGGATTATCTCTATATCGGAGACTTCATTCGAGAATTACAGGAGAAAAAAGGTGGCATACGTATTCCGGTGTCATGTTTTACCGCAACGGCCAAACAAAAGGTCGTACAAGATATCCGAGACTACTTCAAAGAGAAGCTTGACCTTGATTTAAAACTCTACGTTTCACAGGCCGCTCGAGAAAATCTGCACTATTCTGTCTGGCATGTGGAAGATGATGATAAAAAGTATGCCAAACTGAGAGAGTTGATCGAACAGAAAAGCTGTCCGACAATTGTTTACGTCTCAAGGGTGGACGCAAACGAAGAATTAGCCCAGCGTCTCAATAAAGATGGATTTAGTGCTTTGCCTTATAACGGCAAAATAGCCTCAGAAGACAAAACAAAGAACCAAGAGGCCTTTTTAAGCGATCAAGTCAGAATCATGGTGGCCACTAATGCCTTCGGCATGGGGGTGGATAAAAAAGATGTTGGCCTTGTCATCCACTATGACATCTCCTCGTCTCTTGAAAACTATGTACAAGAAGCGGGACGAGCTGGACGTGATCCTGCGCTCTCGGCTGAATGTCACATTCTCTTTAATGAAAATGATCTCAATAAACACTTCCTACTTCTGAATCAGACGAAACTGAGCATGAGTGAAATTCAGCAAGTTTGGAAGGCCATCAAAGATCACACCAAACGAGGCCCCCGGCTGACATGCTCTGCATTGGAATTAGCCCGTTGGGCAGGATGGGATCGAGAGTCTCATGAGTTGGAAACCGGCATTAAAACAGCCTTGGCCACATTGGAGCTTGCGGGCTACATCAAGCGTGGACAAAATGTTCCTCATATTTACGCGACAAGCTTAAAAGTCGCAAGCGTGATAGAAGCCAACTCCAAAATTGATGCCTGCCCACTTTTTACAAATGACACAGACCGACAAGTCGCTAAACGTATTGTTGCTTCGCTTATCTCTAGTCACTCAATCGCTCAGGCAGGTAACGATGAAGCAGAATCCCGAGTGGATTATCTGGCAGACCGTTTGGGAATTGAAAAAGGCGAAATCATTCGCATCATCAGTCTCTTGAAAGAAGGGGACTTACTGCGTGATGATATGGATATGTCAGCTTATATCTTTAAGTCTGACACCGAAAAGAAATCATTTAATGTCCTTAGGAATTTCACGGCTCTGGAACAATTCCTCATCACCGAGCTTTCTCCCTTTACTGATGAGCGTATCCACAATCTTAAAGAGTTAAATGCCAAAGCGCAGGAAGCGGGCTTATCGTCCAGTATTAAGAAAATTCGAACAATCTTTTATTACTGGAAGATTAAAAGCTTTTTTGAAAAGATTACCAATTGCGGCAATAACCACATCAAGTTCACCACCAATGAGAAAACAAACCGATTAGCCGACGCATGCTTAGCTCGTGCAATGCTTTGCGACTTCATTTTGAAAGAGCTTTTTGAGCGTGCCTCGGAACAAAAGTCTGAAAAAGATCAGCAGGATCGACTGGCCGTTAATTTCTCTGTCATTTCACTTCAAAAAAAGTATTGTCAAACAAGCGGCCTTTTTGAAAATAAAGCTACGCAAAAAGCCGTCGAAGATGCGCTGCTCTATCTATCCAAAATTGATGCGCTTCGAATTGAAGGCGGATTTTTAGTCCTTTATAACGGCCTCTCCATTACCCGTCTTGAATTGAGTAACCTCAGAAAATATAAGCGATCAGACTATCAACAACTTGACGATTACTATGAACAGAAAATTCAACAAATTCATATCGTCGGGCAATTTGCCAACTTGATGTTGAAAAACTACGACGCCGCCTTGCAGTACGTACACGATTACTTTTACGTGGACTACCGAGATTTCATCAATAAATATTTCAAAGACAATAAAGCGGATCTGTCACGCACCATTACGAAAAAGCTTTATCAAAAACTTTTCGGTTCTTTATCGGAAAAACAACTCGCAATTATTAACGATCACACATCTCAGCACATTGTGGTTGCGGCAGGCCCCGGAAGCGGCAAGACTCGGGTGCTGGTTCATAAATTAGCCGCATTATTGCTCATGGAAAATGTCAAACGGGATCAACTCCTTATGTTGACCTTTTCTCGGGCGGCTGCCACGGAATTTAAACAGCGTCTGATTGATTTGACTCACTCTGCAGCTTTCTATGTCGAAGTAAAGACTTTTCATTCATACTGCTTCGATCTTTTGGGACGACCCGGCACACTGAATGAAGCTGATAATGTCGTTAAAAAAGCCGCTGAAATGATCCGTGAAGGAGACGTAGAACAAGACAAAATTACCAAAAGTGTTCTGGTTATTGATGAAGCCCAAGATATGAGTGAAGACGACTTTGCTCTGGTTGAAGCTCTGATGCAAAGAAATGAAACCATGAGAGTGATTGCCGTTGGCGATGATGATCAGAATATTTATGCTTTCAGGGGATCAGATTCCAAGTTTATGAGAGAACTCCTCTCCAAATATGACGCAATGCAATACGAGCTTACGGAGAATTTTAGAAGCGCTCGTCATATTGTGGACTTTTCCAATGCCTATGCTTCTAGCATCACCACACGAATGAAAACGAAACCAGCTGTTGCTCACCGTGACGTTTCCGGACAAGTGACATTAATTCACCATCATGGGCACCACTTTGAAAAAGCGATTATCGACGAACTCTCAGAGAGCAAAGAAACTAAAGACTGTGCCGTTTTGACTTCCACCAATGAAGAGGCGGCTTTGATTTTTAATGCTCTGCAAAAAGCAGGACTTAATGCCAAACTTATTCAAAGCAGGGGAGACATTCATTTATACAATCTTCTGGAGATTCGCTCATTCTTGGTCTACCTTCAAAAACGCCTTCAAGGAGATCCTATTGTTAGTCGTCGATTATGGAATTTTGCTAAGGTCGCTCTACAGTCTCGATTCCATCAAAGCCGGCTTTTACCCAATTGTCTGCGCCTAATCCAGCTTTTCGAAAGCGTTACGCCAAGAGAAATTTATTTTTCTGATTTTGAAGAGTTTGTTCGCGAGTCTCAACTGGAAGATACGTTTGATAATGATCAGGGGAAAATTTTTGTCTCAACCATCCACAAAGCCAAAGGTCACGAATTTGGTACCGTCCATATGTTTCTTGACAACGTGGTGGATGACACGGATGAAGAGCGACGCAAGTTATATGTCGGCATGACCCGCGCTAAAAATTCACTTTACATCCACCACAGTGGCACACTTTTTGGTTCTATCAAAACGCAAAGTCTTAACCGAATTGAGGACAGAAAGCATTATGACAAGCCCTCCGAGATTGTTTTGAATCTCACTCTTGCCGACGTTAACTTAGGATTTGTTTCCGGGAAAAAAGAAGAGCTCTGTCAGCTTCGTAGCGGTCAAATTTTATTTCTTAAGAATAAGCTATTTACGACCAAGCTCAATGGCCAAATTTGTGCATGCGCCTTCCTATCAAAGGCATTCCAAGAAAAACTCCTGAGATATCGTCAAATGGGTTATTTCCCTAATCGCGCTGAAATCAATTTTATTGTGGCATGGAACAACAAAGAAACGGGCGAGACTGAAGCGATCGTGCTGCCCAACCTCTATCTGAGCCAAAAAGAAAACAGGCCACTCAGAAAGCGACCTGCCAAACTAAACCGTTAACTCACCCAAGATAAATCTAAATTTATTTTTTGAAGTGAAATTTCTTCTTTATACCGGTCAGCAAAATCCGGTCTTCATATGGGTTATCAAAGCCAAGCTTTAAAAGCGCGCCGATTTCTTTGTCTTCCATCACATTGGCTTCGTTATATTCCATGTGATCGTAACCATGCGCATGCAACGTCCCGTGAATAAGCAAGTGAGCCAGATGCTCATCAAAGGACTTATTCTGATTTTTAGCCTCTTTAATAAGAACCGGCACACAAATAACGAGATCTGCAATAGCAACCGGCTCATGCTGATAGTCAAAGGTCAAGACATTCGTCGCATAATCCTTGTGGCGATATTGAGCGTTCATCTCACGCCCCTCTTCTTCCCCCACAAACATGACGTTTAATTCCGTGTCTCGTTCAATCGCCGCCTTCACCCATTTTTTCATCTTCTTTTTGGAAGGAAGCTTGAATTCACCGTGCTCAAAAATATTGAGCTTAAGTTTCAATTTGGACATGTTATTCGTTTTCCTCTTTGGCAAGTTTTGCCAAGTGTCTTCGTTCATCAGCCTTAGCGTACGCCTCTACGATGCGCGCGACAAGGGGATGGCGCACAACATCAGAAGCCGTAAAGTAGGTCATTGCAATCCCTCTGACGCCGCTTAATACATTTTGAGCTTCAACCAACCCGGAGCGCGTTCCTCTGGGCAGATCAATCTGCGTTATGTCACCCGTAATCACCGCTTTAGAGCCAAACCCAATACGGGTTAAGAACATCTTCATTTGCTCAGGCGTCGTATTTTGCGCTTCATCCAAAATGACAAAAGCGTTGTTAAGCGTGCGACCTCTCATGTAGGCCAAAGGCGCGATTTCGATGGTCTGGCGTTCAAGCAGACGTTGAGTTTTATCAAAACCCAACAAATCAAAAAGCGCATCGTAAAGCGGCCGCAGATAAGGATCAACTTTTTGAGAGAGGTCACCCGGCAGAAAACCTAAGCGCTCCCCGGCTTCGACCGCAGGACGCGTCAGAATAATTCTTTCAACACGATCGCGCTCGTAGGCATCCACTGCGGCAGCTACCGCCAAATAGGTTTTACCGGTACCGGCCGGGCCAATCCCAAACGCAATGTCGTTATCGAGAATAGCCTGAATGTAGTCATTTTGCCTGGGCGTTCTTCCCTGAAGTTCACGGCGTTTGGTATGCAGCACAGGAGAAGTCGGTGAATCACCGTCCACCTTCTTAGCGTTTTCTCCCACAAAAAAGAGCTGCACATCATCGGTTGTGAGTTCTTCGGATGAATTTTCCGCACGATGCGCCAACGTCTCTAAAGCATTTAGCGCTTCTCGAGCCTTTTCCTGCTCGCCGGCAATTCGGAACTGATTGTTGCGGCGGGAAATGGATACATCCAAAATCACCTCAATTTGGCGAAGATTGGCGTCCATCGGTCCGACCAAACTGGCCAACGCCGTATTGCTCAAATCCAAATTAAGCGACAATACTTTTTCTTCAAGTGCCATCTTGACTTCTTATACCTTTTCACCCAAAAGCGTATGAGGATTGACTTCCGTAATCCTGACATTGACCATTGTATCGGTTAATGACTCGTCGCCCACAAAATTCACAATACGGTTATTGTCGGTGCGAGCGGCCATCATGCCGCGACCACGCCGAGACGGGCCGATCACTAAAACACGCTGCACGGTTCCCAACATGGCTTGAGCAATTTCAGTTGCCTTGGCATCATTTTTAGCCTGCAAAATCTGAAGGCGCTTGAGCTTGACCTCCTGTGGGGTGTCGTCTTTAAGATAAGCCGCGGGAGTGCCGGGGCGACGGCTATAAACAAAAGAAAAACTCGCATCAAAACCCACATCGTCCATGAGTTTTAAGGTCGCTTGGAAATCTTCTTCCGTCTCTCCGGGGAAGCCAACAATAATATCCGTCGCGATTGAGATATCAGGACGCACAGCTTTCAAACGTTTAATGATGGACTTGTATTCTAAGACTGTGTAGCCACGCTTCATGGCGGCAAGAATCTTGTCAGAGCCCGACTGCACGGGCAAGTGCACGTGATTGACCAGTTTGTCAATTTTGCCGTAGGCATCAATTAAGCGCTGCGTGAATTCTTTGGGGTGGGAGGTGGTATAGCGAATGCGCTCAATACCATCAATTTCAGCCACGTATTCCAAGAGCATCGCAAAGTCCGCGATATCTCCATCAGGTGTTAAACCCCGATAGGCATTGACGTTTTGTCCCAAAAGCGTCACTTCTTTGACGCCTTGCGCGGCAAGTTTTGCCACTTCAATTAAAACGTCTGCCATAGGGCGGGAGATTTCTTCACCACGCGTATAAGGCACCACGCAGTAAGAACAATACTTACTGCAGCCTTCCATGATGGAGACAAACGCTGTAGCGCCTCGGGCTTGGGGTTCAGCTAGATGGTCAAACTTTTCAATTTCAGGGAATCGAATATCCACCTGCGGTTTATGTGTTTCTTCCACCTTTTGAACCATAGAGGGCAATCGATGCAACGTTTGCGGTCCAAAAACAATATCCACGTAGGGCGCGCGAGACAAAATCTTTTTGCCTTCTTGGCTTGCAACGCAGCCGCCCACAGCGATCAACATATCGTCTTTGTGGGCTTCTTTTTTAGCATCGCGAATGCGTCCCAATTCAGAGAATACTTTCTCCTGAGACTTTTCACGAATGGAGCAGGTATTTAAAACAACGAGGTCCGCCTCGTCGACTTTTTCCGTACGCTCATAACCATTGGCCACCATCAGGTCAACTATTTTTTCAGAGTCGTACTCGTTCATTTGGCAGCCGAAGCTGCGAAGATAAATTTTTTTCGCGGTCACGGTTTACATCCGTTGCACAAAAGAGAATTTGTTCTTTTAAAACAAATTGTTGTTAATCAAAAAATGGGCGTTAAGTATAGCAATTTGTTCTTCACTCGTTTGAACTCTCGAGCCATTTCTTACCGTATTCAGTCACTCTATAAGCCTGATAAGGATGGTTGGGAATCTCTGGATAAACGTATTCAATCATATCTTGCATCCGCATATCTTTTAGGTAATTTTTAATTAACTGTCTCCCTCTATTTAATTCAGACATCAAAGCATCGCTCGTTCTTGGAGACTGTAAACAAAGTCTTAGTATCACTCTGTAGACATTGCTTTTCTTGGGCCGATATCCTAAATCGGATATTGCTTGTTCCAAATCTTTAGATAAGACTGAAAAATGAGATGCTTCAACTCCGAGGTGTGATGTTTCGGCTCTGAGCTGCAGTGTTTCAGCGCCGAGGTGTGATGTTTCAGTCCCGAGGTTCGGTGTTTCAGCACTGAGGTGTGATGTTTCAGCTTCGGGGTGTGGTGTTTCAAATCTTAAACCGATTGCTTGAAGCCGAGTCCAATTCAGAGTGTAAGTAGTCGCCGTGCCAGCTCCATGCTTGACTAGCAGATCATATTCTTTACTAAGTCGTTGCAAAACGTGACTAGCCTGCAAAGTATCCAGATTGGTATCCTCTCGAAGAGTTGAGTTATTAACCGCGCCTAAGTTTTTAGCGATCAACAGCGCTCTTGCTTCGTTGTCGTTTAACTCATACCCCTTAAACTGACCCAACCAAAGCAAGTCTTCTTTGCTCATAAGCTGATTTAAAGAGTAGGTTGCCCGGAACGAATTACCGGTGACGTTTGAAACAAAGCTAGGTTCCTCTAAATTAGCCTCTCTAAGAAGGGTGCGGATTGTTCTAATACCGGAACCCTTTGTTTCTGCAAAACCTAAGTCATACAAAATTGATGCCAGGATAGGATTCCGAAGTTCTGATGCCCCTGTACCCAATTCTTCCACTGGCTTTAATGAGTAGCCAGCATTATAAATTTCGATTCGATCACTATAGCGAACAACTTGAGTCGGGCTGTGCACTCGATAATCACGGTGCATCACCGCGTTCACAATCGCTTCACGCACAACCCTTTGTGGTAATACTGGAACATCGGTTCGTTGCAATTCACCTTCTTGCAGTTGGAACTGTTTTAATAATGTATCTAAGACCGCTGCCTCAACTTTGGGAATCAGAGTTAAAAGAGATTCACGAAAATCAAGAGAACTAAAACGACTATTCGGATCTTCAATCCAACGCGTTCCCACAATACGAATAAAGTCCACCCGCTCCATTGGCATCAATCGTCTCAAAGCCACCTGAGACCCAAAGAGCAAAAGACAAGCAACATTGGGTTGCCACTGATTTTTATCGTTTTTTCGAATGAGTCTTAAAACGCGCAACAGCTCAAAATCATTAAGCGACAATTCTGAAGCTTGAGGATTTTTCTTTGCCCTTAGTTTTCGGTAAAGATCGATTAACTGAGGATCAATATCCTCGTACTCCGCATCATCAAAAATAACTTCTTCAAAGCTTTTTCTGGTTTTAGCCAACAAAATTGGTTCTAATTCTTCTTGAGAACATTCGTAATCGCCGTTGGGACCTCTTCTCCAAATCCCTGTTTTCTTTTTATTAGCTTTGTGAAACTTTCCTTCAAAAACACAAGGCTTGGAGGCGGGAAGCAATTCAGGAACATAAACAACGACAACATTTTTATCTTGTAATGTTTCGACACTTGCTTCGATCGTTAATGGTCTTTCAAATTGCGTTCGACAATTGTTACTCAATTCTTGCAACAGGTGATCAACATCATCCACTCCTGTCACAACAAAATGTTTATCTTGTTCCGAAACACCTAATAGTAAATAACCGCCGTCCAATCCAGGCGTTGGCAAATGCACAAATGGTTTGCATAACGGAAGGGCCAATAGCGCTGCCAGCTTTGGCTTCAATTCGAGCAGATTCTGAATGCGCACACAATTCATCAAATAATTCTTGGGGAGATGGTTTTAAGAACATGAATTCTGATTCCTTCGCTAAAACTCGTTTTTACCAGTTGCCTAATATTATCTGCTTTTAATCACAAATTCACTGAAAATAGATGCTAAAAGGCCCTAATGGTACAAACCATCAGGGCCAAACTTTTAACTAATTTAGTAAGTTAAAACTTACACAATCAGATTAGAAGTTGTGGACGATACCAGCGACGACTTCCGTAGTCTTGGTCTTAACGGTGTCAGTATTGCCACCCTTATCCAATTCTTCTTGCGTGTAACCAGCAGCCGTGTAGAGGTACGTACGCTTGCTCAACGGATAGGTGTAACCAACACCAACTTGGTAGACCGTTTCATCAAGCTGACCACCAATCTTTTCATCAGCATTTTCGCTATCACGATAACCGATAGAGGTATACAACGTACCAGCGCCCAATGGGGTAACTGCGCCTAACATTACACCGTAGCCCTTAGCACCAGCCGACTCTTCCCCATAGGAGAAGGACACTTTTGAGCCTTCAAAGGCGATACTTCCCTCATCATTAGGATCGTCATTACCGATAGAAGGGGCAAAAGCAAACGTACCGTCTGTCGACAAAGAACCACGTTTTTGTTGTACGCCGTCAAAATACTGAGCGCCCAACGTCACCTTAGTAACACTAAAGTCATAAGCAGCGAACGCACCAACTGCATAACCATCGTCGTCCGTTGTAACAGGATTAACTTTATCTTCGATCTCGGGCATGGAGCCTGGTTCTACAGTAGTAATCGTAGCCGTTCCTGCTACACGATTACCGTGACCATAGTCATACATGCTAGCCACAACACCCGTGCTCAAAGCACCCCACTTACCCGTGGCACCCAAGGCATAATAACGATCTGCCTTGCTGGAAGCTTCATCACCATCCTTAGAAGAGTCTTGCTTCAAAGAGGCTTGAGCATAAACCGTAACGCCACCAAAAGTCGGAGACTTATAGGTGATCATGTTATCGTAACGAGAACTCATACCTAAGAAGATAGCGTTGTCAGAACCGATTCCAGACCAACCCGTTCCGAAAACACCAGCGTTGCCGCCGAAGATATCATAGGAACCAGAGCCAGAATCCAAACCGCCCATGCGGCCGAAGCCTAATTCACCGAAATCGGTTTGAACAAAAAGGCGGGCTTCACGACCGAAGAAGCGTTCACCATCATCATTGCCGTACTTGAAACGACCGTCATCGGCCTCAAAACCGCTTTCCAATTGGAAACCAACCGTCAAACCTTCAGAGATTTGTTCCGTACCCTTGATACCAAAACGAGAGCCAGAATTTTGACCGGATTTCATACCCCAGTTATCAGAAGAAACACCATCAACATCCGTGTGGGTATAGTTCAAACCGAGGTCAACCTTACCGTAGAGAGTTACGTCGGCAGCCAAAGCAGAGCCTGCGAAAGCGCCCAAGACAGCAACAGCAGCTAAAGTCTTTTTCATGATCTTTTATTCCTATAAAAGAAATTGGAATATCTATCTTTGAAAGTCAATCATCACGATGACAATTGCTTTGCTGTCTGAAATTTTCCTACCACCACCCCCCGATCTGTCAAATTTACTAAACGATTACTTCAAATTTCTGTATCTTTTTCACAACAAAATTTTGATCAAATTAACAAATGAAATTTGACAGATCTTTTTAATTCATTGATTTTTATGAGTTATAACTTTTTGAGAATTTTTGGAGTCGTTTTTCCCATCATAAAAACGATCTTTCATCCTTTCGGTCACGAATTGGAATGCCTTTCGTATAGTTTTTGCTGTATTCTGCCTTTGCTTTACAATCAATCGATACGTATTTGGAAATAAGAACAATGCCCTTAGTAATTGACGCCCCAGAAGCCTCTTTTCGACTCAACTATCTTTTTAACCGTGTCGAAATCAGCCACGACTTCAGACAAACGTGGTCTATCTTTTACGAAGACGAAACGCATCCCTTGGGAACTTTTCGAGGTTTGACCTTTCACCGGGGAGAACTCTTTTTAGTCACCGATACAGGCATTTTCAGCACCCAAACTGACACTCCCCAATTTGTTCAAATCAGTCCTCAACGAAAAGGCGGAGAATTTGTTGATATTGAAAGCTTTGACAATATGCTTTACGCCTGCACGAACAACGCAATCTTTCAGGCTTCGTCCGGTGTTCGCTGGCGTTTGAAGTATGACGGGAGCACTTGCGGGCACTTCTTTTCACTGCTTAATTTTCAAGGAAAGCTCTTTGCCGCCTGTGAAAAAGGCATTTATGTCGCTAGCCAAGAGGGAAAATTCTGGCATCCCCGCTACCTCAGCAAAGACCTCGGCATGTTTGTGGCGTTGGATGGCCGAGGCGACAAACTTTTTGCCCAAACGGAAAAAGGGTTTTTCGTTAGCGACGATGCCGCCCAGCACTGGCAGCCTCAAAGCAATGTTCAAGGACCCTGGACTGAGGCAATGGGCGGCTCCATGCTCTTTGAGCCCAGACTCAAAAGGCGCGAAAAAGATTCCTAAATTTTTCTTTGTGAGGATTTAAACCATGTTTGAACGTCCCTCTCATCGTAAACCTGACGAAATGCGCCCCGTGCGCTTTACTACCCACTACACCAAACACGCAGAAGGTTCCGTTTTAGTGGAAGTGGGTGATACCAAAGTGATTTGCACGGCCTCCGTCATCGAAGGCACACCAAAATTTTTAAAAGATAAGCCCGAAGGATGGGTTACAGCTGAATACGGTCTTTTGCCTCGCGCGACACACACGCGCTGCGACCGAGAAGCCGCCAAAGGCAAGCAATCAGGCAGAACACAAGAAATTCAGCGCCTCATTGGACGCGCATTGCGTGCCGTTGTGGATCGCACCAAGATGGCCGGTTTTACTATTCAATTGGACTGCGACGTGATTCAAGCCGACGGAGGCACGCGCTGTGCCTCTATTTCAGGGGCTTGGCTCGCACTCGCTTTGGCTGTTCAAGCAATGCTTACCAAAGGCCAGATTACTGAAAATCCTCTCAAAGGTCATGTGGCCGCCATCAGTGCCGGTATTTTTGAAGGTGTTCCGGTTATCGACCTTGACTACCCGGAAGACAGTAACAGCGAAACGGACATGAATTTTGTGATGACTAGTGACGGGCGCTTTGTTGAAATTCAAGGCACGGCCGAAGGCGAACCCTTCACCGAAAATGAAATGGCTCAAATGACCGCGTTAGCTAAATCCGCGATCGCTCAAATTATTGAACTGCAAAAAGCCGCTTTGACTGCTTAAAAAAGGACAAATCCATGAAAATCGTTTTGGCCAGCAACAATAAGGGAAAACTTCGTGAATTTAACAGACTACTGTCGCCATTGAATATTGAAGTACATCCTCAAGGCGAATTCAATATTCCGGCGGCAGAAGAACCCTATGGGACATTTCTTGAAAACTGTCTAGCCAAAGCGCGCCATGCCGCCAAACTCACGGGGCTTCCCGCGATTGCGGACGACTCCGGCATCTGCGTCAATGCATTAGGCGGCGCCCCTGGCGTTCACTCCGCGCGTTTTGCAGGAGAGCCGGGTGATGATCAGCGCAATAACGCATTGCTTGTTGAAAAACTGAAAAGGGTTTCCGATCGCGGCGCTCACTACACCTGTGTATTGGTCGCTGTACGCTGTGCGGAAGATCCAGAACCCATCATCGCCGAGGGCCGTTGGTACGGAGAAGTCATAGATTCTCCTCGCGGAGAAGGTGGTTTTGGCTACGATCCCTACTTCCTTTTGCCACAAGTAGGGAAAACCGCCGCAGAACTAACGGCGGATGAAAAAAATGCGGTAAGCCATCGAGGCATTGCGATGGTCAAACTCATGGATGAAATGAAAAAGCGCTGGGCTTTATGAGAAGCGCCGATATTCCGCTCTCTCTTTATGTGCACTGGCCGTGGTGCGTGAGAAAGTGTCCCTATTGTGACTTTAATTCTCACGCCCTCACTTCTTCATACGATCCGTCCCGTCAGTACGTTGATGCCTTAATTCACGATTTAAAGCATTCCATTGCCTATGCACAAAATCGTGAACTCATCAGTATCTTCATCGGCGGAGGAACACCTTCTCTTATTGCTCCTCAAGAGTTGGAACGTTTCCTAGAGACTATTTTTTCTCTTCTTAAAGTCGCGTCAGACGTTGAAATTACCCTGGAAGCCAATCCCGGAACAGTCGATACGGCGCACTTTAAAGCCTACCGATCAATCGGCATCAATCGTCTTTCAATGGGGATTCAAAGCTTCAACGATGAGCTTTTAAAACGATTAGGACGTATCCACAATAGTGAAGATGCCCGCAGAGCCATCAAAATCGCTCAGGAATCGTTTGAGAACTTTAATTTGGACGTGATGTTCGCCTTGCCCGGTCAAACGCTTGAGGAGCTTAAATTTGAGCTTAACGAAGCTATCGCCGCTCAAAGCACCCATTTATCTTTTTACCAATTAACACTTGAGCCCAACACCGTTTTCGCCAAACACATTCCGGATAACATTCCCGATCCTGATGTGATTTATCAGATGCAAGACTTAGTCGCCTCCACTTTAGAGACGGCCGGTTTCGAACACTATGAAGTCTCAGGTTATGCCAAGCCCGGTAAACGTTGCCGTCACAATCTCAATTACTGGCAATTTGGGGATTACTTAGCGTGCGGCGCCGGCGCGCACAGTAAAGTCACACTGAAAGATGGCACCATTGTCCGCGAAGCTCGTTTTATGCAGCCGGAAAGCTACATAAAGCACGCCATAAAAGACAGTGCAGTAGCACATGAAAGAGTGGTTGCCCAAGAAGGACAAGCTTTTGAATTTATGTTAAATGTTCTGAGACTTCGTGAGGGGGCTCCTTTAGATCTATTGAGTGAGCGAACCGCCCTGAGTCTAGATGATATCCAACCTGGCATTGCCAAAGCCCAATCTTTAGGCCTAATGCCACAGCCGTTGAATCGTTTCGTCACCACCGATAAAGGATGGGACTTCTTGTCTGATGTACAGGAAATTTTTCTCTAATCACAGTCTCTAGGTTAGTTTCCTTTCCCACTAAGTGAGAAAATTTTTAAGGTAAGTGAGAAAGAAGTGGGAAATTTCCGAGTTACTTTCCCACTTCATTTCCCACTTCAACAAAATACAAAAAAATCATAGAGTTATGTTTCGGGGAACTAGCTGGGCAATTGGTGATTTTCAATCTTTAGCCACTATCAATCTATGGGCGCTTTGGAAAAGGGTTGAACCAAAAACCTTATCGACCTGAAATCAAAAGGGAAAGATATGCAGTGGCATCGGATATCAATGTACACAGCATTTGGAAAATAAAAATGAAAAGAGACCGGCGAACCGATCTCTCTTTTTGAATCCAATGGTCGGGGCGGCGGGATTCGAACTCGCGACCCCTTGCACCCCATGCAAGTGCGCTACCAGGCTGCGCTACGCCCCGACGTAAGGATGGGAATATTACACAATCCCATCCTTTTTGGCAAACTGCTCCATAATCGCTCGGTTATTTCTTCTTCCACATCATGGGAGAAGTGTAAATGAGCGACTGGTCATGGTTCTTCGGCACTTTCATGCCGACCGTAAAACCCTGACGCTCTCCGGGCAAAGGCGGTACGACTAAATGCGACGTATCCACCTTGGGCTTTTCCGCTTTCTGGACTTCTTCTGGCTTTTCTTCTGAAGTAATCTTCATGTCGCCGATCTTGGGACTAGGCTGCAAGAAATCCTCACTATCCACACCAATGGCTCCCAAGTCGTACGAATGAGGCGCCGTGACTTCTTCTTGCTGCTCTTCAGTTTCTTCCTGAGTGTCAGCATTTTTTGCCTCTTCTTCGGCCTCTCTCGCCAGAAGCTCGTTTAAATCTTCCGATACCAAGGCGAAATTTTCTACCGCGTCACGTTCGGCTTTCTCCTTGGCCTGTTGCTCCTGGCGACGGGACTCCTCCAGGGCGGGCGAATCCAAAATAGCACGAATGGCTTTTAATTCTGCAAGCGCTGCCGCCAAATCCAAAGCGGGCTTTTCAGGCTTAGTCTGCAAAGGAGCACTAGCCTTGTCATCCAAAATACCTTTTACCTTATTTTGAATCTGCAGCTCATGGATCTTATTGCGAGCGCCCAAAATCGTGTAGTGCTCTTCATAGAGCAAATGCTGAATGGTGCGAATCAGCGCCACGTCTTCCGAACAGTAGTAACGACGGTTGCCCCTTTTGGTCGGGCGCAACTGCGGGAACTCTTGCTCCCAGAAACGCAGCACGGACGGATTCACGCCGATTGATTTGGCCACATCACCGATCGGCAGATAGCGACCCAGAAGTTCTTCTTCCGGGCCATCCAATTCGGTGAGCTCGAAGTCTTTCGTATCGCCCTCGAGCATGCGTACCGGTTCTTCAGAAGCCATAATGGTCCTCCCGAAGCATTAAAGGTTAGTGGTTTCGCGCAAAGAGGGGTGGGTCTTGGCGACCGCTTCTTTCAATTTCTGACTGGCATGAAAGGTCACCACACGGCGCGCCGTAATCGCGATTTCTTCGCCTGTCTTCGGATTTCGACCGGGACGTTGGGCCTTATCGCGCAATTGGAAATTGCCGAATCCGGAAAGCTTCACGGTACGACCGCTTTCAAGCGCCGCACGGATTTCATCAAAAAACGCATCCACCATATCCTTGGCGTCGCGTTTATTCATTCCCATGCGGTTAAAAAGCATCTCCACCAAGTCGGCTTTCGTCATGGTTTTCGTTTCCATCTTGCTCTCTCTTTAATCGTGATTTTTTCAATGCGAGCATTGTACCAAAGAAATGATTTTCCTTTGATTTTTCAGCTCTTTTTCTGTTTTAAACTAACCAAGGCCTCCCAAAAATGAAAGGCCTTGGAGTTAGGAGTTGCTTCTAGCAACAGCCTTTACTGACGCAACACCGCACCTTGAGTGGCGAGTGCTTCCACCACAGCAGCCAACGCGGCCTCTGCGTCTTCACCCGAGTAGTTTTCGTCTTCAGGCTGAATTGTCAGGCGGAATGCCATGCTCACTTCAGCGGGCTTATCAGCATCGGCAGCCTTGTGGTAAAGGTCAAAGAGATCAAGCGAGACAAAGCCAGTCAAACGCTTATCCGTTTGAGCCGCTTGAGCAACAACCTTTTGCAGCGCCATGAAGGTTACGCCATGCGGCACCACCACGCTCACGTCTCGCGAGATGGGTTGGAACTTGCTCACAGGCGTGTGCCACGGTACAGACTTATGCAAAATGGAAGCGACATCCAATTCAAAGACAATCGGCGCATGCGGCAAACCGTAGGTCTGCTGAAGTTTCGGATGCAATTCCCCCACAAAACCGATTTCCTTACCGTCGAGCATAATCGCCGCGCTGCGACCCGGGTGCAAAGCCGGGAAGCTCTTTGCCACAAACGAAGCTTCAAGCGGGGCAATCAAGCGTTCCACATCACCCTTGGCATCAAAGAAATCAGCCAAGCGTGCAGGCACGGCCCACTGTTCACCCATGGCGTCACCGTAAAGAAGACCCGCAATGCGAACCGGCTGATCAACACCCTTGACGGAATGTTCCGTTGTCACCACCGATTCATCGCGACGGAAAATACGGCCGACTTCAAAAAGTTTGGCACTCGTTACCTTGCGGTTTAAGTTGTATTTCAAAATATCAACCAAGCCGCCCACCATTTGCGTGCGCATAACCGACAATTGGCTTGCGATCGGGTTTAAGAGTTCGATCGGCTGATCGTTGCCGGCGAAATCTTTTTCCCATTCACGAGGCACAAAGCTGAAATTGATGAGTTCTTGATAGCCCAAGTCAGCCAACTTCATTCGAAGGCTATGCACGCTACGCATGCCTTCAGGACGCGTGTGCATATAGGCACGAGCCATCGGCGGTTGATCGGGCAGTTTTTCGTAACCCACCAAGCGCGCCACTTCTTCAATCAAATCTTCTTCGATTTCGATATCAAAGCGATAGGTCGGAGCCTTAACGCTAAAGACATCGTCTTCAAGCGTAAATTCAAAACCCAAGCGCTTAAAGCATTCAGCCATCGTGGCCGTATCGATGTCCATACCGATCACCTTACGAGCGCGATCGGCACGCATCTTCACCTCATGGCGTTCAGGCAAAACAGTCACGGCATCAATGACAGGGCCAATGACCGTCGTTTCTGTTCCGCAAATTTCCGTCACCAAACGCGTGATGTAATTTAAAACCTTCTCTGTTTGACCGAAGTCCACACCGCGTTCATAACGGTAGGCTGCATCCGTTGAGAAATTCAGGCGACGGCAACGGCCTTGGATTGCCTTTTGATGCCAGAAAGCCGACTCGATAGAAATACAAGTCGTTTCATCGGTCACCTTGGTGTCTTCACCACCCATGATGCCGGCAAGCACCTTCGGGCCATTGGCGTCACAAATAACACCCAATTCAGGATCCACATCCACCGTCTGACCGTTTAAGAGCTCAATTTTTTCGCCGGGCTTACCCCAACGAACCGTATAAGCACCGCCCGCGATCTTTTGAGCATCGCTAAAGTGGGTCGGGATACCAGTTTCCAACATCACGTAGTTGGAGATATCCACCAGGGCAGAAATACTGCGCTGACCGCTTCTTTCCAAACGATCCTTCATCCATTGCGGCGTTGGAGCATGGATATTGAGGTTATCAATACGACGCGTTGTGTAACGGCCGCACAAATCCGGTGCTTCGATCTTGATATCAATCTTCGTGTCGGAGTTGGCGGGCACCTCAGGCATTTCAGGCAACGTCAGAGGTGCACCCGTAATGGCATGCAAGTCTCTTGCCACACCGATTAAAGAAAGAGCGTCACCGCGATTCGGCGTTAATTTGATTTCAATCTTTTTGTCATCCAAATGGCAAGCCGTGCGAATATCTTCACCCACCGTCAGATCATCAGGCAAAATCCACAAACCGGTGTGATCTTCCGTGATTCCCAATTCACGAGCCGAGCAAAGCATCCCCATGGAGACCTCACCGCGCATCTTGGCCTTCTTAATCGTGAAGTTACCCGGCAAAACTGCGCCGATCTTGGCGCACGGCACCAAGATGCCTTCACGCACATTGGGCGCACCGCACACAATCTGCAGGGGTTCACCGCCATCGCCGACATCGACTTGGCAAATATGCAAGTGATCGGAATTTTCATGATCTTTAACGGAGAGCACTCGGGCCACCACAACGCCTGAGAAGGCCGGAGCAACCGAGCTTACCTCTTCGACTTCAAGCCCTGCCATCGTCATGGCTTCACACAATTCGTCCGTCGTCAGATCCGGATTAATGTAGGAACGTAACCAGCTTTCAGAAAATAACATCTTGTTTTCTCTTTTTAAATTGTTGAGCCATTAACGATTGAATTGCTTCAAAAAGCGCAAATCGCCTTCAAAGAAAAGACGCAAATCGTCAATTCCGTAACGCAACATCGTCAAGCGTTCAAGACCGGAACCGAACGCAAAACCGATATAGCGTTCAGGATCCAAACCGTAGTTACGGACCACATTCGGGTGAACTTCGCCTGCGCCCGAAATTTCCAACCAACGGCCTTTCTTCGGGCCGCTTGTGAACATCATGTCCACTTCCACGGACGGTTCCGTAAACGGGAAGTAGCTCGGGCGGAAACGAACCTTCAATTCATCCGTTTCAAAGAATTGACGCAAGAAATCGGTGTACACGCCCTTTAAATCGGAGAAGCTGACATCGGTGTCAATCCAAAGACCTTCGACCTGATGAAACATCGGCGAGTGGGTAGCATCGCTGTCAACACGGTAGGTGCGCCCCGGGGCCAACACTTTAATCGGAGGCGTATGGGTGCGGGCGTAACGCACCTGCATGGGAGATGTGTGCGGACGAAGGGGCAAGAGCTTACCCGTTTCATCCTTCATGTCCACATAGAACGTATCCTGCATGGAGCGAGCCGGATGATTGGGCGGATTATTCAAGGCCGTAAATGAATACCAGTCCGTTTCGATTTCAGGACCGTCGGCCACATCAAAACCAATCGAACGGAAGATTTCTTCAATACGCATCTGCGTCATGATGACCGGATGCACGCCGCCTTGCGGATATTTACGACCGGGTAAGGTTACGTCCAAGGCTTCAGCAGCCAGTCTTGCCGCCAACTTTTCATTGGCCAATTCTTCACGACGAGCTTCGAGCGCTTGTTCGATGGCGCGCTTTGCGCTTCCCAACGCTTGTCCCATTTCACGCTTTTCTTCGTGCGTGAGTTTTGAGAGACCTTTCATTAAAACCGTAATAGAACCGGTTTTCCCTAAAAATTTAGCCTTCGCGTCTTCCAGAGCAGCGGGCGTCGTCGCCTCGGCAAAAGCACTCTGCGCTTGGGCAATGATCTGGGACAAATCTTGCATGATTATTCGCTTGTTATAAGTCAAAGAAAGTTTTAATTATAGTCCGAACAAAATCGCTTTTCACCCTGATTTTCAAGGCTTTTTCCTTACTTTTAGCGCTTTTTCCCTGAGTCTTTGCCCATGAAAAAAGTTGCTCTGAACGCCTCGTATCGGAGTACACTGGAATTAAGGACAGAGGCAAAAATTCAAAATTATCAACTTGTTGAATTTAAAGAATTTTTTGCAATCCCTCCGAAATAAACAAACATAACATGGAGAATGGATTTATGCGTGTGATAGTTCCTGTTGATGGCGGTAGAGACTGCCGTGAAGCGATTCGATTCATTGCCTCGAAAAAAGAATGGTTTGAACAAGAAAAACCGGAAGTTGAACTCGTTTATGTCCAAAAACCGATAGTGGAACGGGCCACGGAGCAAGCCGAGTTTGACATGGGAGCGTATTACGAAGCGCGTTCCAAGGCCGTGTGGTCCGGCATGCGTGAAGAAATTGATGCAATTCCCGGGGACGTGAAAAAGACTTCCTTGGTGGGGCATCCCGCTCAAGTTATTCCGCAATACGCTAATGAACAAAAGGCCGACTTGATTGTCATGGGCGCTCGCGGATTAAGTGCACTGCAAAACCTTTATTTGGGTTCTGTGTCACTGGCCACAATTGCCTCTTCCAAGTGCCCGGTGCTTGTTTTCCGTCAAACGACGGAAGTGAAACCTTCCGGTCTGCATGTGGGCCTGTCCGTTGACGACTCTCCCTTTGGCCCCAAGTGCGCGGACTATTTGATCGCCCACCGTCACTTCTTCGGCAAGGACGCGACATTTGAAATCATTAATGTGGTGCCGGACGATCCGCTTTACGCGCCGGACTTTGTCAACGAAGGCCCGATTCCGCCTCAAATGACCTGGGAAGAAATCCAAGGACTCGAATTTGAGGCCTCCGTGAAGTCTCCGGTTGAAAAGTTCGATATCGCAGGCGTTCCGGTTAAAGCTGTGAAACTTATCGGCAATCCCGAAGACGTTCTTCCGAAATACGCTGACGAACATCTCGATGTGATGGTCATGGGTACGCACGGCAAAGGCGCGCTTCGCTCACTCGTGTTCGGTAGCTCCACCCGTGCCATGATTGCGGCGACCAATTTGCCGATTTTGGTGGTGCCCAATGTCTAAACAATAATGGTTTTGTTATTTAGCAAAGCCTTCTCACGAGCCCCGAGCGATTTTGTCGCAAAGGGCTCTTTCTTTGCCTTTTATCAATAATTAGCGTTTACCCTTAATCGTAAACACGGAATCGGCGTACACTGAAATTAAGAGAGAAACAGCTCAATATCTTCATATAACTTATTGAGTTTAAAGGGTTTATTGTTCATATACGGAGTGTTTTATGCGTGTATTGATTCCTATTGACGGTGGTGCGGACTGCCGAGAAGCGATTCGTTTTGTGACGAGCAGAAAATCTTGGCTTGAAAATCAAAAACCGCAGATTGAGTTGCTCTACGTGCAAAAACCTTATATTGAGCATCCGATGGAAGAAGGGGATTTTGATATTCAGTCTTGGTACTACGATGACAAAATCAAAGCGGTATTTGAAGACATGGCTGAAGATATCGCAACGTTGCCTGAAAATGTCATTAAGACCAGTAAGATCGGTCACCCGGCCAAGGTTATCGCAAGCTACGCCCGTGAAATCGGCGCAGACCTTATTGTGATGGGCGCTCGAGGTTTAAGCGCTTTAAAGAATCTTTATTTAGGTTCTGTCTCTTTGGGCACAATCGCCCGGGCCACTTGCCCTGTTCTCGTATGCCGTGAACATTACACCCCCAAAGATGAAAATCTTAGGATCGGCATCGCAGTTGACGGCTCAGGCTTTGGCGATCTTTGCACAAAATTTGCGATCCAGAATAAGGATTTGTTCGGCACCGATGCTTCCTTTGAAGTCATTTATGTTCATGCGGATGAAGAGACGGTTCCGTCAGAACTTCTGGATAAGGGCGTGCTTGAACTCGACAAACTCTTACCCAAGTACGAACATAAAGAGTACACCAACGCTGTTGAGTCGCCTCTGGCTCAATTGAAAGCGGCAGGCCTTAAAGCTAAACCTGTTGAGTTGCGCGGTTCGTTACAAACGACACTGACCCACTATGCCGATGAAAATCTCAACATGGTTGTAATGGGTTCGCATGGTAAAGGCCGCATTAGCTCGTTGGTCTTTGGTAGTTCCACCCGTGCCATGGTGGCTTCCTGCAGAATGCCGATCTTCATCGTTCCCGGTGAAGCCTAAGTTTTAACAGCAACGGCATGATTCAGACCCCCAAGGTTCAAAACTTGGGGGCTTTTTAATGCAAAAAAATTGATGACCCGGACAGTTGGTACTATACAAAATTTGCTAAACCACACTGTTATTTTCCCAACTTATCTGAGCGTGATCACATTTTGAACAAAACGCTTGATCACAAATCAACCTTTCCTCGACAGATTCATGATGGTATTGCAAAAAATTTAAATTACCCAACGCACTGTAAAGTATATACAGTAGTTTTACAGTTACTCTCTACTCTTTACAGTTAACTGTCTAATTGGTATTCAAATTTTCTGAATAGACCAAACTATTTTCGAACCAATCGATAGCGCTGCTTAGGACTGTTTTTAGGTTCAATTGGCTCAAGCAGAAATAGTTTCTGGAAGATTTCTCGGCAACTCTTGAACCGATTTTTTGACTTCACATCTTTGGGTATCGGCACCAATACGTCTCATTAAGTGAATTGCATCAATCACTTCTTGCTTAACAATCATGAGTTGGCTCTTTTTGGGTTATTGTCAAGCTGAACAACGAACTGTCTAATAACTGTCAATTTTAGACAGTAGCTGTCCAGCTCATACAAATATTAAATCAATAATATACAGTGTACCGATGCAAAAATAGAACTGAAAAAGCAATGTAAGGATCTATCAGAAAATTTCGAGACGAGAATGCAAAGCGGGAGGTCATTTGACCTCCCACTTTTAAA